>CAZGCB010000188.1:0-1547 GCA_964524065.1 uncultured Caulobacterales bacterium | reverse complement strand
GCAAAATCCAGGTCGGCGGCCGGCTGGGCGGGGCGGAGATCGCGCGTGTCGAGCGCTATCAAGAGGGCTCAGTGCCCCTGCACACCCTGCGCGCGGATGTCGATTATGGCACCGCCGAAGCGCTGACGGCCTATGGCATTATCGGCATCAAGGTGTGGATCTTTAAAGGCGAGATCATGGAGCACGATCCCATGGCCTCTGAGCGTCGGGCGGAGAATGCCGGCGAAGCGCGCGGCCGCAATGATCGCGACAATCGCCGCGGCGGCGGCTCCAGCGGCGGCAATGCCGGAGCGCGCGCGACGGAAGGGGCGGCATAATGCTTCAACCGAAACGCACCAAATTTCGCAAAGCCCATAAGGGCCGGATCCATGGCGCCGCCAAGGGCGGCACGGCGCTCAATTTTGGCTCGTTTGGTCTTAAGGCCATGGAGCCTGAGCGCATCACCTCGCGCCAGATCGAGGCGACGCGTCGCGCGATAACCCGTCATATGTAGCGGGCAGGGCGGGTGTGGATCCGGATCTTCCCGGACCTGCCGGTGTCGAAAAAGCCGACAGAAGTGCGGATGGGTAAGGGTAAAGGCTCCCCGGAATACTGGGTGGCCAAGGTCAAGCCCGGTCGCATCATGTTTGAAATTGACGGCGTGCCGGAGCCCTTGGCGCGTGAGGCGCTGGCGTTGGGCGCGGCCAAACTGCCGATCAAAACCAAGATCGTCAGCCGCGCCATGTTTGGCGAAGGGGGCGCGTGATCATGGCCGAGAAGAAGTGGGCGCAAACCGTATCCGACACCAAGGCGATGACGCCGGATCAGTTGCAGGACGAACTGCTCAAGCTGAAGAAAGAACAGTTCAATCTGCGCTTTCAAACGGCGACTGGGCAGCTAGAGAAAACGCATCGGATCCGGGAAGTGCGCCGCACGATCGCTCTGGTGAAAACGACGTTACGCGAGAAGGCGCGCGCGGCGGTGGACGCTGCTGCGGCCGACGCGCAGGCATAGGAGAGACGGGATGCCAAAGCGCGTTCTGCAAGGCCGGGTGGTGAGCGACAAGGGGACGAAGACCATCGTGGTCTTGGTGGAGCGGACGTACCTGCACCCGCTCTTGCGCAAAACCGTGCGCCGCTCCAAGCGCTACCACGCCCATGACGAAGCCGAGCAGTTCAAGGTCGGCGACTTGGTGCAGATTAAAGAGTGCCCTCCGCGTTCGAAGTTGAAGCGGTGGGAAGTGATGGTTGAGGAGGCCGCGTAGGTCCCGCCAGGGCTCGGCTGAGGCGAGGCTCTCGCCGGGCGCGACGGGAAACCGCAGGTCAAGGAGGATCCGATGATCCAGATGCAGACCAATTTGGAGGTCGCCGACAATTCCGGCGCCCGCCGGGTCCAGTGCATCAAAGTGCTGGGCGGCGCCAAACGCCGCTACGCCCATGTGGGCGACATCATCGTGGTGTCCGTCAAGGAGGCCATCCCGCGCGGACGCGTGAAGAAGGGCGATGTGCGCCGCGCCGTGGTCGTGCGCACCGCCAAGGACATCAAGCGCCGCGACGGCTCGGTGATCC
>CAZGCB010000187.1:0-1668 GCA_964524065.1 uncultured Caulobacterales bacterium | reverse complement strand
GGACATCGTATTTGTCCGTTTCGAGGCAGCCGGCGAACCAACGCTTTCGACCCAACCCGGCCCTACAAAGCCTTGCATCCCACGTCCGGTCCACGTCTGCATGCGGTCGTTGCGCATCCATCTTTGCGTGGATGCAGCCACGCGGTAACACTGACGTGACTGGCGGGATAAAGCTGCGGGGGCGGGCGTGGCCGACAATTTTGTGTCTTATGCGCGGCTGAACAGAGAGCGGGTGACGCCGTTGGTGCGCGCGCTCGAAGAGGACGGCTTCAGCGTGTTTTGGGACGGCGCGCTGGAAGGCGGCAATACGTTTCCAGAGCGCCTAGAACAGGAGATCACGGACGCCAAGGCCGTCTTGGTCGTGTGGACGGAGGCCTCGCGCACAAGCCACTGGGTGCGTGAAGAGGCGATCGAGGCGCTTGATCAGGGCAAGCTGATCCCGCTGCAGTTCGAAGCGGTGAAACCGCCCTTTGGTTTCCGCACCATCCATGCTGAAGACTTTGTCGATTGGGACGGGGATCGAACCGCCGAATGCTGGCGGCGCTTGTCTCTACAGCTCAGCGGTCTCACCGGCGTCACGCCGCAAGATGTGCGCGACAAGGCCAAGCCAGAGCCTGAAAAGACGGGGACGGGCGCATCCGCGCCGCCGGACGGATCAACCGCCGCCTCCATCACCGACGAGACTGCGCCTGAGATCGCTGCGGACAGAAAGACGCCGACGCGGCCGGGCACGGGTCTTGTGCCTCTGATCGCGACGGTCGCGGTCGCGGCCGGTCTTGGCCTGGCTGTGACGCTCGACTGGGGCGTGTTTGGCGGCGCGATTGCTTTGGCGGCGGCGATGTTTCTGCTGTTCCAGGCGGCGGATACGTATCTGCCGCCGCATCTGAAAGCGTTGGCCACGCGCTGGCTGCTGCCCGTGCGGGGCGGAGTGCGCATCAGCGTCGCTGAGGCGTTCAACCAGCTGTTCGAGGCGGTGTTCCATCGCAAGCACCTGTCATGGCGATGCCTGTGGCGGTCGGCGGCGGCCTCGACCCTGGCGCTGGGCGTGATGGCGGGGCTTTCCTGGCTGTTCCTGCCAGATTTTCAGCGCGCCATGGACGACAATTGGAGCCTGCTGCTGCGCAACACCATCGTGCTGAGCGTGATCATCAACATGGTCGGCGATTATGTGTCGCTGTGGCAGACGCGCCTCTTCCTGCGCTGGGCGGCGCGGGCGCCCTTTTGGCTGCCGCTGCTCACGCTGCTGGATGCAGTACTGACCGTCGCGATTTATGCGCTGGTGGTTTTAGCGTCGATCACTGTTTTTGAGATTTTCGGTCTTCCCATTCCCGCTGTCAGCGGCTTTCTGCCCGACGGATTGGACACCGCCCGTTGGCTGCCGGCGCAATGGATTGCGGTGTTTTCCATACTCACCACCATGATTACCTCGGTGTGGTTGTGGCTGGTGTTGCTACTCGGTCCGTTGGCGCGGCTGGTGCTGAGCCGCGATGGCGGTGTGACGACCATTGGCCGGTGGCTCGGCGTGCAAACCCATCCTTTCACCGCGCTGGGTCTCCTCACAGGCGCCACCATCGCGGCGGTCGGGGTTGCGTTGCCGCAGGGCGTGGCGGGCGGTGCGGCGTCGAGCGCGAACTGGGAGATTATCCCCGCGGGCCAACATTGTGCCGA
>CAZGCB010000186.1:0-1811 GCA_964524065.1 uncultured Caulobacterales bacterium | reverse complement strand
AGCCTAGTCCCATCTGATCGGCATAAAACGGCGGCAGCAGAATCGCCATGGGCAGCGCAAAGGCTGCGATCGGCAAAGACGGAGACCAAAAAACATGAGTCGCGGCGTCGACAGCCGCACGTCCCGGTCAGTCATGGGGAAAAACCGGGCCAAAATTTGCAGAAATTGCATGTTCATTGCGTCTCCAGAGCGTGAGCGCGGGAAAGTAACGAAACGGTTACCACAGATCAACGGCGCGGCTCTGCGATCAGAACAGGGATGACAGCAAAATCGCAAAGAACCGTTCCCGATCCGGCACGCCACTAGACTTCCGTCGTACCACGCACGAGGCGCAGGCGGGTCGGCGCGCGCTCAGCCCCTCAGGCCGACCGCTGCTGGCGCCCGAACGGCGCGCCTTGCTCAACGGACGCGGGCGGCCACCACCGGGGCGTCCATGGCGACACTCGCCACCACATAACCGCGCCTCAAATCATCAATATGCTTGGTCATCCAACGCCGCGCCTCCTCGGCATCGCCCACTTCAATGGCCCCAAGCAACGCCTGCTGCGCCGCCATAATGCGCGGTTTGGCGTTGGGCGTCTGGCGGATCACGGAACGCAAGCTGGCGTCGATCATCATGTTCAGCGACTGCAGCAGCGCCAGCATCACCCGGTTCTCAAGCGCCGCGGCGAGCACCTGAAAAAAACCAACGGCCTCTCGCACCACACCATCGGCATCATCGGGCGCTAAAGCCGCCAGGCGTCCGTGCACCTCGTGCAGGGATTGCACATGCGCCGGGCTTAACATGCGCACCGCCAGCGCCGCCGCCGGCGGGTAGAAGGTCGCCAGCGCCTGCCACACCTCCGCAAAGGTGGCCCCGCCCAGCGCCAGGCCACGGCTCGCCGCCGCGGCGACATCGCCAGTGCGCGGGCGGGTCACCACCAAACGCTTGGCCGGTCCACGCATGATCAAGCCCGCCTGCTCCAGCGAACGAATGCCTTCCCGGACGCTGGAACGCGTGACCCCCAACTGCGTGCATAAGGCGCCTTCTGTGGGCAACAGCGCCCCTTCCGCCAAAGCGCCGGAGAGAATGTCCGCCTCGATGGCGCGATACACCTTCACATAGACCGGCTCACGCGCCAGCGGTTTGAAGCGATGGCTGGTCATCACGCGGTTTTGGCGAACAACTCCCGCCCGATCAGCATACGGCGGACTTCCGAGGTGCCGGCGCCGATCTCATACAGCTTGGCGTCGCGCAGGTACCGGCCCGTGGGATATTCATTGACATAGCCATTGCCGCCGAGAAGCTGGATGGCGTCGAGGCAAACCTGCGTGGCTTTCTCCGCCGCATACAGGATGCAGCCAGCGGCGTCTTCGCGCGTGGTTTCACCGCGATCGCAGGCGCCCGCCACGGCGTATACATACGCCCGGCACGCATTCATGGTCGTGTACATGTCCGCGATTTTGCCTTGCACCAGCTGGAATTCGCCGATGGGCCGGCCGAATTGCTCGCGCTCATGCACATAGGCCAGCGCCGTGTCGAAGGCCGCCTGCATCAGCCCGACCGAGCCCGCCGCCAACACCGCCCGCTCATAATCAAGGCCCGACATCAGCACCTCAACGCCGTGATTGACGGCGCCGAGCACGTTCTCCTCGGGAACCTCACAGTCCTCAAACACCAGCTCGCAGGTGTCGGAGCCGCGCATGCCCAGCTTGTCCAGTTTCTGCGCCGTGGAGAAACCGGCGAACTCTTTCTCGATCAAAAACGCCGTAATGCCGCGCGAGCCGGCCTGCGGATCGGTCTTGGCGTAAACGACCAAGGTCTCCGCATG
>CAZGCB010000185.1:0-1813 GCA_964524065.1 uncultured Caulobacterales bacterium | reverse complement strand
AAGCGCTGATCCACCACTTCAAGCTCTACACCGAGGGCTTCCACGTGCCGGCGGGCGAAACCTACGCCGCGGTGGAGGCGCCCAAGGGCGAGTTCGGCGTCTATCTCATCACGGACGGGACCAACAAGCCCTATCGCGTGAAGATCCGCGCGCCCGGCTTCCCGCATCTGGCGGCCATGGATTTCATCAATAAGGGCCACATGCTGGCGGATGTCAGCGCCATTCTCGGCTCCCTCGACATTGTGTTCGGGGAAATCGATCGGTAGTGGCGCCGTACGTGCTGGAGGTATGGTGTGGCGTGACTGTTGGTCATTGTGTTGAATCCAGCGCCTATGATCTTTCAAATTCACTCAGTCTTGCACTTAAGTCGGCCCCATGACCCTCATCACTTGCGGCACGCATGGCCGGTCCAAACGCACCTGGGTGTGTCAGCACATCGCGCAGACGCTGGCGGACCGCGTTCCACGCGGCTTTTTCTACACCGATGAAGAGGGCGAAGAGCCTGAGGCCTGGTGCGAAGCGTGCGAGGCGCGTTATGTCGCAGCAGGCCACCGCTGGACCGACGAGGTTTTGGCCTATGTCGATAAACGTGAGTTGTGCTTTCACTGCTTCCGCGATGTGAAGGCGCTGAATGGCTTTTAACCTTCGGCCTCTATCGCTAGGGTGCCGACCTATCGCCGCCAGTGTCCCGCGCGGCGTCCCGTTTCCAGGAGCGCTCCCGGGAGTATCTGATGTCTGTGCGCCGTCTTGCCCAAGATCAGCCCGCCGCCTTTGTCTTCACCGGTCAGACGCTGGAGAAGGCGCAAGAGTGGATCAATAAATATCCGCAGGGACGCCAGCGCTCGGCCATTATTCCGGTGCTCTGGCTGGCGCAAAAGCAAGCCGGCGGTTGGCTGCCGGAGCCGGCGATCCGCGCCACGGCCGAGCTGCTCGATATGCCTTATATGCGCGCTTATGAGGTCGCGACTTTCTACACGATGTTCAATCTCGCGCCGCAGGGGGAGCATTTCATCCAGGTGTGCGGCACCACGCCCTGCATGCTGCGCGGCGCGCAGGAGCTAACGGCGGTGTGCAAAAAGCGCATCAACGCCAAGCCCAACACGCCCAGCGCCGATGGCAGGCTGTCCTGGCTGGAGGTGGAGTGCCTGGGCGCGTGCGTGAATGCGCCCATGGTGCAAATCTCCAACCGCCATGGCGACCATTATTATGAAGATCTGACGCCGGAGAGTTTTGAGAAACTCTTGGATGATCTGGCCGCCGGCCGACCCCTTGAAGCGGGGCCGCAGGGCGTGGATCGCGACACTTCTGCGCCGCAGGGCGGGGGCAAAACGCTGAGCGATCCGAGCCTCTATGACGGTTCGCGCGCCGCGGCGCTCACCCTGCCCAATCTGCCGGATCCAGAGGCTGACGCCGCCGCTGCGCCGAAAGAGAGTTGAGCCATGTTGCTGGACGATAAAGACCGCATCTTCACCAACCTCTATGGCCGGCAGGACTGGCGTTTGGAGGCGGCGAAAAAGCGCGGCGCCTGGAATGGCACCAAGGACATGCTTGATCAGGGCGTGGACTGGATCATCGACCAGATCAAAGCCTCCGGCCTGCGCGGGCGCGGCGGGGCCGGCTTCCCGACGGGCCTGAAATGGTCGTTCATGCCCAAGGAGGTGAAGGATCGCCCGCATTATCTCGTCGTGAATGCGGATGAGTCCGAGCCGGGCACCTGCAAAGACCGCGACATGATGCGCCATGATCCGCATTTGCTCATCGAGGGCTGCTTGGTGGCCAGCTTCGCCATGCGCGCGCACGCCTGCTACATCTA
>CAZGCB010000184.1:0-1876 GCA_964524065.1 uncultured Caulobacterales bacterium | reverse complement strand
GCCGGGCGTTACCCGGCGCCGTGTCTGTGTGGAGCCCGGACTTTCCTCCCCCGCGCCCTTTCGAGCGTTGCGGGAGCGATCACCCGACCGCCTGACCGTCGCCTCCTGTTACCATGCGCCGGCCAAAAGGGCGATGGGGCGACACGCGCACACGCGCCTGATATCTTGCCCCCAGCGTCCGCACTCAAATATGACAGGGTGAGGACGGTATGCAGGGAGTTGAGTGCATGCGCACCCGACGCGCAGATTTGGACACCTTGGTCGTGGAGGATCACCCTTGGGTGTTCGTGGCGATCATCTCTTTGATCGGCACGCTATTTTTGCCCGCCATCAGCATAGAGCAACCGGGCCCGGATTGGTTGTTTCCCCTGTGGCCGGTTCTCTTGGCGTTTAGCCTAGGCGGTTTCACCCGGGTGACTCTTGACCGCGATGAGGGCCGTGTTGTGTGGACTCAACGTCGTCTAGGGCTGTGGGAGCGCAAACGTAGCGCCCCCATCGCCGACATCGAAGAAGTCTTCGAAGGGTCGCTGCCCTTGCTGCGTTTTAAGGCGGAAAGCGGACGCGCCAGCTGGCCGCTTTCCAGCGTGCGCGCTTCTCTCGGGCTGAACACCAGCGCGGTGGCCAACATCCGCGCCTTTGTTCATCATAGCCAAGCGCGCGAAGTCGATAGCTCCATGTCCGCCTAAGAATTCTTCCGCTTGAGAACTCTAAAGCGTAGCGCGGCTGACGTGACACTCCGTCAGCCGCTCCACAGCCCCGCCTAGAACGGGATCTCATCATCCAGCTCGAAGCTTTCGCGCGCCCCGCCGGACTCACGTCCACCGGAACCTTGTCCGCCGGTGTTTTGATTGAACCCGCCACCATAGCCGCCGGCCTCGCCGCGATCATCGCTCATGGCGGCGTAACCACCGCCATCTTCGCCTTTGGCGGAGAGGATTTGAAGCTCACCGCGATAACGCTGCAGCACAATCTCGGTCGTGTAGCGGTCCTGCCCGTCGCGATCTTGCCATTTGCGGGTTTGCAGCTGGCCCTCAACATAGACCCGCGTGCCTTTGCGCAGATAATTCTCCGCCACACGCGCAAGGTTCTCATTGAAAATCACCACGCTGTGCCATTCGGTGCGGTCGCGTTTTTCGCCAGAGGCCTTGTCGCGCCAAGTCTCCGACGTGGCGATGCGCAGATTCACCACCGGATCGCCAGAGTTCAGCCGCCGAACCTCTGGATCGCGCCCCAGATTGCCCACCAAAATCACTTTGTTCACTGAACCCGCCATCATTCGCTCCTCAGTACTCAGCGTTCATGCTGCCGTGATGTACGCATCATGTTCATATTAAGTTCGCGCCGTCAAGCGACGCGCGCGACGGTTCATCCTATCGGAGTCCGTCGCCGGCGGCGGATCCGCCTTAGTCATGGTTGTGGAGAAGCGGACACAATGAGGCGGTCACTGTGGAAATCACGCATCAGAGCGGCGACGGCCGTGCACGCCAGGGTGACGTCGCGCGCCGGCGCCCTAGTGTAGACAGCCGGCAGCGAGGGAGCACCCATGAGCGATGCGCAAAAATTCATCCGCGTGCGCGGTGCGCGCGCCCATAACTTGCGCAATGTGGATGTGGACATTCCGCGCGATCAGCTCATCGTGGTGACGGGCCTGTCAGGCTCCGGCAAGTCGTCGCTGGCGTTTGACACCATTTATGCTGAGGGACAACGGCGCTATGTCGAAAGTCTCTCGGCCTATGCGCGCCAGTTTTTGCAACTCATGCAAAAGCCCGATGTGGATTCCATAGAGTGCCTGTCGCCGGCGATTTCGATTGAACAAAAAACAACCATCAAAATCCCTCGCTCCACCGTCGCCACGGTCACCGAGATTTACGATTAT
>CAZGCB010000183.1:0-1933 GCA_964524065.1 uncultured Caulobacterales bacterium | reverse complement strand
GGAAGCGCCGCAGCGTTCAAAGCGGCCATTTGGCCAATGTCTGCAATGGATTCCGCCTCTCACCGGCAGGACGCGACCCGAATGAGAAGTAGCGTTGCGTCTCAGCGACGTCGCCTCCGCTTCTGAGAGGCGACGCCATTTGCGGTTGCCAGCACAGCTTTGCTCGTCTTGAAAGCCATGACGGGTTTAGGGGGCTGGGCAATGGCCGACGCTGCAGACGCGGATTTCTTCATTTCGCGCGGCGGGGCCGACGCCCCCATGGCGGATCGTATCGCCCAGATCATTCGCGACGCTGGCAAAGTCCCGTTCCACCAAGGCGCTGACTTTGGCCACGCGAGTTTTCCGGCTCGCATGGAGGAAGCCTATGAGGCGGGTCTAAGGACGATCGCGCTCCTGGGGGAGAACTATCAGAAAAGCGACAATTGCCGGTCTGAATATATCAACGCTTTGGCCGGCGATCTGCTCAATCGGCGCGAACGCCTGATCGTTCTGCGCATCGCCGACATCGAGCCGACCGGGCATCTCCAGACCCTCGCCTACACCGATCTCGTCCCGCTGTTGAATGACCATGAGGCCCTGACGAAGGTCGTGCGCGCGGCCATCGGCGTGGAAACTCGCCCGCAGAGCATCGCGTTTTGGCAGGGCTATCGCCGCGCCGGCCAGCAGATCCGCCATCCCGAAATCGCTCCGGTGAAGGGGTTTACTGGCCGCGAGGAGCTTCTCACCGACCTGGATGTGAAGCTGCAGCAAGGCCGCCACGCCGTCGCGTTGCGCAACGCCGGCGATATCCGCTTGACGTTGCAAGGCATGGGCGGGGTCGGCAAGACGGTGCTGGCCAAGGAATACGCTTGGCGCCATCGCGAGCGCTACCAGGGCGTTTGGTGGGTGCGCGCGGAAACACAGGAGACGCTGGTCTCCGACCTGGCTGAGTTGGGCGCGCGGTTCATCCCTGGCCTCAACGCTCTGGAGCCGGACAAGGCGGCGCAGGTGACGCTCGATCACATCACCGCCATGCAGAGCGGCAAGCCGTGGCTGCTCATCTATGACAACGCCGCCGACCCGGGCCTCATCCGCCAGCTGACGCCGGGCGACAACGCCCATGTCCTCATCACGACCCGCGTGACGGACTGGCATGGCGAGGCCGAAGAGCTGCCCGTGGACGTGTTCAGCCGCGAGGCGGCGATCGAGTTCTTGCTCAAGCAGGCGCGCAACAGGGAGACGGCGCACGACGCGGCCGGCCGGCTGGCGGATGCGCTGGACCGGCTCCCGCTGGCGCTGGCCCATGCGCGGTCGTATTGCTGGGGCCGCAATTGGTCTTTCGATCAGTATGTCGAGCATCTGCCGGAGCTGATCAAGCGCGCGCCGAAAGGTGCAGCCTATCCCACCCCGGTGTTCGCCACATTCAGTTTGGCCATTGAGCAAGCCAAAGCCGAGTGCGCCGAAGCTGAGACCCTCATGGGGCTTGTCTCGCTCTTCGGGCCGGATCTGATCCCGCTCTGGCTGATCCCTGGCGATGTCCTGGATGACCTCGCCCGCGGCGACGCCTTGGCGGCGTTGAGTGCGGTGTCATTGGTGACCTTGGACAATCTGGCGGACGGGACGCCGGCGGTCTCCGTCCACCGCCTGGTGCAGGAGGTGATGCGCGGGCGGTTGCGCGATGCAGACGCGTTTGAGCAAACGGCGGCCAGCGCGGTGCGGTTGGCTCAACAAGCGTACGATCACGAAAGCGGCAGCGTCGAAGCGGATCGGCGTCACGATGCGCTGCTGTCCCACGCGGTCGCGGTCGCCGAGCACGCGCCTGCCGAGGGCGACGCCGCCTTTCACAGCATCTGGAACTGGAACCAGATTGGGGATCTGCGGGTGCTCCGCGGCGACCTCTCAGGCGCATCGAGCGCCTACACGTCCGGGGCCGCCATCGCCGGCCCCAGGGCCC
>CAZGCB010000182.1:0-2036 GCA_964524065.1 uncultured Caulobacterales bacterium | reverse complement strand
CGCGCGCATAGGGGCAGAGCAAATCGATGACCTTGATGCCGGTGACGAGGATTTCCGACTCGGTGGACTGCTCCACGAATTCCGGGGCCGGGCGGTGAATGGGCGCGCGCAGATCGGTTTCGACCGGGCCGCGCTCATCAATGGGCTGGCCCACCACATCCATGATGCGGCCGAGCGTCGCCGGGCCGACCGGCACGGTGATCGGGCCGCCCGTGTCGGTCACGTCCGCGCCGCGCACCAGCCCTTCGGTGGAGTCCATGGCGATGGTGCGCACGGTGTTTTCACCAAGGTGTTGCGCCACTTCGAGCACGAGGCGAATGTCGCCATTCTTCGTCTCGAGAGCGTTGAGAATGTCCGGCAGATAATCGTCGAACTCCACATCGACCACAGCGCCGATGACTTGGGCGATCCGTCCTTTGATGTTCGTGCTCATATTCGGTTCTCGCGTGCTTGTCTCGGCCTAGCGGGCCGCCCGTGTGTGATGGTTACAGCGCCTCGGCGCCGGCGATGATTTCGATGAGTTCGGTGGTGATGTTGGCCTGGCGCGCGCGGTTATATTGCAGCGATAGATCGTCGATCATGTCGCCGGCATTGCGGGTCGCGTTGTCCATGGCGGACATGCGCGCGCCCTGCTCGCCCGCGGCGTTTTCCAAGAGCGCGCTATAGACTTGCGTGGTCAGATTGCGCGGCAGCAGCTCGGCGAGGATGGCTTCCTCGTCCGGCTCATATTCATAGAGCGCGCCTTTGAGATCGGGGCCGGCGGCGTCCTCCTCCACGGAATCCGCGGCGGGGATCAGCGTCTGCACGGTGGGCACTTGCGTCAGCACATTCTTGAAGCGCGAGAAGATGATGGTGACCACATCCACCTCGCCCGACTCAAACAGGCGCGCGGCATGCTCCGACACGGCGGCGGCGTGGCTGGAGTCCAGCTTTTTCACGTCGCGCAAAGAGATGGTGTCGATGATTTTCTCGCCATGCAGGCGCTTGAGCTGATCGGCGCCCTTTATGCCGACAAGCAGCAGCTTGACGGTTTTGCCGGCCCGCTCCAGCTCCACAATCCGCTCGCGCGCCAGGCGCACGATGGAGGCGTTAAAGCCGCCGCACAGGCCGCGATCGGCCGTGGCGACGATCAGCAGATGCGTCTCGTCTTTGCCTGAGCCAATCAGCATGGGCGGCGCGGCGGGGCTGTCCTTCACGGCGGCGGAAAGGTTCGCCACTACAGACGCCATGCGCGTGGCGTAGGGGCGGCCGGCCTCAGCCTGTTCCTGCGCGCGCTTGAGCTTGGCGGCGGCCACCAGCTGCATCGCCTTGGTGATCTTTTGCGTCGACTTGACGCTGCCGATCCGGGTTTTCAGATCCTTAAGGTTGGGCACGCGCCCTCTCCTCACTTATGGGCGCGGCGACTGCACCGCGCCCTCGCCCCTAAGGGCGACATGTCTGGGCCTAGCTGAAGTCCTTCACGAAGTCTTCGATGACAGCTTTGAGGTCGGCCTCAATGTCTTCGGTGAGCTTCTTCGCCGACCAGATGGCGTCGAGCACGGCCTTCTTCGGTCCGTTGAGGACGTTCAAAAGACCTTCTTCAAAGCGGCGCACATCACCGGTCGGGATATTGTCGAGATAACCGCGCGTGCCGGCGTAAATCACCGCCACCTGCTCTTCGGTGCGCAGGGGCGAGAATTGCGGCTGCTTCAACAGCTCCGTCAGCCGGTCGCCACGATTGAGCAATTGCTGCGTGGCGGCGTCGAGGTCAGAGCCGAACTTGGCGAAGGCGGCCATCTCACGATATTGCGCCAGTTCGCCCTTCATCTTACCGGCGACCTGCTTCATCGCCTTGATTTGCGCGGCCGAGCCCACCCGCGACACCGAGATGCCGACATTCACCGCCGGCCGGATGCCCTGGTAGAACAGGTCGGTCTCCAGGAAGATCTGACCGTCGGTGATCGAAATCACATTGGTCGGGATATAGGCGGAGACGTCTATAGCCTGGGTCTCGATGACCGGCAGCGCCGTGAGCGAGCCAGAGCCAATGTCCTCAT
>CAZGCB010000181.1:0-2042 GCA_964524065.1 uncultured Caulobacterales bacterium | reverse complement strand
TCCATCGAGCAAAAGACAACCTCCAAAAATCCACGCTCCACCGTCGCCACGGTGACGGAGATTTACGACTATATGCGCTTGCTCTGGGCGCGGGTGGGCGTGCCGTACTCGCCGGCCACCGGCCTGCCGATTGAGAGCCAGTCGGTCAGCCAAATGGTGGACCGCGTGATGGCGCTGCCGGAGGGGGCGCGGCTGTATCTGCTGGCGCCCATCGTGCGCGGCCGCAAGGGCGAGTACCGCAAGGAAATGGCGGATTTGCTGCGCCAAGGCTTCCAGCGCGCCAAAATCGACGGCGAGTTTGTGGAGCTGGAGGACGCCCCGAGCCTCGACAAAAAACGCAAGCACGACATCGACGTGGTGGTGGACCGCATTGTGGTGCGCGAGGGCCTGGAGACCCGCCTCGCCGACAGCCTGGAGACGGCCCTCGGGCTGGCGGACGGCCTCGCCATGGTGGAATTCGCCGATGTGGTGGAGACGGGCGAAGACATCTTCGCCACCGGCGATCGCATCACCTTCTCTCAGCGTTTCGCCTGTCCGGTGTCGGGCTTCACGCTGCCGGAAATCGAGCCGCGGCTGTTTTCCTTCAACAGCCCGCAAGGCGCCTGCCCCACCTGCGACGGGCTGGGCGAGGAGTTGGAGTTCGACGCGGATTTGGTGGTTCCAGACAAAAGCCTCAGCCTCAACAATGGAGCTGTGGCGCCCTGGGCGAAATCCGCCTCGCCCTTCCAAACCCAAACGCTCCAGGCTCTCGCCAAGCATTTCGACTTCAAGCTCACCACAGCCTGGCGGCGGCTGCCCAAACGGGCGCAGCAGGTGATCTTGCAAGGCACCGACAGCGAAGAGGTGGCCTTCACCTATGATGACGGGGTGCGCAGCTACAAAACCAAGAAGCCGTTTGAGGGCGTCATCCCGAATATGGAACGGCGCTGGCGCGAAACCGACAGCCAATGGGTGCGCGAGGAACTGGCGAAATACCAAGCCTCCGTGCCCTGCTCGGCTTGCGGCGGCAAACGGCTCAAGCCCGAGGCTCTGTCCGTCAAAGTGCATGGCCTGGACATCGCCCAAGCCAGCCAATTGTCCATTCGCGACGCCAATACCTGGTTTGCGGAGCTGGAAAGCGCGCTCTCGCCCAAGGACCGGGAAATCGCCACGCGCATCCTCAAGGAAATCCGCGATCGGCTGAAATTCCTCAATGATGTCGGTCTGGACTACCTCACGCTGAACCGCGCCTCCGGCACGCTGTCGGGCGGGGAGAGCCAGCGCATCCGCTTGGCGAGCCAAATCGGCTCCGGCCTCACCGGCGTGCTCTATGTGTTGGACGAGCCCAGCATCGGGCTGCATCAGCGGGACAATGCCAGGCTGCTGGAGACGCTGCGGAATCTGCGCGATCTCGGCAACACCGTTCTCGTAGTGGAACATGATGAGGAGGCCATCCTCACCGCCGATCATGTGGTGGATATGGGCCCCGCAGCCGGCGTGCATGGCGGGCGCGTGATCGCCCAGGGCGGGCCGAAGGATATTGAGGCCGCCAAGGACAGCGTCACCGGCGCCTATCTCTGCGGTCGCCAGGAAGTGGCCGTTCCCGCCCAGCGCCGTCCCGTTGACCCGGCTCGCCAGCTGGTGGTGCGCGGCGCACGCGGCAACAATTTGCAGGATGTGGAGGCGGCCTTTCCCCTTGGCGTGTTTGTCTGCGTCACCGGCGTCAGCGGCGGCGGCAAATCCACCCTCACCATTGAGACGCTGTACAAAGCCGCGGCCCGCAAGCTGAACGGCGCCAGCGCTGCGCCCGCCGCCCATGATGTGATTGAGGGGCTGGAGCATCTCGACAAAGTCATCGATATCGACCAATCGCCCATCGGCCGCACGCCGCGCTCCAACCCCGCGACCTATACCGGCGCCTTCACGCCCATCCGCGATTGGTTCGCCGGCCTGCCGGAAGCGAAAACCCGCGGCTACAAGCCCGGCCGCTTCTCCTTCAATGTCAAAGGTGGACGCTGCGAAAACTGCCAGGGCGACGGCGTCATCAAGATCGAGATGCACTT
>CAZGCB010000180.1:0-2080 GCA_964524065.1 uncultured Caulobacterales bacterium | reverse complement strand
GGTTCACATAGAGCTGCGCGAGGCTATAAAGGCTCGTGGCCGTGTCTGGATGCTCATCGCCGCCAGCGGTGGTATGGCGCGCGAGGCCGAGTTTATACAGATCCTCGGCCCCCTGATAACGCCCTCGCGCCACAAGATACTGCGCCAATGCGACGGCGAGACGTGCTTGGGTGCGATCGTCGAGGGAGTGGTCTTGTCGATGGTCAATCAGAGCGAGCGCATGCGTTTCGAGATCTTCACACGTGGACCAATTGGCGAAGTCAAAGCCACGAAGTGGGAAGGCCGTTTGCACCAGGCGCAGGACTGCGTTCGCCTTATCTTTAGCTTGCCCAGCGGTCTCCAGCCGATCGCGCATGATGAGCTGGACGATTCGGTGGACGCTGGCAGCCGGCGCAGCCGAAGCGGTTTCGCCAAGGCGTAACAGCGACACTTCCGCCAACGCTGCAATGGCATCCTGCACGCCGATATTCTTGCCCTCAGCGTCGAACAGGCGCTGTGGAATGGCGTCGGGCGCCACATAAGCCGCGATGGTCAAAACGAACTCAGCCTCAGGGCAAGGCGCGACTTCCGCCGCCTCGTCGCCGGCGATCACCCGCTCCAAGGCGAGGGAGAATGTGGCGTACACATTGTCCTGATACTCGCCGGCGCTGCGTCCGCTGCGCGGCTTCTTCTTCAAATACTCAATGACTTGATCGCGATAGCCGTCAAAATCGACCTGCCGCCGCCCGCGCAAGAACGAGCCGGCATGGTCGAGCGCGAGCGGCAAATGCCCGAGATAATCCGCCAGCCGCGCGGCTCCGTCTTTATCAGACCGCTGCGCCCGTTCGCATAAAAACGTGACCGCTTGTTCCGGGGCCAACACACCGACATCGATCGGCGCCGCGTCGACGCCAGCGTCAGTCCAATCCGCCCAGCGCGTGGTGATCAGTACATGGGCGCCCGCGCGTGGCGTGAGGCGTTCAATGTCAGCCGGTTTTTCAACATTGTCGTAGATGAGCAGCCACGGCTTGGTGAAATCACTGTTTTCAATGATCTCCAGGGTGCGCAGGGCGGCCTTCTCCAGGTCCTGCTCTTGGGCCAGCGCAGGCTCCAAACGCGCGCCCAAGCTCGCGAGGCTCTGCAGCAAGGCGT
This sequence comes from uncultured Caulobacterales bacterium, assembly GCA_964524065.1. Taxonomy (GTDB): domain Bacteria; phylum Pseudomonadota; class Alphaproteobacteria; order Caulobacterales; family Maricaulaceae; genus CAZADA01. The sequence continues at coordinate 949 of CAZGCB010000180.1, read as the reverse complement.
CATTGGTCTCCGACGGGACCCACCAAACACCTTCATAGTCGCCGCGCCGCGCCCAGGCGTAAGTCCGCGCCAGCATGGTCTTGCCCACACCGCCCATGCCGGTCATGGCCCCGACGGCCTGTCGCGAATTGGTCAAGGCCACTGAGGCGCTGTCAGCCTCGGGCGACAAGGCCGCGCTGATGCGGCTCAGGAGTTCGTCACGCGGCGCCAAATGGGACGGCGGCTCGCGCAAATCCGGGTGCATGATCTGGGTTTTCTTGAGCAGCACCCCCAAAGGCGGCGGCGGCAGATCCGCAAAGCGCGGCTCTGCAAAGCCCAGCGCGCGGGCGACAGCGCGCGCCAAAGCTTCGGCGTCGTTCAACTCCCGGATGGCGACCAGATCCGTGTAGGCGATGCTTCGGAGCAGACCATCAGGCGTACAGGGCGCGTAGCGCAGTGGGATTAGACGCTGTTGCTTGTTGAGCGTGTCGTCGCCCAGAGCCGCGAGAGCCTCCGCCATGCAGTGCTGGCTCGCCAGGTAGTCCGGCGACAGGATCGCAATCACGCGTCCGCCGATCTTCAGGCCATCATGCATGGCGCTCAAGAAATTCTGATGACCGAAGTGGTCGTCTTGCAGCACGTAGCTCTTGCCTTGCGCCGCGATCAAACGCCCGAGCCACTGCGCGAACTCACGATCGGCGCCGGCCCGTGAGATGAAGTAGTCTGTCTCGCTCGTTTCAGTCGCCATTGTCGCCCCCGCATATCGACGCCGCCATGAAAGGCGAGCAATGCGGCAACGGCAACCGGAAATGCACGTCGGCTTGTTGGGCTGGAACGGACGGCTCGCCTTTGGAGGCCAATGACGGGACTGGGTCGAACCTTGCCGGAATTGCCCGCAACCATAAGGGACATTCGCTCAATGACCGCTTTCGAGCCGATCAGAGGTGCTCTGATCCAATGCTATCGGCCA
>CAZGCB010000179.1:0-2134 GCA_964524065.1 uncultured Caulobacterales bacterium | reverse complement strand
CAATGGTTCATCGCCATGGACAAGGCGTTTGATCTGCCGACGGACGGCAAAAAAGACAAAGGCCGGACGCTGCGCCAGCGCGCGCTCACCGCCATTGACGCCACCGATTGGGGAACCGAGGCGGCGCACAATCGCATCCGCACCATGGTGGCCGATCGCCCGGACTGGCTGATCTCCCGCCAGCGGGCCTGGGGCGTGCCGCTGAGCTGGTTTTATCACAAGCACACCGGCGCGCTGTTGCCCTATGACCCGGTGGTTGCTGAGCGCATTGTCCGCGCTGTGGCGAAGAATGGCGCGGACGCGTGGTGGTCAACGCCGAAAGCGCAATTCTTGCGCGGCCAACTGCCCGAGGGGGACAGCGCCCGCCATTACGAGAAAATCACCGACATCCTCGATGTCTGGTTTGATTCCGGCTCCACCCACGCCTTCACGCTGAAGGCGCGGGAAGATCAAAGCTGGCCGGCCGATGTGTATCTGGAAGGCTCCGACCAGCATCGCGGCTGGTTCCAGTCGTCCTTGCTGGAAAGCTGCGGCACGCGCGGGCGCGCGCCCTATGACGCCGTGGTGACCCATGGCTTCACCCTCGATGAAGAGGGGCGCAAAATGTCCAAAAGCTTGGGCAATGTTGTCGCGCCGCAAGAGGTGGCCGCCCAATATGGCGCGGATATCCTGCGGCTCTGGACCGCGTCGGTGGACTATCAGCATGATCAGCGCATGGGCTCGACCATCCTGCAAACCACGGTCGACGCCTATCGCAAGATCCGCAACACGATCCGCTATTTGCTCGGCGCGCTCGACGGTTTCAGCCCCGAGGATCGGGTGGAGCCCGCCGCCATGCCGGGCCTGGAGCGGTTCATGCTGCACCAGATGGCGCTGCTCGACGCCCAGGTGCGCGACGCCTATGAGCGCTATGACTTCAAAGACGCTTTGCGCGCGGTGATCGATTTTTGCGCCTCGGATTTGTCCGCCTTCTATCTCGATATGCGCAAGGACAGCCTCTATTGCGACGTGCTGGACGCCCCGCGTCGGCGCGCCGCGCGCACCGTGATGGACGCGGCTTTTGAGCGGCTGACGGCTTGGCTCGCCCCGATCTTGACCTTCACCATGGAGGAGGCCTGGCTCGCACGCTTCCCGTCTGACGATGACAGCGTGCATTTGCGCACCTTCCCCGACACGCCGGAGCGTTGGCGCGATGACGCGCTGGCCGCGCGCTGGGAGCGCATCCGCAGCGTGCGGCGCGTGGTGACCGGGGCGCTGGAGATCGAGCGACGCGAGAAGCGCATCGGCTCCTCTCTGGAGGCGGCGCCTTTGGTGCATGTGGCTGACGCCGCCGATCGCGCCGCCTTTGAGACTGAGGCCAAGGCCGCGGACTTGTCGACGGACGCGTTCCTGGCTGAGGTCGCCATCACCAGCCAAGCGACGCTCAGCGCTGAGGCGGCGCCTGCCAAGGCTTTCATGCTGGAGGATGTGGCCGGTGTCGCGGTGGTTCCCGCCAAGGCCGAGGGGCGGCGCTGCGCCCGGTCCTGGCGCATCGTGCCGGATGTGGGCCAAGATCCACGCTATCCGGATTTGAGCGCGCGTGACGCGGAAGCGGTGGCCGCCTGGGATGCGGCGCACGGCGGACCATCCGCATGACGCTGTGGAGTTTGGGAGGGGGCGCAGACATGCCAAGGGATGGCGTCGATGAGTGAACACGCTGCTACGGGCCAAGGGGGCGGGCTCGGCGCGTCGCCGGCCGCGCCGCGATTGGTTGCGTTGGGTGCGGCCATTGCCGTGGCGGTCATCGCCCTCGATCAGCTGACCAAATGGTGGGTGCTGCAAACGCCCGCCTTGCGCGCTCTGGATTGCTTGGCGAACAATCGTTGGTGCGGCGCGATTGAGGTGTCGGGGATTTTCGACCTCACCATGCATTGGAACCGGGGGGTCAGCTTTGGCCTGTTGGCGTCGGATTCCGGACTGATGGTGCTGGCGTTGATCGCGGTGGCGGTGGGGTTGTCCGTCGCCATGGCCGTGTGGTTATGGCGAACCGGCCGGTTGTTCACCGCCATCGGCCTCGGGTTCATTATAGGTGGGGCCCTTGGCAATGTGATTGACCGTGCGCTGTATGGCGCTGTGGTGGACTTTCTTGACTTTT
>CAZGCB010000178.1:0-2225 GCA_964524065.1 uncultured Caulobacterales bacterium | reverse complement strand
GAAGACACTCTCTTCCAGGGCCGACAAGGATTCTAGTAGTGGCGCATTCGAGCTTCACTATGTGTATCGACAGGACACGCCGGAGCCAGCCGCAACTGATGAGGGCTCTCACCTAGGTGCCGCAACGCTTCGAATTGAGCTGGGCGAGCCTGCTGTGATGCGCGGCGACTACTGGACCCGTCGGAAATGGCGCGAGGGGATGAATACCGCGGGCCTGATAGAGGTTCGCCGCGTCTCTGACCGCCACGCTCCTCGCGGAGTTGATCTCGTGGACTACGCGCGGTCGCTCGCGGTCGCGGACTAGGCCGTTACAGTGGCCGATCACGAGGGATACGCATTGTAGTCGACGCGCATGTCTGCTTCTGGGATCAAGCGCGATTAAATTCTCAGGCTGCAAACGGCGCTTGAGGATAACAACCGGCCCGCTAGAAGAAGCACTATGAACGGCGGAAGCTGGCCATGAATCCGACGGTTGTCGGTAGACGGTCCAGAGTCCATAGTTGGCCGATTTGCGAGATAGCCAAGTCGAACAAGCGGCCATAGCTCCATGTCTGCTTTGGAATCGCGTAGTGACCGGCAAAGTTCGACCCAATCCGGAATTACGCACGCCCACAGCATTCGGCCGCTATGCACCCCACTGCCGTCATTGCGCAAGCGGTCTTGCCGCGCCGCACGCACACAGTCACAACTACAACCGAAGACGGTTGAGCTGCGGGGGCGGGAGTGGCTGACAGTTTTGTTTCCGAGACGCGCGATCACGAAGCGTTTGTGTCCTACGCGCGTGACGACAAAGCGCTCATCACGACATTGGTTCAGGCGCTTCAAGGCGAAGGCTTCAACGTCTTTTGGGACCCCAATATCCGAGAAGGCGAAGATTGGGAGCTGGTCATCGAAGATCAGCTCAACGCCGCGAAGGCCGTTATCGTGGCCTGGACCTCCAAGTCTCGCCGCAGCCAATGGGTGCGCGCGGAGGCCCATGCCGCCTACAAGCAGCGGAAACTGATCCCGCTGCAACTGGACGACGCTGGCCCGCCGCTTTTTTTCAATACGGTCCAGACCGCCGATTTCATCGGCTGGGATGGCGATAAATCCGCCGAGTGCTGGCAGCGCCTGACCATCATGCTCAAGGGCATTATGGAGGCGGTGGGGCGCCAGGAGGCCGAGGACGCCGAACGCGGATCTCCAGCAACGCGGGAACCGGAAGAGACAAAAGCGGCGCCGCCCCTCGCAGCAGACAATGCTTTCGCTTCACCGCCGCCTGCGGCGCGGCCGCCATCTCCCGCCTCCAAGCCAAAACCCGAGCCGAAACCGCTGCACGCCACGCCCCAAAGCGGGATCCCATGGCTGACCATCATCGCGACGGTGCTGTCCGTCGTCGGGCTGATCATCGCCAGCCAGTTTCACCTGGGCATTATTGGCGGCGCGATCCTGATCGCCGCGGTGATTTTCGTGCTGTTCCAGACCGCGGATCGGGAGATGCCGCCGGCGTTTCACGCCCTGGCCAAGCGTTGGCTGATGCCGGTGAAGGACGGGCTGCGCATCAATGTGGCCGAAGCGTTCCACGACATGTTCAAGGCGGTGTTTTTCCATCGGCATTTGAGCTGGCAGTGTTTCCTCCGCTCCGCCTTCGCCTCGACCCTGGCGTTCGGCGTGATTTTCGGTTTCGCGTGGGTGTTCATCGACCCGTTCCAGGCGGCGTTTCGCGCCGAATGGGGCAGCTTTCTGCGTAATTTGATCATCACCTTTCTGATCGCGAACATTCTCGCCGATTATCTCAGCCTGTTCCAAACGCGACTGTTCATTCGCTTCTTGGAGCGTCGTCCCTGGACAGCCCCGCTCGTGGTGGTCGTGGACTTTGTCGCCACCATGGCGATCCTTCTCGTGGTGCTTTACGTGGTGAACGCTAGCGGCCAGTGGCTGGGCCATGTGTTTGGCGGCGGCGCGGAAGAGCGCTTAGCGGAGCAAGGGGCCGCTACCGGCCGCGAGCTGGCGGTAGAAACCAGCGGCTTCACCTGGCCGTCCTTCATGGGCTTTTACGAAGGCCTCATTCCCCAACTCACCAATCCAGACGCGGGCTTCAACGATCTCTGGGCGCGCACTTGGCTGCTGATTGTCGCGTCCATTACGACATACATCACGTCGGTCTGGCTGGTGTTCATCATGGTGTTTGGCGGGGTGCTGCGCACCCTGGTGGGCAAGGACGGCGCGCCCACCTGGCTCGGCCG
>CAZGCB010000177.1:0-2266 GCA_964524065.1 uncultured Caulobacterales bacterium | reverse complement strand
GCGGTTGTTGGTGATGAGGGTTTCGATATCGTCCAGCACTTTGGGGAAGCTGGCGCACCATAGCCGAATGTCTTCAATCAGATCCGGCGGCAGATCCTGGTGGACGCCGCCCGGCCGGAAATAATGCGCGTGCAGGCGCGCGCCGGACGCCCGCTCGTAAAAGGTCATCAGCTTCTCGCGCTCTTCAAAGCCCCACAGCGGCGGGGTGAGCGCGCCAACGTCCAACGCTTGCGTGGTGATATTGAGCAAATGGCTGAGAATGCGGCCGATTTCACTGTAAAGCACGCGGATGAACTGGCCGCGACGGGGCACCTCCACATCGGCCAATTTTTCAATGGCCATGCAGTAGGCGTGCTCCTGATTCATCGGCGCGACATAATCCAGGCGGTCGAAATAGCCCGTGCCCTGCAGGAAGGTCTTGTGCTCCAACAGCTTTTCCGTGCCGCGATGGAGCAGGCCGATATGGGGATCGACCCGCTCGACAATCTCGCCATCCAGCTCCAACACCAAACGCAGCACGCCATGCGCGGCGGGGTGCTGGGGCCCGAAATTGATCGTGAAATTGCGGACTTCAGTCTCAGCCATCGGACTTTCCTTGCGCGTCGTCAGCGGACGCTTGTTTCGCGGCCAGATAAGCGGCGATCACCTCCGGCCCGGTCAGGCGCGGCGCATCGCCGGCGAATTGGTAGACGGGCGGCTGCTCGTCCACAAAGATTTCCTTTTCGAAGGTGAAGCCGGTCGCATCGTCCAGCGCGCCGAGGCTCACCGCAATTTGCCCATCGTCCACCAGCACATAGGCCAGCGCGCCGCCGCACCGCGCACAGGACCAGCGCTCCGCCCAGTCGGACGACCGGTATTTAAGCAGCACCGTTTCATCCGCGAACCGAACACTCGCGGTTTCCACACCGAACCAGGGCCCGCCCGCCCAGCGTCGACACATGGCGCAATGGCACACATCAAACACACGCGCGCCCAGCGCCACCGCCTCAAACCGCACAGCGCCGCACAAGCACCCGCCCGTCAACGTCCGGTCACCGGGCGCGGTCATAGAGCCGTCTGCGCCGCTAGACGTCATCGCCACGCTGACCGTGAATGACGCCCAGCGCGTAGCCCAGGGCCGCGCCGGCCATGAACGAGGTCGCCGAGACAATGCTGGTGGCGATCATGACAGAGGTGCCAAACCGCAGCATCTGGCGCGTCAGATCAGAAAAGGCGAAGGGATCGCCCAACGCCGTCGGCGCAGCGTTGGCTTCATCAAAGAAGGCGCGCGGGCCAAACTGGGCATGGAAATCCGGACGTGCGCGGGTCATGACGTCGCCTCCCCATCCGCCTTCTCATCGCCGGGGAGCACATACTTCGCGCCCTCCCAGGGCGAGAGGAAATCAAAGTCGCGATATTCCTGCACCAGCTTCACCGGCTCATACACCACACGCTTTTGTTCTTCATCATAGCGCACCTCCACATGGCCGGTGAGCGGGAAGTCCTTGCGCAGCGGATGGCCGTGAAAACCGTAATCCGTAAGGATGCGACGCAAATCCGGATGGCCGTCGAAAATGACGCCATACATGTCGAACACCTCGCGCTCAAACCAATCGGCGGCCGGGAACACCTCAACAATGGAGGGGGCCGGCGTTTCCGCATTGGTGGCGATCTTCACCCTGAGGCGCGCGTTCTGCTTCATGGACAGCATGTGATACACGATGTCGAAGCGCTGTGGGCGTTGGGGCCAGTCCACCCCGCACAAATCGATCAGCGTGGTGAACTGGCAGGCGGCGTCATCGCGCAGAAAGACCAGCACGTCGCGAATGGACTCGCGCTGGGCGGTCAGCGTCAATTCGCCGTCGATCACCTCCACGCTGATGAGGCTGGACGGCCCCGCCTCGCGGATAAAGTCAGCCATTTCCTGCAGCGCGTCTTGCATGAGGTCGCCTTTCTTGCCTGCAGTGCTTGCGAACGCCCCACTCGCCCTTCGGCTCGCGGGGGCGTTTCGCTAGCGTTCGATGGAGCCTTCGCGGCGTATTTTCTTCTGCAGCTGCAGCACGCCGTAAACCAGCGCCTCGGCGCTGGGCGGGCAACCCGGCACGTAGATGTCCACCGGCACCACGCGATCGCACCCGCGCACCACGGCGTAGGAATAGTGGTAATAACCGCCGCCATTGGCGCACGAGCCCATGGAGATGACATAGCGCGGCTCTGGCATCTGGTCGTAGACCTTGCGCAGGGCCGGCGCCATTTTGTTGGTCAGCGTACCGGCCACGATCATCAC
>CAZGCB010000176.1:0-2307 GCA_964524065.1 uncultured Caulobacterales bacterium | reverse complement strand
TGTGGCGCCCGCGGTCTCATTTTTTGGGGGGACGGCGGCCCGCTTAACGTTCTCACTCACATGATGTCTCACGCGGCGACGGTCATAAGAAACGCCAATAGGCTTGACGCTCGCCCGCGCGATGTGTCCCCTCGCGCCGATGACGGCGATGGGCTTGAAGAAGCCGTGCGCCCGTTGTCTCCAGGCGTGATCACGCCTTCCCATGAGCGGCGGACGGCGCCGATGACAGAACCGCGCGACAACATGGTCTGGTTCAGCGACGCCTTCGGCCGGAAACTGAGGGCTTATGTTCTGTCCAAGGGTGTCGCGTCTGCCGATGTGGACGATTTCGTCCAGGAAACGTTTACCCGTCTGCACAAGCGCTTGCGTCAGGGGCCCATCGAGCCGCCAGGACCGCAAGCCTACGCCTTTCGCATCGCGCATAATCTCGTCATCGACCGGTTTCGCAGCCCTCATCGCGGCGAAGTCGAGCTGCCGCCCGACTTGCCCCACGATGCGCCGTCGGCAGATGATGTGGTCATCGCGCGCGAAACCCAAGCGGCGTTTTTGACTGTGCTGCGCGCCATGCCGCGCATGCGCCGGGAGGTGTTCATACGCGTGCGCATCCAAGGACAGCCCCATCAGGAAATCGCGGCTGCGCTCGGCCTGTCGCGCCGGGCCATCGAAAAGCATGTGAGCCGGGCCTTATTGGACTTGCATGAGGTGCGCCTGGAGCTGCGCGCGGGTGTTGTCCCGCCAGAAGGGCCGCGCTCATGACTCACCGCTTCGCCCCCACCGATGCCCATGAGCGCGACACGATCGCAACCTACATCGCGCGGCAAGCGCTGGGCGGGCTCACCACCGAAGAAGCAGCGGGGTTTGAGGCATGGCTTGATGAAACGCCGGAACGGCGCGCGCTCCATGCGTCCATGCGCGCCACATGGCGCAGCGATGCTCTCACCGCGGCATGCGTGCAGATCGCAGACGCATCGCCAGCGCCGCGGCGCACGCGCCTCTCCGGCGTGCGGCGCTTGGCGGGGCGACAATGGCCAATCTGGGCGGCCGCGGCGGCCGCAGCGGCCTTGGTCATCGCGGTCGTTCCAGGCGTGAGGCCGTCGAGTCCGGCGCCCCGTCACATCATCACCACCGTCGCAGCGCGGACAGAGCCCGTGGAGCTTGCGGACGGTTCACAAGTGGCGCTGAACGCCCGCACGCAGATCGCCGTGCGCGTGGACCATCGCCAGCGCCGCGCAGCATTGCGCCACGGCGCCGCCCATTTCGACATTGCAACGGATGCGCGTCCATTTGTGGTCGACGCCGGCGCGGTCGAAATTGAGGTGCTAGGGACGGTGTTCACCGTGGACCGATGGCGCCAGGGCGTGACCATCACCATCCTGGAGGGACAGGTGCGGGTCTCAACCCCGCTCGAGACGCTGGAGCTCGCCGCCGGCGAAGGCCTGCGCGTTCGCGCCTCCGGTTCGGCTGAAACATTTCGCTTCGACCCCGACACACACCTCGATTGGCGCACGGATTGGGTGATCGCCGATGGCATGGGCTGGAACGAGTTCATCGCCAAACTGCAGCGTCACGCGCCCTACGACATCGATGTGGATGACGTGTTGTTGGCGGATAAACGCGTCAATGGACGATTTCGTTTGTCACAAACCGACGCCACACTGACGCTGGTGGCCGAGTTGTACGGGCTCGAGCTGCAGCGGGAGGAGGGCGTCGTGCGGTTGCGCCCCCGCATCGCCCCCTAGAAACCGCATAGGTTTTGGGGTGCGCCATGCGGCGATGTCGTGAGCCGGGCCGACTGGCGGCGGCGTTACGGAGCGTGGCAGCGCTCGCCATCGTTTGGACCGTCGTCGCCAGCCCTGACGTCGACGCACAAGCCCCCTCGACGCCGCCCCCCGCTGGCGTGTCCGACGCGGCGCGCCTGGACGCCCTGCTGAAGCGGATCCGCGACGAAGAGGTGACATTCTCCATCCCGCCGCAAAGCTTGGCGACGGCCCTGCGGGCGTTTTCCGAGATCACGGGTCTCGCGATCATCGCCGATCAAGACATGGTGTCGGACGCCTGGTCGGACGGCTTTCAGGGGCGGGCGACGCCACAGGACGCGTTGCACAGCCTTTTGCAAGCCAGCCGCCTTCATGTCAGGCGCCTTGAAGGCGGCATCGTTATCCAGCCCAAACCGATCGAGCGTTCGACCACACGCGCCCCGCATGGCGCGTCTGCGCCCGATGCACCGGAAATCATCACCATTCGCGGCGTGCGCGTGATCTGCCCCATCGGGGTAGTCCAACCGGATTGTTAGTCCCGGCGGTTGCC
>CAZGCB010000175.1:0-2308 GCA_964524065.1 uncultured Caulobacterales bacterium | reverse complement strand
GGCTTGGCGGGCGTGGCGGGGCGTTTTTTCCAGGCTTGGTCCAGCGGGTTGACCGCGACGGGTTCTAAGAAAGCGCCGGCTTGCCCGATGGCGACGGCCAGTGGGCGCAGGCTGTCGGGGGTGTGCAGGTGCGGATCATAGCCGATGCGGGCGCCCGATGGGACCTGCGTGCGTAACCACTGCGCTGGGCCGCCCTCGGTGAGCGGGGCGATGGTGAACAGCGTTTCGTCCACTTCGGATTGGGCTTGCAGGGTGTAGCGGCCGTCCACAAACAACGCAGCGCTGTCGCGCAGGACGGCCGCCAGGCCCGCCGAGCCGGTGAAGCCGCTCACCCAGGCGAGGCGCTCGTGGCCGGCGGGCAGATATTCGTTTTGGTATTCGTCTTCATGCGGAATGAGGAAGCCATCCAAATCCGCCGCCTCCAACGCTTTGCGCAGCTTGGGGAGGTTTTTGCGGCCGAGCGTGGCGCCGCCAGCGACATCAAAGGTTTGCAACATGGTCTGTGTCCATCGTCCTGGCCGCGCGGGCGCTGCTCGGGGCGGCATCCAGGGCGACATGGCGTGCGATCAGGCGTGTGAGCGTCAACGCGATGTCACCCAAGCTGCAGTATAAAGGAAAATGGTGAAAGCGAATTGAGAAACGCATCATGTCGACGCTGTGTGCTTGCGCACTGGGTCCGTCCGGCGCGTCGAAACGGGGGAGGGCGGCGCCCCCCTTGACACTCGGTGGCGCGGGCGATGCCCTCTCCGCCGTCGCTGTTCGCCGGGGTCCATGGGACGGAACCGATCGGCGTCGGGAGCGGGGCGCTTATCGACGTGGACGCCGCGCGCCGTGTTCTTCGGGCGCCGGCCGTTCTTTCCCGGACATGTTCTGGTGGACTTACACCCGGCGCGCTGTATGCCTATGGGTATTCAAGAATTGTAATCCTGCCTTTTTAGTTTCGTAAAGGCACCTCTCATGGATATCGAAAACATACTGTCGAGCGTCATCAGACTGTCAGGCTTCGTGACGGTGCGTTTGGTTTATTTTTTGGCCGTCGCCGCTATTTTAGCGACAGTGACAGCGCGGCGGGTGATGTGGTGATTTCACTGCCGATTCTGCAGGGCCTGGCGACGCAATATAGTGACATTGTCGGCTCTTTGGGGATTGAATCGGTAGCAATCTACCTTCTGCTTTTCGTCTTCATCAGTGTGCTGCATATGTGTTTCGAGGCGGCGGTGATCGTGGGCGGTCGAACGCCGCCAAGTATTGATGGTAAAAAACTTCAGTTGGTTGAACGGCGCTTCAGCAAAGACGTTGTTGCAAAATTGCTGGCATCACAAGAAAATCCCGATGTGATTGCGCGCTTCACATCCGCTTGCCAAAAATGTGTCGATTCAATCGATCCAGCCATATTAAATAGTGCCGAGGTTTCGGATAAGTTTTTCAGTGCAGTCAAGGCGTATCTGTTGTTTTTTATTTTGTGTCTTTACATCTTTCCCAGCACGGTGCTGTTCGTTGATATCGCGGATAATCGCGGGGCCATTTTGCTATTCCTGATTGTGTTGACGGGTATCGCCGCCTTTGTGCGGCTGGACAGCTTGCGGACGCGGTACCTGGAATTCATTGATGAGTTGGAGGACTGTGTCGAAAAGCACGTGCGGCCGACAGTGGCGGCGGAAACGTACGCGGAGCTCACACAGATGTGCGCGCAGTTTCGCAAGTCTTTCCGGGCTCGCTCCGATTGGAACCTGCCGATTGTCGGCAGTCTGCGTGAGGTCGTGACCTGGCTGCGCGTCGGCGCTTAGGGGGCGGGCTTTGGTGTAATGCTAAGGCGTTGGAGCGCCCCGGCCTGCGGGTTGCGCCAATTTTTGACCTGTGGGCTGTTTTTCAAAATCCGTTGGTTTATAAGGCCTTCCCACCGTCGCGGGCGTGGCGGAATTGGTAGACGCAAGGGACTTAAAATCCCTCGATGGAAACATCGTGCCGGTTCGAGTCCGGCCGCCCGCACCACTTTTGTTGGCCGCCCGTATCCGCGCCGACGGCGGCGGGGTCGGTTTTGACTTCGACGCGATTTTGGCCCGATATGCGAACAGATTGGCGTTGCGGGCCTTTTCGCACGCGCTTGAAGGCGTGTTATCAAACGGTTCGGCGATGAATTGACAAGGATGGCGTCCACATGCGCATGGCTGGGAAACCGTGGAATGACGAGGCCGAGGATATCCCAGAGCACATAGACGCCCCGAAGGGCATGTTGGGCGAGGAAGAGCGCCAGTCCTACGACTGGCTGGGCAAAAACGCGCTCTCCGGCGCTGGTTGCATTGTCGAC
>CAZGCB010000174.1:0-2384 GCA_964524065.1 uncultured Caulobacterales bacterium | reverse complement strand
CCGGTGGAGGCGCCGGACGGCACGGCGGCCCGGCCGAAGCTGCCATCCTCCAGCACCACGTCGCATTCCACGGTGGGGTTCCCACGGCTGTCGAGAATTTCACGCGCGATGATGTCTGCAATGCCAGTCATGTCGAGGCCTCCCGCTGTTGGCGCGGGTGATAGCCGAGTCTGGCGGGTCTGGCGAGAGGCAGGGCGCACGGCTGCCTGGTCGGAGTTTCATTACAAGAAGTTAGGCTTGCTTCAATGATCGTGTCAGGTGGCGCGCTCGATACTGCGCATGTTGATCAAGGATGACGCGTGAGGGCGCGTCCCAAGGGGAAAGAGCACATGCGCAACCTAGCGAAAATGATCGTCACCGGCCTGCTGGCCAGCGGCCTGGCGGGTGCGGCTATCGCTGATGAATGGCATGCGAAAAGTCACTCGGACGAAAATTCTTCCAAGGAAGTGATCTTCTCCGGCGATGAGACCTCAAACGGCATTTTGTTCTTATGCACCGGCGGCTCTTTAGCGGCGTATGTGGCGACGGAGCCCGGCGACATCAGTGAACGCATGCAAGACTTTTCCGCCAAAGCGCGGGCCTTGAGCGTCCGACTGGCGGCCGGCGACCGCACTTATGAAGCGGATCGGTGGATCCATATGCCACGGATGCGCATTCTGGCGCCGCCTTCGAGCGCTTCAGCCGCCCTTTACAATGCGGTTGTGCGGGGCGATGCGGTGACGATTGAGCGACGCGCCCGCTCGCCGATTACCATCACGCCCCCGCCCATGAATGACGCGTTTAAGGATTTCGGATCGGGATGCGGCCTGGGTCGCAACCGCGCAACCAGCTAAATGGCGTCGGGGTGAGAGCGCCAAACCGTCGCTGAGCCCCCCCCAACAACGGTTATCATGACGAAGAGCGCGCCATGTGGCGCGCTCCTTCGGTGTGGACATGCTCACGAACGGGTTGGGCTGGATCGGCTGTTGCCATGGAACGCAGCCCAAACGCTGCGGCAAGCCGCGGCTGTTGGCTACTCCCCGGTGTCGAGCACCTGGCGGCCGCGATATTGGCCGGTTTTCAGGTTGATGTGATGGCGGCGGTGCAGTTCGCCGTCCTGATCTTCCTGAAAGTTTTCTCCCTTCAGCGCATCATGCGAACGACGCATGCCGCGGCGGGATTTGGTGATTTTACTTTTAGGGACCGCCATCGGGCCTCTCCGTCTCTTGGGCGGCCCGGACCGCCATCGCTGCAAACCAAGCGCGCCATATACAAGCGCAGCGGTAAAGAGACAAGCGGTTATAGGATGGTGAGCGGCGCCCGGCGTGTCGCACGCGCCGAGCCCGCGCTACACCAGCCGGCTCTTTTCAACCGCCGCAGCGATAAAGCTGGCGAACAGCGGATGCGGGTTAAACGGCCGCGACTTCAGCTCGGGATGAAACTGGACGCCCACAAACCAGGGATGGCTCTCCAGCTCCACAATCTCCGGCAGCAGCCCATCTGGCGACAGGCCGGAGAACACCAAGCCGCAGGCCTCCAACTGCTCGCGGAAGGCGATGTTGACCTCGTAGCGATGGCGGTGACGCTCGGTGACCGCCTCGGTCTGATAGATCTCCGCGGCGCGTGAGCGCGGCGTCAGCACCGCCGGATAGGCGCCGAGGCGCATGGTGCCGCCCAAATCCCCGCCAGCGCCGCGCACTTCGCGGGTGTTCCCCTTCGTCCATTCCGTCATCAAACCGATGAGCGCGTGTTCTGGCGCGCCTTTTTTATCCCGGAATTCGGTGGTGCCCGCCCCCTCCAAGCCGGCGAGCGAGCGCGCCGCCTCGATCACCGCCATTTGCTTGCCGAAGCAGATCCCAAAAAACGGCACGCCCCGCTCGCGGGCGAAGCGCACAGCTTGAATCTTGCCTTCGGCCCCGCGCGAGCCAAAGCCGCCAGGCACCAGACCGGCGTCCGCCGCCTCCCAACGGGCGCCGGTGCGCGCGGGATCGGTGAGGCTCTCGCTGGACACCCAATCCAGGTTCACTTTCACGCTGTTGGCGATGCCGCCATGGGTCAGGGCTTCGGTGAGGGATTTATACGCGTCCGCCAGGCCGACATATTTGCCCACCACCGCGATGTTCACCGCGCCATCGGGATTATCGAGGCGCTCAACAATGGTGCGCCAACGGGTGAGATCGGGGTTGGGCGCACTCTCGGACAGATTGAAATGGATCAGCACCCGCTGATCAAAGCCCTCTGCATGGTAGGCCAAGGGCACCTTGTAGATGCTGTCGGCGTCGCGCGCCTCGATGACGTCGGGCTCAGCCACATTGCAGAACAGAGCCAGCTTGCGCTTTTCGCTGGCGGAGATGGGCTGCTCGCACCGGCACAACAGCATGTCGGCCTGGATGCCGATGGACAAC
>CAZGCB010000173.1:0-2411 GCA_964524065.1 uncultured Caulobacterales bacterium | reverse complement strand
ATTCCATTAAAACAAGGCTGATCTGATCAATCACCTGCCCGTCCGGCGCGGCCCAACTGCGCCATTGCTTGCCATAGACGGGGCCCAACTCCCCCTCGGCATCAGCCCACTCGTCCCAGATCGAGACGCCATTCTCCTGCAAATAGCGGACATTCGTGTCGCCGGCGAGGAACCACAGCAATTCATGCACAATGGACTTTAAGTGTAGTTTCTTCGTCGTCACCAACGGAAAGCCGTCACGTAAATCGAAGCGCAACTGTCGGCCAAACAACGAGTAACACCCCACGCCGGTGCGGTCGTCGCGCCGCACGCCAGTCTCCAGCACCTCACGCATCAACTCCAAATAGGCGTACATGTTTGTCCTCCATGGCCGCCGCAGCCTGGCGCTTGGGCCGTTATTGGTCTGCATTGGGGCGCGATTCCGCCCCGGATGGGTAGCGCCGCCTGCGGTGCTGCGCCCATGGCGGCGAGCCTTAGACAATAGGGTTGCGCCGCTTGGCGCGCAATTTGCGCACACCAGCGGAGGCCGCCCCTATCCTGCATCACGGGCGCACGCACAAAGGACGAAGGTCATGCTGGTGTCAGGCTCCGCCATCCGCCCCGGCAGCATCCAGGATTGGACACCGCGCCCCTTGGCGGCGGTCGCCGACTTTCCCGTGCCTGCACCTACTCCAGGCCAACGGTGTGTGGCCGCGCGCACGCCTGCGCTCAACGCTGAGCGCGCCGCGCATCCGGCGCCGACCACCGCACCAGCGCCGACCATCCGGGCTCTGAACGACATGCCGCCCGCCCACGCTCAAGCCGCCGATCGGGTCCGCGCGCTGAGCGCCTATGCTCGCGCGGCGACACTCGCCTGAGAATCGGCTCGCGCACGGCTTGCCTGCGCGGCGGCGTCCACCGCACTATGTTACGCCACAGCGTTAAGACGAACTGCGGGGGACGGCGTGGGTCGAGCACTGTTTGCGTTTGCCTTGTTTTTGGCGGCGGCCCTGGCGGGCGCCGCGACATTTTTCGCCATGGCGCCGGACATCGTCGAGCGTCGGCTGAATCGGGTTGAGACGCCGGCAGGCGTCTCTTCCGCCGCACGCGCGCTGCATACGCCCTTATTCGTGGCGGATTTGCATGCTGACACGCTGTTGTGGAAACGGCCGCTCTTGGCGCGCAATCTGCGCGGTCACGCCGACGCGCCACGGCTGCGCGAGGGCGGCGTGCGTCTGCAAGTGTTCGCCGCTGTGACGCAGCTGCCGCGCGAGGGCCGTCAGCCCCCGGATGGCGTCGATGGCATGAGCTTCCTCGCCGCCGCGCAGCTGCAGCCCCCCGCCACATGGACGAGCCCCCTGGCCCGCGCGCGCCATCAAGCGGCGCGGCTCAACACATATGCGGCGCGATCGGACACGTTGATGGTGGTGCGCAGCCGCAGCGATATGGCGACGTTAGCACAAGCGCATGAACGCGACACGCTGCTGCTTGGCGGCCTCTTGGCGCTGGAGGGGCTGCATGCGCTGGAGGGCGAGGCGGCCCATCTCGATGTGCTGTTTGGCGACGGGTATCGGGTGTTTGGGTTGCATCATTTCTTCGACAATGCGCTGGGCGGCTCTTTGCATGGCGATCAGAGCGCGGGGCTGACGGATTTCGGACGCGAGATGGTGGCGGCCATTGAAGCGCGCGGCGGGATCATCGATGTTGCGCATTCCTCCCCCGCGGTGGTGCGCGATGTGTTGGCCCAGGCGGGCAAGCCAGTGATCCTGTCCCACACCGGCTTTCGCGGCGCCTGCGACAGCGCGCGGAACATTTCCGATGATTTGATGCGCCAAATCGCGGCGGAGGGCGGGCTGATCGGCGTCGGCTTTTGGGCGAATGCGGTGTGCGATCCCTCCCCCGCGGGCATTGCGCGCATGATCGCCTATGGCGTGGAGTTGGTGGGCGCGGATCATGTGGCCCTGGGCTCAGACTTTGACGGCGCGGTGACCACGCGCTTTGACGCCACGGGCCTGCCGGCGCTGACGGAGGCGCTCTATGACGCCGGCCTTGATGAGGCGACGGTGCGCAAAGTCATGGGCGAAAACGTTCAGCGCTTCTTCAGCGCCCATTTGCCGGAGGGGTGACGCGGCTGCCGCTACCGCGGAATGGTCCTCGCGAGACGGAACCCGAGGTTGTTGTTCCGGTTCTCGGGGGTGCCCCAGTTGCGGTTCGCGGAGCGGAGGCCCTGCGGGTCGTTGCCCCAAGACCCGCCGCGCAAAACGCGGGCGGCCCCGCTTCCGCTCGTCCAGGCGGAGCCGTCGCTCGGCGCGCCTTGATAGTCGCCATGCCAGCGGTCCGCGCACCACTCCCACACATTGCCGTGCATCTGATGCAGGCCAAAGCCATTGGGCGCAAAGTCTAAAACCGGCACGGTCTTCTCGCGGTACGCG
>CAZGCB010000172.1:0-2556 GCA_964524065.1 uncultured Caulobacterales bacterium | reverse complement strand
ACAATCCCAGCCTCGCCGGGGAAGGCTAGCATACGGACGAACGCGGCGCGCCTAGGCGATGAAGGATGGTGTCGATGACGTGATCGAGCCGGTGGCGGTAGTCATTCTGGGCGATCACCAGATCGGCGTGGGCGCGTGCGGGTTCGACGAATTGCGCGTGCATTGGTCTGACGGTTTGTGCGAACTGGCGTTGCACGCTGTCGCGCGTCCGGCCGCGTTCTTCGACGTCCCTGGCGATGCGCCGCTGCAGACGCAACTCCTCATGGCAATCTATGTAACACGACAGGTCGAACAGAGCGCGCAGCTGAGGGGGGTGCAGGGCCAATATGCCCTCAATGATGACGACAGGGCGCGGCGCGATGGGCACGGACCCCGTTTGGCGCGTGTGTGTGGCGAAGTCATAGACCGGCGCGTTGACGGGGTCTCCCTGACGTAAAGCCGCCACGTGCTGATGAAAGAGCGCGAAGTCGAGTGCATCCGGGTGATCGAAATTCGGCAGATCATGATGTGACGCATCCCCGCCGCCCCAATCGCGATAGTACCAGTCCAGCCTCACAAGGGTGGCCGTTTGGTCCCCCAAGCGTTGCTGAAGACGGCGAGACAGCGTGGTCTTGCCCGAACAACTGCCGCCCGCGATCGCAAGGACGCGGACGGGGATGCCGTCTGCCGGCTGCGCGGCGTCGCCTGGGCGTTGTGAGCCGTCGCCCAGGGCGTCTGGTGAAGACATCGAACGGCTCCTTGCGTTGGGCGGCGTGCGAGCGGCCGTGGTCACGGCCCGCTGCGACGATCGTAGGGACGTTTATCATCGGCGCCGGCGTGTTCGCCACTTCACGGCGTCATAGTGGGCCTTGACCGGCGTCGACCCATGCTCGAAACGCCATCCGTCTTGGCCAGTGCGGCCAATGGGAAAGGGGCTGGACAAGCGGGGGGATTGGCCTGTCCAATCGCTGCGATGGGACGCCAGTCTTTCGTGTCAGCGCTCGTGACGATCGGTCAAACCAAGGCGGGGCCCATGGACAGGCGTGCACTCATGGCCGGACTCGGGGCGACGCCCTTTGTCGGCTGGTCGTCCGCCCAAGCCGCGCCGGCGAGCCATCGCCGCTCACGGGCTATCGGCGCACCAATTGGAGCCGCGACCCGTTTGCCTATGGTTCCTACTCTTTTCTTGCGGCTGGCTCCGGCGGCGCCGATCGCGCCATTGTCGCGGCGCCCCTTGGCGATCGGGTCTATTTCGCCGGTGAAGCGCTGAACCCCCATTACCAGGCGAGCGTCCACGCCGCTCATGAGTCCGGCCTTGCGACCGCGGAAGCTGTGCTGCAGACGCCCCACGCCCGTATCGCTGTGACCGGCGCGGGCATGGCGGGCTTGTCCGCGGCGCATCGCCTGGCGGGCGAGGGCCGCGAGGTGGTCGTTCTGGAAGCGCGCGATCGGCGAGGCGGGCGTGTCTGGACCGATCGGAGCCTCGGCGCGCCGCTGGATCTGGGCGCGAGCTGGATCCACGGACCCGATGGCAACCCCCTCAGCGCGTTGGCCGACCAAGCCGGATTGGAGCGCGTGGCCACAGGCGGCGACGCTATTATCCGCGGGCGTGAGGGGCGGCGCATCCGTCAATGGCGCACGCCTGTATGGCTGAGAGAAGCCTCCATTGAAGTGTCTTTGGCCGTCGAATTCGCGGCGATGAACCTGGCGGAAGTCGAGGCGCAATACGCAAAATTCGGCGTCGGCTATCCCGGCGATGATGTGATCTTCCCCAAAGGCTATGATCAGATCTTTGCGCCATTAGCGGGCGATTATGAGGTGCGTCTTTCTAGCATCGTCGATCGGATTTCCCACGGCTCAGGCGGTATCGGCGTTGGTGTTGTGGGCAACGCGCTCGAAAGCTTTGATGTGGTCATCGTGACGGTCCCGCTGGGCGTGTTGAAGCAGGGCGCCATCGCCTTCGATCCCGCGCTGCCGGCCGAGAAGAGCGCCGCCATCGCCCGCATGGGCATGGGGCTCCTGGATAAGGTCTATTTGCGTTTTGAAGACGTGTTTTGGGATGCCGACGCCACCGACATTCTGACGCCGGAAAACGGCCTGCCGCGCCGGCAGTTCAATATGTGGCTCAACCTGGCCAGGTTTCTCGGCGAGCCGATCATACTGGCTTTCAATTATGGGGCCCAGGCGCGCGTCTTAAGCCAAGACACCGATGAGGACCTCATCGCCAAAGCACTGCAAACGCTGGCCGGCGCGTACCCCGTCCAGCCCCGCGATCGAACGTTCTTCAAGGGTCCAAGCGGCATGGCGAGTGCTGCGCAAAAGCCTTAGCGCCTCGCGAGATCAAAGGCGCAAACATGCCATGGGCGCGAAGCCGCCATCTGCGTCGCGGTCACCTGGGACACCCGAAGCGCAGCGACCGGGAAGATATTCACACCGACCATGCGCGCCGAATGGCCGCTTGCGTGGATCGATTGGCTTCCCCCATCGCAAAGTACCTTATAAAGCAAGGCTGTGCGGTGAGGGAAATGGCTCCCCGGGTAGGACTCGAACCTACGACCGAGCGGTTAACAGCCGCTT
>CAZGCB010000171.1:0-2732 GCA_964524065.1 uncultured Caulobacterales bacterium | reverse complement strand
TTCTTACATTTTTCTTTTCACCTCTGCGGCGATCCAAAATGAAGCTTTGGCATTGGGGTCCAGGGGGCGAAGCCCCCTGGTGTATCGAATCGTTTTTTGACACGAGAGCTTCTCGGTCATGATTTCCGAATCACGAATCAACTCTGATGACAGTGAATCAAATTCTGAGTCGCAGGGGAATCCCCAAATTGAACGTTTCTTCTAAAGAGCATTGAGGTCGGTGCTTCAGACTCAGGTCTTGCCCGCTTCCCAGCGTTCTGGCACGCCGTGTGAGAAGGCGATTGGGGGGGGGGCGCTTATGACGATCAAAGGACATAGAAGCATACGGGCGAGACTTATATTGCGGCCTCTTTTAGCGTGCGCAATCGGCGCGGGTCTGCTTTGGGCGGCCGCCCTCTCTGTCGCATCCGCACAGGATGAGCCTCGCAGCGAGGCGGAGATCCTCGCCCTCCTGCTGCAGGAAGCCCCCCGGCAATCGCCGGCTCAAGAGGCGCTGTTTCAACTCAATCGGGCCGATGCGTCGAGGAGTTCCGCCGCACGCGTCGCGGCCCTCACAGCGGCGCTGGAGGCGTTGGGGAGCATCCCGCCGTCGGACTATCCGGCGGAGCTGCCGCCGCGCGCTGTGCTGCTGGAGCGTTTGGCGGCGGCGCACCTAGCCGCGGGCAATGCCCGCGCGGCGCTAGCGGCTCTGCGCGACGCCCAACGGGCCTGGGAGCAGATTTACGGCGCGCCCGATGTGGACGGCGCACCCGCGCCACTGGCGGACGCTTATGCACGCCTTGCGGATGTCGCCGAGCAAGCCGGTGATAGCGCCTATGCCGAACAGCTCAGGCGGCTGGGCGCGCGCACCAAAAGCCTCGCCGTACGCAGCCTTGGCGCGGGCTCGGGCGCTGCCGAGGTGACGCTGTTCTACGCCACCAGCCGTCAGGTTGAGCCTCTGGGCGCTGATGGTCGCCAGAATGTGCGCGACTTCAAGGGCCAGCCCAAGCCCGACGGCCAGGCGCTGTCCTATGGACGCATGAGCGTCTCCGTGCCGCACGATTTGGACGTTGGCGAGGTCCGTAAGCCGCAGCTCTGGCGCCTGGAGCTGCGCCCAGACCCGAAGAAGCACATCATCATCACGGACATCGCGCCCATCCGCGACGAAGATAGCTTCTTCGCCGCCGCCCGGCGCTTCTTGGACGGCGATGGCGACATGGCCAACGCCAGCACGCTACGCGAGGCGGTGGTCTACATCCATGGCTATCAAAACACGTTCGAGGCGGCCGCACGGCGAGCCGCGAAGCTCGCCTATGATTTGCGCGTGGACGGGGTTCCCTTTCTTTATAGCTGGGCGTCCCAGGGCGATCCGACGAGCTATTATGTCGACCGTTTCCGTTGCGATGATGTGGCGGTGAAGCGCTTTGCCGACTTTCTCGATGGCGTGGTGCGCCGGTCTGGAGCAGAGCGCGTGCACGTCATCGCCCACTCCATGGGCAATTGCTTGACGGTGAAGGCGCTCGATGGGCTCGCCGCGGGCATCTATGCGCAGGGGCGCACATGGACGTCTCCCAGCGTCTCCTCGCCCCCGCTGGATCAGGTGGTGCTCGCCGCCGCCGATCTCACCCGGCGAGAGTTTAACGCCGGCCGCGTGCAACGGATCCGGCCGCTCTCCAATGGCATGACGGTCTACGCTTCTGATCGCGATTGGGCCTTGAAAGCCGCCGACCTCATCACCGCACAAGATCGTGTAGGCGAGGTGCGCCCCCTCCTGGAGCGTCGCGGCGTTGAGGTGGTGGACGCCAGCGAGGCGCCATCGGACATTTTCAATCACATGCACTTCGCTGCAGGGGCGCTGGATGATTTGCGCGCGCTGCTCTGGTCTGGCGCAGGGGTGGACCGCCGCTGTCTGCTGGATCGTCGCCAAACGCCGGCGCGCTACCGCCATGGCCGCCCGCTGTGCGACGCCGTCGCGGTGCGGTTAGCCGCCGACGCGCTGCGTCAATGGGAGCCGGCCACGGCGCTCCACACCTATTGCCGCGCGCTGTCCGTACGGCAGACGCCGGGCACGACGCGCGAGCGGGTCTGCGCTCAGGTGCAAGCGCTTTCCGGCGTACGCTGGCGGGAACCTTGAGACAGCGCGCGCTACAGCCTTGGCGGACGCGATGGTTTTGATACCCTAGAGCCTGAGGCTGGTCGGGGGCAGTGATGACACGGATTGTGACGGCGATCGCAGCGCTGATCGCGTTGGCCGGCGCCATACCGGCCCTGGCGGAAGAGCGCATCGCGCTGGTCGTCGGCAACGCCCGCTATGAGCAAAATGGCTGGCGGCTCAACAGCCCCGATGATGATGCCAAGGCCATGGCGGACACGTTGGCGGCGTTGGGCTTTACGCTTGTCGGTGATGGCCCGCGCCTCAACCTCAGCGAAGACGATCTGGAGGACGCCATCCTCGCCTTTCGCCGGGCCCTCTCCGGCGCCGGGCCGGACGCGGTCGGCGTCTTTTATTATTCCGGCCATGGCGCTGAAGTGGACGGCATCAACTGGCTGATCCCCACGGACTTTCGCGGCCAGTTCCGCCAAGACGTCACCGCGCGTTCGGTGCGTTTAGGCATGATGCTGGACGCCATGCGCAGCGCCGGCAACGCGCTGAACTTCGTGTTCCTTGATGCGTGCCGGAACAATCCGCTGCCGAGCGCCTTTGCCGGCGGTACAGGCGGCGGGCTTGGCCGCATCCAAGAGGCGCCGGGCGT
>CAZGCB010000170.1:0-2761 GCA_964524065.1 uncultured Caulobacterales bacterium | reverse complement strand
CCTTGCCTTCCATCACCGGCTTGGAGGCGAGCGCGCCCAGATTGCCGAGCCCCAGAATTGCCGTGCCGTTGGAAATCACCGCCACCAGATTGCCCCGTGCCGTGTAATCAAAGGCCTTTTCCGGGCTTTCGGCGATAGCGCGCACCGGCACCGCCACGCCCGGCGAGTAGGCGAGGCTGAGATCGCGTTGCGTGACCATGGGCTTGGTGGCGCGAATCTCCAGCTTGCCGGGCTTGTCGCCGGCGTGAAAATCCAGGGCTTCGTCGTCGGTGAAGGGCGTGCGCTCTGTGGTCATGGTGATAAATCTTCTGGGATGAGGTCGGGCGGCGGGTATGGGATCGGCAAAATGCCGAATGAGACCGGCAACCTGCCGGAACCCGCAATAATCGAGCATAACCGCTTCGTGGGGCCGCTGGAAAGAGCGTCCACCATGGTTCCCGCGCGATCCGCCTCTTTATCGCCGCCCCGCAAATGCATTAGTCTCGCGGCCCACACTGTCGCCGCCGCTTGCTGCGCCCATCCCTCCGATATCACGATCGCGCCCATGTCCGCCCAGCCCGCCGTCACAGAGCCCCCCAGCCGGGGCGCCGCTTCGAAAGATGCCGCGTCCTCGCGCGGCCAAACCACGCCCATGATGGCCCAGTATTGGGAGATTAAATATAAGCATGCGGATTATATGCTGTTCTTCCGCATGGGCGATTTCTACGAGCTGTTTTTTGACGATGCGCGGGCCGCCTCCGAAGCGCTGGCGATTACGCTCACCAAACGCGGCAAGCATGAGGGCGAGGATATTCCCATGTGCGGTGTGCCCGTGCACGCCGCCGAGCAATATCTGGAACAGTTGATCCGCAAGGGCTTCAAGGTTGCCGTCTGTGAGCAGATGGAAGATCCCGCCACCGCCAAGAAGCGCGGCGCCAAATCTGTGGTGAAGCGCGACGTGACCCGCCTGGTTACGGCTGGGACATTGACCGAGGATACACTCCTGGATGCCCGTGCACATAATTATCTGTGTGCGGTGTGCGCCGCTGGTGCGCCGGGGCCGGATGCGTCCTTCGCGCTGGCCTGGCTCGATATGTCTACCGGCGATTTTCACATTGGCGAGGCAGCGTTTGCTGACTTGGCGGGTCATCTGGCGCGGCTTGCGCCGCGTGAGGTTCTGGTTCCTGATCGCTGGTTCGATACGGAGGCGCTCAACCCTCTGATGAGCGATCTGGGTCCGCGCGCGACGCCGGTGCCCGGCAGCCGGTTTCAGGCCGATAGCGGCGCGCGGCGGCTGAAAGAGCTCTTTGACGTGGCGGCTCTGGACGGGTTTGGCAGCTTCTCACGGCTGGAACTTGCCGTGGGCGGAGCACTTGTGGACTACATCGCCTTAACACAGAAAGGGCGCTTGCCCGCCTTAAAGCCCCCGCGCCGGGAAGCCGCAGGCGCGGTGATGATGCTGGACGCCGCGACCCGGGCCAATCTGGAACTGGCCCGCACCCTGTCTGGGGAGCGCGGCGGCTCGCTTCTGTCCGTGATTGACCGGACCGTGACCGGCCCCGGCGCGCGCGAGTTGGCCCGCCGGCTCGCCAGCCCGCTGACCGATGCGGCCACGATCACGGCGCGCCTGGATGCGCTGGCCCATCTGGTGAGTGGGCGCGATCTGCGCACGCGGCTGCGCGCCGCGTTGCGTGAGGCGCCGGACCTCGCCCGCGCGCTCTCGCGGATCACGCTGGGGCGCGGTGGGCCGCGAGATCTGGCGGCCGTGCGCGACGGGCTCAAGGCCGCCGCCGCGATTGCCGCCATGCTGGGTGACGGGGACGGTCCGCTCGATGATCTGCCATCGGAACTGCGGATCTTGCGCAAAGACTTGGCGCGGGCGCCGGCAGGTCTCATCCGCTTGCTGAGCGATGCGCTTGCAGACGAGTTGCCGGTGCTCGCGCGCGATGGCGGTTTCATTTGCAAAGGCTATCGCCAGGACCTCGACGAGGCCCGCACGTTGCGCGATGAAAGCCGCCGCGTGATTGCGAGCCTGGAAGAGAAATACCGCACACAGACCGATATCAAAGCTCTGAAAATCAAACAAAACAATGTGCTGGGCTTTTTCATCGATGTGACCGACCGGCAAGCGCCACCCTTGATGGCGCCACCGTTGAGCGAGACCTTCATTCACCGCCAAACACTGGCCAGTAATGTGCGTTTCACCACGGTGGAACTGTCGGATTTGGAGCGTCGTATCACCGAGGCGGGGGCGCGGGCGCTCGCGCTTGAACTCGAGACCTTCAAATTATTGGTCGACGAAGTGTCCGGCGCCGCGAGCGCCATTGGCGAAATCGCCTCGGGCCTGGGCGCGCTTGATGTGACCGCGGCCCTGGCGGACCTGGCCGAGAGCGCGGGTTATGTGCGCCCTGTCGTAGATGACAGCCGCACCTTTATCATCGAAGGGGGGCGCCATCCGGTCGTGGAGGCGGCCCTCGCCCGCGATAGTGGCGCGCCGTTTGTCGCCAATGACTGTGATCTGTCAGCGGATCAAGGGCGCCAACGCCGCCTGTGGCTCGTCACCGGGCCGAATATGGCCGGTAAGTCCACCTTCCTGCGCCAGAATGCGTTGATCACGATCCTTGCGCAGATGGGTGCCTTCGTGCCGGCGGCGCGCGCCCATATCGGTGTTGTGGATCGGCTGTTCTCCCTTGTCGTCGCGGCGGATGATCTGGCGCGCGGGCGCTCCACATTCTTGGTGGAGATGGTCGAGTCGGCGGCGTTCCTCATCCAGGCGGGCCCC
>CAZGCB010000169.1:0-2770 GCA_964524065.1 uncultured Caulobacterales bacterium | reverse complement strand
ACGGATCTGGGCGAGCTGGCGCTGGGCCGCAATGTGCTCGTGGCGTTCATGCCCTGGCAGGGCTACAACTTCGAGGACTCCATCCTCATTTCCGAACGCATTGTGCGCGATGACGTCTTCACCTCGATCCATATCGAAGAGTTCGAGGTCATGGCGCGCGACACCAAGCTCGGCCCCGAGGAGATCACCCGCGACATTCCCAATGTGGGCGAGGAGGCGCTGCGTAATCTCGACGAAGCGGGCATTGTCGCCGTCGGCGCAGAGGTGGAGGCCGGCGACATCTTGGTCGGCAAGGTGACGCCCAAGGGCGAGAGCCCCATGACGCCGGAGGAGAAGCTCCTGCGCGCCATCTTTGGCGAAAAAGCCTCCGATGTGCGTGACACCTCCCTGCGGCTGCCGCCGGGCGATCGCGGCACCATTGTCGAGGTGCGCGTCTTCAACCGCCATGGGGTGGAGAAGGACGAGCGCGCCATCGCCATTGAGCGCGAAGAGGTCGAGCGTCTCGGCAAGGACCGCGATGACGAATTGGCCATCCTCAAGCGCAATATTTTCGGGCGTCTGCAGGGCCTGCTGATGGGCAAGGTGGCGGTGTCTGGCCCGCGCGGTCTGAAGAAGGGGGCCATCGATCAGGAGACCTTCGACGCGCTCGAGGAAGACAATTGGTGGCGCATCGGCGTTGATGATGATGCGGTGCTGGCCGAAATTGAGGCGCTGAAAAAGCAGTTCGAGGACGCCAAGCGTCGCCTGCAAAAACGCTTTGAGGACAAGGTCGACAAGCTCCAGCGCGGCGATGAGCTGCCGCCGGGCGTGATGAAAATGGTCAAAGTGTTCGTGGCGGTGAAGCGCAAGCTGCAGCCGGGCGACAAAATGGCCGGCCGTCACGGCAATAAGGGCGTGATCTCCAAGATCAATCCCATTGAGGACATGCCGTTCCTGGAGGATGGCACCTCGGTCGACATCGTGCTCAACCCCCTTGGCGTGCCGAGCCGGATGAATGTCGGGCAAATCCTCGAGACTCACACCGGCTGGGCCTGTGCGGGCCTCGGCAAGCAAATCGCGCAGCTGGTCAAGCTGGCCCAGCATAATGGCGACACGGCCGATCTTCAGTCGCGCCTGCGCGAGATTTACGGACCCGAGCAGGAATTGCCCGAGGGCGATGAGGATTTACTCGAGCTGGGGCGCAACCTCTCCAAGGGCGTGCCCATGGCGACGCCGGTGTTTGACGGCGCGCGCGAGCCGGACATCGTCAAAATGCTGGAGAGCGCCGGCTTGCACGGCTCCGGGCAGGTGACGCTGTTCAACGGTCAAACGGGCGAACCCTTCAGCCGTCCGGTGACGGTGGGGTATAAGCATTTGCTGAAGCTGCATCACTTGGTGGACGACAAAATCCACGCCCGCTCCATCGGGCCCTACAGCCTGGTGACCCAGCAGCCGCTGGGCGGCAAGGCGCAGTTTGGCGGCCAGCGCTTCGGCGAGATGGAGGTCTGGGCGCTGGAGGCCTATGGCGCGGCCTACACGCTGCAAGAAATGCTCACGGTGAAGTCCGACGATGTCGCCGGACGCACCAAAGTCTATGAGGCGATTGTGCGCGGTGACGACAGTTTTGAAGCCGGTATCCCGGAAAGCTTTAATGTCTTGGTGAAGGAGATGCGGTCCTTGGGCCTGAATGTGGAGTTGACCAACGAAGCGACCTAGGGGCGCGCGTTCGCCCCATCGGGAGCGCGCCCCGCGCGTTCTTTTGTAACACTGCAGGAAAGGCGCACACGGCCGGGCGGCAAGAATGGAACACCGCTGAACAGGCCCGAGCGTTGATGAGGAGTCGGCTCCATGAATGCGATGACCAAAGACGTCCTGAACATCTTCAACCCCGCGGTGGAGGGTCCAGCCTTCGACCGCATCAAGATTTCCCTCGCCAGCCCGGAAAAAATTCTCTCCTGGTCTTATGGCGAAATCAAAAAGCCGGAGACCATCAACTACCGGACGTTTAAGCCGGAGCGCGACGGGCTGTTTTGCGCGCGGATCTTCGGCCCGGTGAAGGACTATGAGTGCTTGTGCGGCAAGTACAAGCGCATGAAATATAAGGGCGTCATCTGCGAAAAATGCGGCGTGGAAGTGACGCTGGCGCGGGTGCGGCGCGAGCGCATGGGCCATATCGAGTTGGCCGCGCCGGTGGCGCATATCTGGTTCTTGAAGTCGTTGCCGTCCCGCATCGCGCTGATGCTGGACATGGCGCTTAAGGACATTGAGAAGGTCCTCTATTTCGAGAGCTATATCGTCATTGAGCCGGGCCTCACGCCCATGGAGCCGGGCCAGTTGCTCACCGAGGAGCAGTATTATGAAGCCCTCGATGAGTTCGGCGATGACAGCTTCACCGCCTCCATCGGCGCGGAAGCCGTGCGCACGATCCTGGAAAACATGGATCTGGAGAAAATCGCCGAGCAGCTGCGCGAGGAATTGTCCGAAACCACCTCCGAGCTGAAGCAGAAAAAACTGCTCAAGCGGCTGAAATTGGTCGAGTCCTTCATTCTGTCTGGCAATCGCCCGGAATGGATGATCCTCACCGTCATCCCCGTGATCCCGCCGGAGCTGCGACCGTTGGTGCCGCTGGATGGCGGCCGCTTCGCGACCTCGGATCTCAACGATCTCTATCGCCGCGTCATCAACCGGAACAACCGTCTGAAGCGGCTTATGGAGCTGCGCGCGCCCGATATCATCATCCGCAACGAAAAGCGGATGCTGCAGGAATCGGTCGACGCCCTGTTCGACAATG
>CAZGCB010000168.1:0-2796 GCA_964524065.1 uncultured Caulobacterales bacterium | reverse complement strand
ACAGCTTTCCAACAAATGCCGGTCGTGGCTGATGATGATCACCGCCCCGTCAAACCCGTTCACCGCATCCACCAAGGCCGCGCGGCTGTCCATATCCAGATGGTTGGTCGGCTCGTCCAGGATGAGGATATGCGCCCCGCCAAAGGTGATGAGGCTCATATGCAGGCGGGCTTTTTCACCGCCAGAGAGATCTGCGGCCGGCGTCTCGGCTTTGTCCGCGCCGAGGCCGAATTGCGCTAAGCGCCCGCGTCGCTGGGCCTCGGTGGCTTCGGGCATCAGCTCGCGCACATGATCGGCGGCGCTGACAGCGCCGGCCAATTCATCGGCCTGGTGTTGCGCGAAATACACCGCTTGCAGCTTTTTGTGTTTGCGCAGCGCCCCTGAAAGCGGCGTCAAACGCCCCTCAATAAGCTTGGCGAAGGTTGATTTCCCCGCGCCATTGCGCCCCAACAGACCGATGCGATCATCGCCATCCACGCGCAGATTCAGCCCCGTCAGCACCGGCCGATCCGCGGCGTAGCCCACCACCGTCTCCTCCAGCCGGATCAAAGGCGGGGCGAGCGGGCGCGGCGCCGCGGGAAAATGAAACGGCGCCACAGGGCTTTCCACCATGGTGGCGACGGGCTGCATTTTTTCCAGCCGCTTGAGGCGCGACTGCGCCTGCACCGCTTTGGACGCCTTGGCGCGAAACCGATCCACAAAGGCCTGCAGGCGCGCGCGTTCGGCGTCCTGGCGTTCCTTCAGCTTGAATTGCAAGCGCTGTTGCTCAGCCAGCTGCGCCTCGAACGCGTCATAGCCGCCAGTATAAGAAAACAGCTTGCCCTGGCGCAGATGCACGATGCGATCGACGCTGGTGTTCAACAAATCGCGGTCGTGACTGATCAACAAGATCGTCGCCGGATAAGACCGCAGATAGCCCTCCAGCCACACCGCGCCTTCCAGATCGAGATAGTTGGTCGGCTCATCCAACAGCAACAAATCCGGACGCGCGAACAACGCCGCCGCCAATGCGACGCGCATGCGCCATCCGCCGGAAAACTCCGCGCAGGCGCGGCTCAAATCCGGCTGCGTAAAGCCAAGCCCGGCCAGGATCAACGCCCCGCGCGCTTCGGCCGAGTGCGCTTCAATGTCCGCAAGCCGCGTTTGGATGTCGGCAATGCGGTGGGCATCCGACGCGGTTTCCGCCTCCGCCAGCAGCGCGGCCCGCTCCTCATCGGCCTGCAGCACCACATCCAGAACGCTCTCCGGCCCGCCCGGCGCCTCCTGCGCGACACCGCCAATGCGCGCGCCCTTGCGCACCGCCGTCCCGCCGGCCTCAGCACTCGTCTCGCCGCGGATCAAACGAAACAGCGTCGATTTGCCCGTGCCATTGCGTCCGACCAGCCCCGCCTTCGCGCCATCGGGCAGAAACAGCGTCGCCTGGTCGAACAGGACGCGCCCCTCAATGCGATAGGTGAGGTCATTGACGTGCAACATGCCGCATGGGCTTCGGCTGGCGCGCCGGCCTTTGTCAACCCGTCGTCAGAACACACCCGTGCCGCACCGTGCGCGCCGACCGCCCGACTGCCCGACCGCCCGACTGCCCGACTGCCCTCCAGTGTTGGCGCGGATCGTCCGCCAATGCCACCATGACTCTTGCGCGTTAGAACCGGCACGTGCGCATCACAGGGGGGGTCAGTGACCAGACGCGGCGCAAATCAGCCTTTTCTTAGCGCGGCCATCCTCGCCGCTCTCCTTGGGGCGTTGAACGCTAAGGCGCAAGGCGGAGCCCCTACTCCGTCTTCGGGCGCAGAAACCTTCGTCGCCGACGCTATCAACGTCGAGCACGTCATCGGGCGGCTGCTTCTGCGCACCTCCGATCGCGCCGACATCGCCGTCACCATCGATCCCGGCACGGTGACCATCGATCCGCCCCAAGCGACCGCCGCCCGCGGCCGCCTCTCCATCGAAGGTGCGCGCGGCTATCGCCATGGCGCCTGCCGCACCCGCAATGATGTGGTGGAGGTGCGTGTGCGCGGCGGGGTCTATGCTCCCATCGACGCCTACCCCGTCATCACCATCGACGCTCCGGCCGGCGTTGCGCTGTCCTTGGCCGGCGGCGTGGTGTTCGGACAAATCGATCCGGTGGGGCCCGCCGAGGTGCGCCTCGACAGTTGCGGCGATGTCGCCATCACAGCCATCACCGGCCAAGCCGACCTCACCGTCAATGGCAAGGGCGCCTTGAGTGTCGGCGCGCTGGGCCCCGCAAGCGCCGCCATCAATGGCGGCGGGGACATAACGCTGGGCCCGGTCACTGGCGATGCGACCTTAGAGGTGAACGGTTCCGGCGATCTGCGCGTCGCACGGCTCGATGGCGAGTTGGAGGCGTTGGTGCGCGGCTCCGGCGATATCATCGTCGAGGCGGGCCTCGCTTCGGCGTTTGAAGCGGCCGTCTATGGATCCGGCGCGGTCCGCTTCGGCGGCATGGCCATCGATCCGCGTCTGGCGATTTACGGCGCCGGCGACATTCGCATCACCGCCTTTGAAGGCTCGGTGCGCAGCACGGGATCCGGCTCCGGCCAAGTGCGCCTCGGTGAATGATGCGCGCCAGAGGCCAACCGGCCACCCGCGCCACGCTTTGACGACGCGTGGGGCGACCGCGGGTTTCGCCTCCGCTGCGGTTTTCTATGGCGCCCGGCCCGGTGAGATCGCGCGCCGGTTGCCTTGCTCCGGGATAGCCCGTACATCCACTCGATGGCCTAAAGGGGTGTAGCTCAGTTGGTAGAGCATCGGTCTCCAAAACCGAGGGCCGGGGGT
>CAZGCB010000167.1:0-2865 GCA_964524065.1 uncultured Caulobacterales bacterium | reverse complement strand
GGCGGCGGCGCGCAACGCCGCCATCATGCTGGGCGCGTTGGTGGCGCAATGGCCGGCGGGACGGCTATCGGATCATCGCGATCGACGCCAAGTCATCGCAGGGCTGGCCGGCGGCTCGGCCGTCGCCGCGTTTTTGCTGGCGCTGACGCCCTCCGGCGCGCCGGGCTGGTGGGTGTTCATCGCCGCCGCCGTATGGGGCGGCGGGGCCATGTCCTATTACGCGGTCTGCATCGCCCATGCCGCCGATCGCGCCCCGGCGGGGCAACTCACCCGCGTCATCGCCGCCATGCTGGTGGTGTGGGCCGCCGGCGCGGCGCTTGGGCCGCTTCTGGCGGGGCTGTTCATGGTCGCCATCGGGCCGCAGGCCTTGTTTTGGCTGGCGGCGATTGCCCAAGGCGGCTTGGTGTTTGTGATGTTGCGCCGCCGCGCTGAGCGCGAAGAGGCGCCAATCGTGGACAAGGACGCTTTCGCGCCAGTCCTGGCCACCTCGGCCGGGTTCGGGGCCTTGGTCGACACCGAAGCCGTGGAGGCGGGCCCCGCAGACATGCCAGGCGGCGGGGACGAAGCGCCGTCCGACACCCGATACGCCTATGATGCGCCGCCAGTCCAACCTGGCGAAACCGTCGGAGCGGCTTCACATACCGCCCAAACCCAGGCGGCTGCGCCGGCCGCGGCCGGCGACGGTGCGGCGTCTTCTAAAGCGACGGTGGATGTGGTGGCGCCGCAGCCCGCGGCCCCGCAGGATTTCGCTGTGGGCGATGTCGAAGACGCTGACATCATCGCCGATCTGCCGGCTGAGCGCCCCGATGCGGTCGCGCCGACCTCGGAGGGGCTCGATAGGGCTGATGGGCCCGAACCGGCCGCGCCACCCGTGCCTGCAGAGACGACTCCGACCGCGCCGGATGCGGACGACGCCGAAACCGACGCCGCGCCCACGGGCGATACGCCGGATCCGTCCAAAACTGGCTGAGCCACGTGGCGCTGTGCTTTTGGGGCGGTGACCGTTACGTTAACCCTTCTTTGGAGCGGCGCACCCTAGGTGGTACGCCTCACCCACGTCATGAGGAGGCCCGTTGTCGGCCATGACCGCATCCGCGAATTTGATCGGGCGCCCGCCGCTGCAAAGCGCCGGCGCCGCCGCGCTGGCGCATCCTGCCTATCTCGGCACGTTTCACAAAACGGGCTCGCGAATGATGCGGCGCATCCTGCAGGATTTCTGCGCCAGTGCGGAGCTGAAGCTGTGGTTAAGCCCGCCCGCCTATTGGGCGCGCGGCGAGGGCCGCGAACCCGCCGCCGGTTGGGACATTTGTTTTGAAAACCACTCGCGCTTTTTGCATTCGGACGCGCCGCGGCGCCCAAATTCACGGGCCGCGATCGTCATCCGCGATCCGCGCGATGTGATCATCAGCGGCGCGCATTATCATGTGTGGTCCGATGAAGAATGGTTGCACAATCCCCGTCCCGATCTTGATGGCGTCACGTATCACACGGCCATCAACGCGTTGTCGTCGGAGCGCGAAAGGATGCTGTTTGAGTTGAACCAT
This sequence comes from uncultured Caulobacterales bacterium, assembly GCA_964524065.1. Taxonomy (GTDB): domain Bacteria; phylum Pseudomonadota; class Alphaproteobacteria; order Caulobacterales; family Maricaulaceae; genus CAZADA01. The sequence continues at coordinate 1,321 of CAZGCB010000167.1, read as the reverse complement.
GCGGGCCGCAACACCATCGGCCAGATGTTGGCCGCCCAAACGGATGATCCCAGCGTGCGCGTCTTTAAATACGAAGATTTGGTGTCGGCGGACCGCAACGCTGTCTTCTGGGAGATGTTTGCGTTTCTCGGTGCGCCTGAGCGTTTCAAAGAACCGCTCGAGACGGCCATCCGTGAGAACACGCTGGAAAAACAGACGGGCCGTGACCGCCATATTCGCTCCGGCGCGCCAGAGCAGTGGCGCAGTGTTTTTGATGATGAGCTGCAGGACGCCTTTTTGAAGGTGTTTCCACGCGCGCTGGAAAGGCTCGGCTATCCGCCATTTTGACGGGGCGGGGAGACGTTTGATCGGCAGAGCTGGCGCCCGGTGCGAAACCTGATACACCGGGCGCGCACAGTCACTGCCGACGACGTCTCCGATCCGAGGTCCCGTCCATGAATATCCACGAATACCAAGCCAAAGCCCTGCTCAAATCCTATGGCGCGCCGGTGGCGGACGGACATCCCGTCTTTGAAGCCTCCCAGGCCGCTGCCGCGGCGTCCAAACTGCCCGGCCCTTTGTGGGTGGTGAAAAGCCAAATCCATGCCGGCGGTCGCGGCAAAGGCCGCTTTAAGGAAGCCGAAGCGGGCGACAAGGGCGGCGTGCGCTTGGCGAAATCGCCGCAGGAAGTGCAGGAATTCGTTCAGCAAATGCTCGGCAAAACCCTGGTGACCCACCAAACGGGTCCTGAGGGCAAGCAGGTCAATCGCCTCTACATCGAAGACGGCGCCGACATTGAGCGCGAGCTCTATCTCTCGCTGCTGGTGGATCGCGCCAATGGCCGCATCGCTTATGTCGCCTCCACCGAAGGCGGCATGGACATCGAGGAAGTGGCGGAAAAAACGCCTGAGCGCATCCTCACCTTTCATGTCGATCCGGCGGCGGGCTACCAACCCTATCTCGGCCGGAGCATTGCGGCGGCGCTGAAACTTACCGGCGATCAAGTCAAGCAATGCGTCAAGCTGATGGGCGCGCTCTATCGCGCCTTCACCGAAAAAGAGATGGCGCTGTTGGAGATCAACCCGCTCATCGTCATGAAGAATGGCGATTTGCGCGTGTTGGACGCCAAGGTGTCCTTCGACGGTAATGCGCTCGCGCGCCATCCTGACATTATGGAGCTGCGCGACAAGACTGAGGAAGACGAGAAAGAAATCGCCGCCTCGGAATATGATCTCGCTTATGTTGCGCTGGACGGCGATATCGGCTGCATGGTGAACGGCGCCGGCTTGGCCATGGCGACCATGGACATCATCAAGCTCTATGGCGCGGAGCCGGCCAACTT
>CAZGCB010000166.1:0-2872 GCA_964524065.1 uncultured Caulobacterales bacterium | reverse complement strand
TGCGCGAGGTCCAGCGCTATACCGCCGCGGCTGACCAAAAACGCCTGGCGGCCGCAGCCATGGCGCAGCTCGCCAAGCGGCAAAGTGTCTAACCGGGGTACGGAGTTAGACAAATCTGCCCGCTAAATCTCTGTTATAGGTGGAAACAATTATGTGCGTGGCGGAGAGACAGGGATTCGAACCCTGGGTGCGCTTGCGCGCACAACGGTTTTCGAGACCGCCCCGTTCGACCACTCCGGCACCTCTCCTCGAACCGCGCTGTCTAACCGAGCTGGCAGTCTGCGACAAGGGTTCTGCGCGCGGGTGGCGCGGTGTGAGGGGGGGGGTATCGGTGTGGGCGGGCGCTGTCAGCTCGACCTGCGGCGGCGTAGGCGGGGACCGGGTGTGTGTGGCGTGCGGCGGCGCCCGCGCGTCTTAGAGAGCAGATAGTCGGTGGTGGGCTCCACCCCTTGAGGCGCAGGCGCAGGGGCGTGCTACATCATCGCCATGCGGATCTTGCTTATCGACCATCAGGACAGCTTCACGGCCAATCTTGCACATTTGATCGTCGCCGCGGGCGCGCCCTACCCCGATGTGCAACCGCATCGACGCCCGTGGCCGGTGCTGCAGCTGACGGATTACGACGCCGTCGTGTTGTCCCCAGGGCCAGGACATCCGGCGCAGGCGGCCGATCTTGGCGTGAGTGAGAGGCTGCTGCAGCACTATCAGGGCCCGATGCTGGGCGTGTGTTTGGGCTTCCAGGCCATGGCGCTCGCGGCCGGGGGGCGTGTCGCGCCAGCCCCGCGTCCGGTGCATGGTCGCACCAGCGCGCTGCGGCATCGGGCCGAAGGCTTGTTCGCTGGGCTGGCGCAAGGGATGCGGGTGATGCGCTACCATTCCCATGCGGTGGTGGCGCCGGGGGCGGGGCAGAGCCTCACCGCCTGGGCTGAGGGCGATGATGTGGCCATGGCTTTGGAAGCGGCGGTCCGGCCCCGCTGGGGCGTGCAGTTCCATCCGGAGTCCGTCGGCACCGTGGATGGGCGTCGGTTGATGGCGAATTTTCTGCGTTTGGCCCAGGCGGCCCAGGGGGTGCGGGGGGCAAGCCGCGTACGGCGCCCGAGCGCGCTGGGTGCAGGGTGGGGCGGGCACGTCGCGCACGCCGATGCAGGACACGCGAATACGACGCCTCCAAACCCAGCGGCCCCACTAAGCTCAAGCGGCAAGGCATGTCCGGCGGCCGCGCCCCTACGCCCGTTTTCGCGGCGGCTCGCCCCCTGGGCGGCGCCGGAGGCGGTGTTTCAGCGCCTCTACGCCCATGGCGGCCCGGCCTTCTGGCTCGACAGCGCGCGGCGTGGCTATGGCATGGGGCGTTGGAGCTTCATGGGCGATGCGAACGGTCCCCATGGGGCGGTGTGGTGTTATCGGTGCGGCGGCGGTTGGCGGTGCGTGGCGGGCGCCGCGACGGGCGTGGGCGCGCGGCTGCCCATGGCGGGCGATGCGTTTGCGGGACCGCGACAGGCGTTGGCGCTGTTATGGCAGGGACACGGGACGTCCGATTCCACGGATCCAAACGCCGATGATGCGCCGCCCTTCCGTGGCGGCTTTGTGGGCGCTCTGGGGTACGGCGTTGCGGTGGACGGCGCAGACGCCGCCCCCGGGGTGACGGCGCCCAGCCCCTCAGACCAGGACGATGTGTGGTTGGTGTTCGCGGATCGGGGGCTAGCCTTCGACCATGCGCGCCAGGCGGTTTGGGCCTGGGCGTGGGACAGCGCGGAGGCGCGCGCTGCGCATTGGTTGGACGCTTTGGGTGCGACCTTGGCGGATGTCGCGCATGCGCGCCCGCCCGCGCCTGGTTCGGTGGCTCCGCCGCTTGTGTTCCACCCGCTGACGCCGCGGCCAGCCTACGCGAAGGCCATTGCGGCTGCGCAGCGGGAGATTGTCGCCGGCGAAAGCTATGAGATTTGCCTCACCACGCGTTTCGTCGCCCGCATCGATCACGCTGGGGGGGACGCTCAGGGTCAAGCACCATCCCCTGATCCTCTAAACCAGGACAACGTTCCTCAACCGTTTGATCCGTGGGCGGCGTATCAGCGCTTGCGGCGCGTCAGCCCGGCCCCCTATGGCGCGTATCTGCGGCTGGGACGCCAGAAGGCGATGCTCTGCGCCTCGCCGGAGCGATTTTTGCGCGTGACATCCGACGGCGTCATGGAGGCGAAGCCGATCAAAGGAACGGCGCCGCGTCACGCGGATCCGCTGCAGGACAAAGCGCAGGCGCGCGCGCTGCGCACACAGGACAAAGCGCAGGCGGAAAACCTGATGATCACCGACGTGTTGCGCAATGATCTGGGCCGCACGGCGCAACCGGGATCGGTCACCACGCCCAAGCTCTGCGCGGTGGAGCGCTACGCCCATGTGCACCAGCTGGTCAGCACGGTGCGCGCACAACGGGCGGCCGGTGTCGCGCCCATGGAGGTGGTGCGTGCGGCGTTTCCCGGCGGCTCCATGACCGGTGCGCCCAAGGCGCGCAGCATGCAAATCATCGCCGGTTTGGAGAGCGGGCCCCGCGGGTGGTATTCGGGCGCAATCGGGTATGTGGGGATCGATGGGGCGGTGGATCTCAACATTGTCATCCGCACCGCTGTGTGGAGCGGCGGGGCGCTGAGCATCGGCGCCGGCGGCGCGATATTGGAGGGCTCGGACCCCGCTGCGGAATGTGACGAGGTGTGGTTGAAAGCGCGCAGCGTCATCGCCGCCATGGGCGATGTGGACCGATCGGAACAGGTGTGGCGGGCCGACGGGGACGCCGGCGCGGCGCCCCCGGCGCCGTACGCCCAGGGGGCCCAGAGGGGGGGGGCGGGGTGAGCGCGGATCTGGGTCAGATGCGCACCGAAAG
>CAZGCB010000165.1:0-3048 GCA_964524065.1 uncultured Caulobacterales bacterium | reverse complement strand
CGCGAGGGCCAGGTGCTCGATTATGACAAGCTGATCATGGAAATCGAGACGGACGGGTCCGTGTCGCCGGAGGATGCGCTGGCCTATGCCGCGCGCATCCTGCAGGACCAATTCCAGATCTTCATCAATTTCGAAGAGCCGCGCGATGAGAAAGTCGCCGACGACCGGCCGGAGCTCGACTTCAATCCGGCGCTGTTGAAGAAGGTGGACGAGTTGGAATTGTCCGTCCGCTCGGCCAATTGCTTGAAGAACGACAACATCACCTATATCGGCGATCTGATTCAAAAATCGGAAGCCGAGATGTTGCGCACGCCGAATTTCGGCCGCAAGTCGCTCAACGAAATCAAAGAAGTGCTCGCTCAGATGGGGCTGCATCTGGGCATGGAGGCCCCCAATTGGCCGCCAGAGGACATTGAAGAGTTGGCCCGCCGCTATGAGGATCAAATCTAGCGCGCGGTCTTTCGGGGACTAAGAGATAAAACGTCGGGCGTCTGTGCAGCCGCCGCGGCGGAAGGAGAGCACCCATGCGCCACGGGGTCGGGCGTCGCAAACTCAACCGCACCTGGCAACATCGCAAGGCGATGCTCGCCAACATGTCTGCGTCTTTGATCGAGCATGAGCAGATCACCACGACGCTGCCCAAGGCGAAAGAGCTGCGGCCTTATGTGGAGAAGCTGGTCACCCTGGCGAAAAAGGGCGATTTGGCCTCGCGCCGTTTGGCGATCGCGCGCGTGCGCGACACGGACATGGTGGCGAAGCTGTTTCAGACTCTCGGCCCGCGCTATGCCGAGCGCGCCGGCGGCTATATCCGCATCATGAAGGCCGGCTTCCGCTATGGCGACAGTGCGCCCATGGCGGTGATCGAGTTTGTTGATCGCGATCCGGAGGCGAAAGGCCGCGTGGATCGCGAACGCGCGGAAAGCATAGAAGATCCGGCCGAGGCCTACGTGTCGTAAGCACACGCGGCCGATGCTGCCGCTCCAGTTGGGGCGGCGCGCAGCGGTGATGACGATTGAGAGACATTAAGGGCCGCCTCTCAACAGAGGCGGCCCTTTTGCGTGTGCTGCGCATCGCGGACGTCCCGCGGGCTGCGTGCGCAGCCCGTGCCCGGGGGGCGTCTTAGCTAAGATGCTCGGCGATGAAGGGCATGGACAGCGCCAAGCTGATAGAAATCACCAGGCCCAAAATCGCTTTCGCGGCGTCCATCCCGACAATTTTGGCCGTCGCACCGGGGGAGCGGATCTTGTCGATGGTCGCGATGGCGAACTCACGCCCCGCGATGAGGCCCAAGAACACCCACGTGGTCGACATCGGCACGTTGGAGATGCCCAAAAAGGCGAGATTACCGGCAAAAATGAACAGCAGCGTGCCGTAAATAAAGTCGATGATGGTGGCCGAGCGAATGTCGGTGACGGAGGTTTTGCTGCGCAAAATGCGTTGCACCGGACCACCGCGATTGGCGAAGGTCACCAGCAGCAGCACCAGGATAAGGCCGACCCCCAACGCCGCGCCCAGCGGTGAGAGGTTGGTCGCGCGCACAATCTCGCCGGCTTCATTCAGAACCGGCGCGCCGGTTTCGTCCAAAATCGGCGTGTTGCGTGGCAAATAGACAAAGATGTTGGCGAAGTCCTGGATCAGCCAGACGCCCCACAAATAGGCCGTGGTGATCCACTGCAGAATGACCCAGCCAATGGCGTGCTGCGTTTCGACGGTTTTCTGGAACCAGCGCTCCAGCGTCGGCGCGAGGGCGGCGTAGACCAAACCACCGGTCATGAAGGCGGCCAAATAGCCGATGATGGATTTCTCCAACATCGACAGCAGTCCGGACATGGAAGCGAAGGTCGCCAGCACCATGAACGTTGTCGACACTGGAATCCCGAAACGCGTCAGGATCAAGAGCACCAAAGGCGGCAGCGCATGGTACCATTGCGGCTCAAAGATCGGGAACTTCTCAGTATTGTCCAAGCGTTGGAAGGACGGGTCGCCATTATTGACGATCCAGCCATAGACGAACACCACCACCAGAATGCTCGCCGCAAAGATATAAAGCACCCACCAAGGCAAGCGCTGGTTGGAGTTGATGAATGTCCCCAGGGTTTGCAGCGCGTCATTGCCCACCACGGCGTAGGCCGCGAGGGCGAACCCCACCAGCGCCCAGATGTTCAGCATGCTCATATCCATGGTGCGGTTCCCCTCACGCGCGCCCTGCGACAGTCCGCCGCTGCGTACATGGCAGCTCCGCCCAAGGCTGTCCATCACACTCCTGTGACGATGGCGTTCAAAGGTCGAGGTGACGGGCTTAGCGCTTCACGCGCCGCGCTTCATGGCCTACATCAAAGCGCTATGCGTGTTGTCTTATTCTCTCTGTCTCTCGCGCGCCCCTTCGGAGCCGCCCTCGTTACGATGTTTGGCGGCGTCTTGGCGCTCAGCATCAGCCTTACCGCGGTCGCACAGAGCCGCACACCGCCGCACTCGGCGGCGCAGATGCAGCTCTCCTTCGCGCCGGTGGTGGAGACGGCCGCGCCGGCCGTGGTGAATGTCTATGCCCAGCGCGTCGTGCGCACACGCAGCCGCTCACCCTTCGCCGATGATCCGTTTTTCCGCCGCTTCTTCAATGATGACGCCTTTGGCGGGCGCGAGCGGGTGCAGCAATCCCTCGGCTCGGGCGTGATTTTGCGCTCCGATGGGATCATCGTGACCAACAACCATGTGGTGGCCGGCGGCTTGGAGTTGCGGGTGGTGCTGGCGGATCGGCGTGAGTTTGACGCGGAGCTGGTTTTGGCCGATGAGCGCACGGATCTGGCGGTGCTGCGCATTGACACGGGCGAGGAGCGGCTGCCGGCCCTCAACCTCGCCGATGGGCGGCGTCTGGCGGTGGGCGATTTGGTGCTGGCCATCGGCAATCCATTCGGCGTCGGGCAGACGGTGACAAATGGCATTGTCTCGGCGCTGGGACGCTCGGCCGGCGGGGTCACGGACTACGCCTTCTTTATTCAGACCGATGCGGCCATCAATCCGGGCAATTCAGGCGGCGCCTAGGTCAACCTG
>CAZGCB010000164.1:0-3083 GCA_964524065.1 uncultured Caulobacterales bacterium | reverse complement strand
GCGCCGTTCGCCGCTCCGCCGTTTGATGAGATCTCATCGGGTCATTTTACGCCGGCCTTTGAACACGCTATGGCGCTCCACAACGCTGAGATCGCCGCCATCGCCGGCAATCCCGACGCGCCGACCTTTGACAACACGATCGCAGCGCTGGAGCGCGCCGGCGCCGATTTGGCGCGGGTGCAGCGCACCTTTTCTGCGCTGACGTCCTCGGCGACCAATGACGAGATCCGCGCTATTCAGCGCGCTATGTCGCCACGATTGGCGGCGCACAACAGCGCCATTGCGCTGAACGCGGATGTGTTTGCGCGCATCGACGTCTTGCACGCTCGCGCGGACACGTTGGACCTCACCGCAGAACAGGCGCGCGTTTTAGAGCGCACGCATACGCGTTTCGTCCGCGCCGGCGCGACGCTTGAGGGCGCGGACCGCGATCGTCTCGCGGCGATCATTGAAGAACTCGCTTCGCTGTACACCGCGTTTAGCCAAAACGTGCAGAAGGATGCTGAGGCGTTCGCTTTGGTCCTTGAAACCGAGGACGACCGCGCTGGTTTGCCGGATTTCGTGTTGAGCGCCGCCGCCCAAGCTGGCGCCGATCGCGGCATGGCGGGCCAGTACGTCATCACGTTGGCGCGCTCCTCTTTTGAGCCGTTCATGACGTTCTCCACGCGCCGCGATTTGCGCGAGCGGGTGTTCAACGCGTGGACAAACCGAGGCGACAACGACAATGACGTCGCCAATGCACAAACGATCCGTCGGATACTGGCGTTGCGTCTGGAGCGCGCGAATCTGCTGGGCTATGACACCTTCGCCGCGTTTCGCACCGCCAATACGATGGCGGGCACGCCGCAGGCTGCGCACGACCTTCTGAGCCAAGTTTGGGAAGGCGCGATCGCCAAAGCGCACGATGAACAGCGCGAAATCCTCGCCATCATGACGCAAGAGGGTGTCGAGCACCGTCTGGAGCCCTGGGACTGGTGGCACTTCGCGGAAAAGGCCCGCGCGCAGCTTTATGCGTTCGACGAGGACGCCGTAAAGGCGCACCTCTCGCTCGATGCCGTGCTCAACGCCCAGTTCGTCGTCGCGCAAAGGCTCTTTGGCGTCACGTTCACCGAGCGGGACGACATCCCAGTTTATCACCCCGATGTGCGGGTTTGGGAGATGACGTCACCGGACGGGGAGGTGCAGGGCCTCTTTTATGGCGATTACTTTGCGCGTCCTGGCAAACGGTCGGGCGCTTGGAAAAGCGCGCTGCGTGTCCAGCAGAGCCTTGATGGCCGCGTGGCCCCGTTGATCATGAACAACTGCAACTATAACAAGCCGGCCCCTGGCCAGCCGGCGCTGATTTCCATGCGCGAGGCCGAAACGATCTTCCATGAGTTCGGCCATGCGCTGCACGGTCTGTTGTCGGACGTCACCTACCCGTCAATCGCCGGCACGGCGGTGGATCGGGATTTTGTGGAGTTTCCAGCGCAAATATATGAACACTGGATCCGTGAACCCCGCGTGTTGCGTGACTTCGCTCTGCATTATGAAACGGGCGCGCCGATGCCCGATGACCTTTTGGCTAGGATGCAGGCTGCCGGGAACGCCAAGTCAGGTTTTAACAATGTCGAGTATTTGGCGTCCGGCTTTGTGGATCTTGCCTTCCACCGTTTGACGGACCCGGAGTTGATCGCCGCGCTCGACATCAATTCCTTTGAGGATGGGGTGTTGGCGCAGATCGGCATGCCGGCGGCGATTGAGATGCGTCACCGCTCGCCGCATTTCCTGCACGCATTCGCTGGGGAGCTGTATGCGGGCGGGTACTACACCAATTTGTGGGCCGGCGTGTTGGATAACGATGGGTATGCGGCGTTTCAGGCGGCGGGAGATCCGTTCGATCCGGATCTGGCGCAGAAGCTGTATAACTATGTTTTTTCGGCGGGAAACAGCCGGCCGGCCATGGAGGCTTATGTGGGCTTTCGAGGCCGTGAGCCGAGCGTCGAACCCCTCTTGATCAACCGTGGTCTGCAGGCGGCCGACGCGGAGTTGTAACGAGGCTCATCGAAAGACGTCGCATGGGGCTCAGCGCAGTGGGGCGCGCAAGAACAGCGACGGCGCATGGATGTGGAGCCTCAACGCCGTTGGCCGCTCGCGCGGCGTATGGGTGACGTTGGCGTCTGTTCAGCATCCGCGTGGGGCGTTTTGCCGATAGACACGCCATGTTTCGGGCCGGGCCTGCTTCTGCTTGACGTCGTTAACAATCGATTGTCGCTTGAGTGCTGATGGCGCTTGAGCGTTGCGCATATGAGTTTGGAGGCGATTGTGGTTCGATTGTCAGCCCTTGTTTGGAGCTTGGTTTTCGCTGTCAGCGCCGCGCAGGCTGAGTCCATCGCGTTTTCTACGACACCGCCGGATGACAGCCGCGTCATCGCGCTCCCCATTTTCGGGTCTGCGGCGCTCACGCCGGCCGCCGACGCCGTGAATGCTGAGACGAACGGAGCCGTGCAGCGCGCCATCGCCGCAGCGCCCTTTTCCGGCGCGATGGGCGAGCATGTGTCGCTTTATGGTGTGGAGCCCTATAATCGCGTGGTGTTGGTCGGGGCCGGCGACGATGATCTGAGCCTGCGCGATTTGCACCGCTTGGGCGCTACGCTTGCCGCTGCTTTGGTCGAAACGCCGCAGGCCGCTGTGCTGTTTGACGGCGCACGTGCAGCCACGGCGACACCAGCCGCCCGCGTCGCGTTGGGGTTTCAACTCGGCAGCTACCGTTACACGGCCCAGCAAACGGGCATGGATCCGGTGACGCCCAAGCTCACCTTCGTGACGGCTGCGGCCGACGCGAACCAACGCGCGTTCGACGATGAGCTGACGCATCTCGGCGCCGCGGTGATTTTCGCCCGCGATCTCATCAATGCGCCGGGCAATGTCATCTACCCCCAGAGCTTTGTGGACCGCGTCCGCGCTGAACTGCGCGGCGTGCGCAATGTCCGCATCAGCACGCTGACACGCTCGGAGATGGCGGAGCTCAATATGGGCGCGCTGCTGGGTGGTCTGCTCTCCGGAAAGTGGTCCAGTCTTTGAGTTAGCCCCGGCTCCAATTT
>CAZGCB010000163.1:0-3128 GCA_964524065.1 uncultured Caulobacterales bacterium | reverse complement strand
GGTGTATGAGGCCGTCTCCGCCGGCGCGCGCGCCCAGGGCGTGGAGCATTGGCTGCCTTTGTTCCATGAGACTTTGGAGACGGTGTTCGACTATGCCGGGCGCGAGGCCATGGTGTTTGTCGATCATCTGGCTGAGCAGGCCGCGCGCGAGCGCCTCAAACTCATCGCGGACTATTACGCCGCCCGGCGCGACGCCGCCCCCAGCCATGGCGAGGGCGCGTTCGACGCGCCGGCCTATCGCGCGCTGGAGCCGCAGGCGCTCTACCTCGATGAGGGCGAGTGGGGTGACGCTCTAGCGGCGCGGCGCACGCGGGTGTTTTCCGCCTTCGCCGAGGATGCCAGCGACGAAGATCGCATCGATCTCGGCGCCCGGCCGGGGCGTGACTTCGCCGCCGAACGCAAGGCCGAAGCGGTGAATGTGTTCGCCGCCGCCGCTGATCACATGAAAGCGCTGCTCAAGGACGGGCGGCGCGTCGCCATCGCCTCCTGGACTCAGGGCGCCTCAGAACGGGCCGCGGCCGTGCTCGCCGATCAAGGCCTGGCGGACATCGCCCTGGCTGCGTCTTGGGCCCAGGCCCAAGCCTTGCCCAAAGCCGCCATTGCGCGCCTGGTGCTGCCGCTGGAGCATGGCTTTGAGGCCGATGGCTGGGCGGTGCTGTCGGAGCAGGACATTCTCGGCGATCGCCTGGCGCGCCAGCGTCGCCCGCGCCGCGCCGCCAATTTCATCTCCGAGGCCGCCGCGCTCAGCCCCGGCGATCTCGTCGTCCATGTGGATCATGGCATTGGGCGTTATCGCGGCCTGCGCACGCTGGAGGTGCAAGGTGTCCGTAATGACTGCCTGGAGCTGGAATACGCCGACAAGGCCAAGCTGTTCCTGCCGGTGGAGAATGTGGAGCTTCTGTCCCGCTATGGGGCGGAGGAGGGGGCCGCGGCCCTCGATAAGCTGGGCGGGGTGTCCTGGCAAAATCGCAAGGCCAAAGCGAAAAAGCGCCTGCGCGATATGGCGGCGCAGCTCATCCAAGTGGCGGCCCAGCGCGCCACGGCGGGCGGAGAGACGATCACCGCCCCGCCTGGGCTTTATGACGAGTTCTGCGCCCGCTTCCCCTATGCGGAGACCGATGATCAGCTCAACGCCATTGATGACGCGCTGGGCGATTTGTCCGCCGACAAGGTAATGGACCGGCTGGTCTGCGGGGATGTCGGCTTCGGCAAAACCGAAGTGGCGCTGCGGGCCGCCTTTTCCGCCGCGATTAACGGCCTGCAAGTGGCGGTGGTGGCGCCGACCACGCTGCTGGCGCGCCAGCACTACAAAACCTTCACGGAACGCTTTCGCGGCTGGCCGGTGAAAATCGCGCAGCTCTCGCGTCTCGTCGCCGGCAAACAGGCGACCGAAACCAAAAAAGCCCTCGCCGAGGGCCGCGTCGACATCATCATAGGCACCCACGCTCTCTTATCGAAAACCGTCAGCTTCAAGGATCTTGGCCTGCTCATCGTCGATGAGGAGCAGCATTTCGGCGTGCGCCATAAGGAGCGGCTGAAGGAGCTAAAGGCCGGCGTCAATGTGCTGACGCTCACCGCGACGCCCATTCCGCGCACGCTGCAAATGGCGCTGACGGGCATTCGCGACCTGTCCATCATCGCGACCCCGCCGGTGGATCGCCTGGCGGTGCGCACCTATGTCGCGCCGTTCGATCCCGTCACCGTGCGCGAGGCGTTGCTGCGCGAGCGTTACCGCGGCGGGCAGAGCTTTTTCGTCTGCCCCCGCATCAAGGATTTGCGCGAAGCCGAGGAGTTCCTCACCGAGCGGGTGAGCGAGTTGTCTTATGTGGTCGCCCATGGCCAGATGCCCCCGACCGAGCTGGAGGAGCGCATCAACGCCTTCTATGAGGGTCGTTATGACGTCCTGCTCTCCACGCCGATTGTGGAGTCCGGCCTCGACATTCCCACCGCCAACACCTTGATCGTGCACCGGGCGGACATGTTCGGCCTCGCCCAGCTCTATCAGCTGCGCGGGCGCGTCGGCCGCTCCAAAACCCGCGCCTATGCCTATCTCACCATTCCCGCCACGTGGAACATCACCCCGGCGGCGGAGAAGCGGCTGAAAGTCCTGTCATCGCTGGACACCCTCGGCGCCGGTTTCACCCTGGCCAGCCACGACCTCGATTTGCGCGGCGGCGGCAATTTGCTGGGCGAGGAGCAGTCCGGCCACATCAAGGATGTCGGCGTGGAGTTGTTCCAATCCATGTTGGAGGACGCCGTCGCCGCCCTGCGCGCCGATCCTGAAGCCGGCGACGCCCAGGAGCAATGGAGCCCGCAAATCAATGTCGGCGTGTCGGTGCTGATCCCGGAGGATTATGTGCCGGATCTTGATCTGCGCCTCGGCCTCTATCGCCGGCTGTCGCATTTGGACACCCAGAGCGAGCGCGAGGGCTTCGCCGCCGAACTCATCGATCGCTTCGGTCCGCTGCCCGAAGAAGTCGCGCATTTGATGGAGGTCATCGGCCTCAAGGCGCTGTGCCGTTTGGTCGGCGCCGCCAAGGTGGACGCCGGGCCCAAGGGCGGCGTCATCAGCTTCCGCGACGACGCCATGGACGATCCCACCCCGCTCATCGCCATGGTGGCGCGCCGGCCGCAGCATTGGAAGCTGCGCCCGGATCAGACCCTGTTCATCGCCGGCGATTGGCCCAATCCGCCCGCGCGCCTGCGCGGCCTCACCCGCGCCCTCTCCCAACTCGTCGACGCGCTGGGCAAGAACGAAACGGCCGACGCCCAACCCGCCCCCGTGGAGGCCTAAACGCTGACAGCGCCACGGCCGCGCGATATCACAACACCGAGCAGACAACGGGGCGGGCCCATGCATTTGTTCATCAGCCATGCCAGTGCGGACGGCGCGCGGGAGGCCGACGCCCTCGTCCGCGCGCTGGAGGGGATGGGCCATCGCTGTTGGATCGCGCCGCGCGATGTGGTGACCGGCCCGCCTTATCCGCGTCAGATCGTGTCCGCCGTGCGCGAGGGGGCGGGGTTTGTGCTGCTGGTGACGCCGGGCGCCAATGACAGTCATGACGTGCTGCAGGAAGTGCAGCTGGCCGCCAAGCATCGCAAAACCATCGCGCCGATCATTCTCCATG
>CAZGCB010000162.1:0-3129 GCA_964524065.1 uncultured Caulobacterales bacterium | reverse complement strand
GGGGAAATCGGCGGTTCCGCCGAGGAAGACGCCGCCCAGTTCATCAAGGACGAAGCCGCCAAAGGGCGCAAAAAACCCATGGCCGGCTTCATCGCCGGGCGCACTGCACCTCCGGGCCGCACCATGGGCCATGCCGGGGCCATCGTCTCTGGCGGCAAGGGGGGCGCCGAGGACAAAATCGAAGCCATGGAGGCCGCCGGCATCAAAGTCGCCGACAGCCCGGCCACTTTGGGCGCGACACTGAAAGCGGTGCTGGAAGCGGCTTAAGACCCCGCCGAGGCAGCCTCAAGATCGCGAGCCTGGGCGCCCTGTTCAGGCTCGCCATTCACCCGGTGAAGAAGGCGTAAATCGCTTCGACGCCAAACACGCCCAGCACCAAAACGGCGCCGACGCCCAGCATGCGCAGCGTGCGGCGCAAGCGTTGCGGCCCCTTGCGGGCGGCGCGGCGTTTGTCGGTGGAGACGCGGATCATTTCCGTCAGCACCAACTCCGACACCCAGCCCTTGGCCGCGACGTCTTGGTGGGCGGGCAAATCGGGGAATTCGAGCGGCACGTTGAGCACGATGGTGCGGCGGAGCCAATTGCGATCCAGCTCGATTTCGTCGGCCTCGCGATCCTCGGTCTGGAAGGCCAGAAATTGCGCGCACCAGGGCGCCAGCATCGCCGCGTCGCTGGCGATGGTGCGCTGATCGCGCGCCCGCGCGACCAATTGGGGATGCTGCACATAAACGGCATCGAGGCGCCGGCGCAGCAGGGCCTCCATGGCGCTTTCATCCTGCAAGCGCTGCAGCTGGCGCAGCTGGGCGCTGGCGGCGAGCGCGCGCAACGGGCCGCTGGCCAACACCAGGAGCCACAGCGCCGCGTCGGCGAAATGACGGGCCGGCGGCGCCGCGAGGCGGTCGAGCCCCAAAAGTCCGGCGGCTCCAAACAGCGGCGCGGTGAGAAGCCGCCAGGCCTGCGACAGCAGGCCCAGCGCTCCGCCAATGATGGCTGTGGCCGGGCTTGCCGGCGCGTCTGATCCGCCTGAGGCCCAAGCGCCGACGTCCTGCGCCCAGCCTTGTTGGGTCACGATCGCGGCGGCGCCGCCAAGCACGGCGGTCCAAAACAGCAGGTCCAGCACGGCGATGATCACCGGACGCGGATTGGCCCGCAGCTGCGCCACGGCCCAGCCGAGGGGATCGCGCCATAGCCGCGAAGTTAGTCGGGGGCGCTCGGGCGCCATATCCGTCACCACACTGCTCCTGCTCGCCAGACACGGCCGGCGCGGGGACCCCAAAATCGTCACGTTTTGACGGTTTACAGCCCGTCGGTCTGTCGCTCGCATTGCCCATGCGAACTGTAGGGGCGCGGGTCCTTTAACGCTACGCGCCGCGGCGCCTGGGCTGCAGCACGTCGGGCCGGCGCGTGCTGCGACGTCAGGGACGCTTGTGGTGAGCCTAAGGGCCCGATAGACCCGATGGGGCGCCTATTGATAAACCCTAACGCAGCACCTTTGTGTAAGCCTGTTTTGCCGGCGCTGCTTGGGATGCATGAGGGGCGCCTGCGGCTTTGGGCTGTGCAAGGCGCGCGCTGGACAGCATGTTTGCCCCGCCCGGGGCGTTAACGACGTGGATTGAACCCGCATGGTCGACTTGAAACGCAGTCCCTTGAATGAAGCGCTGTTGGAGACCGATTTTCTCGACGGTGCGAACGCGCTCTACGCCGAGCAGATGCTGGCGCGTTATTTGGACGATCCGCAATCGGTCGACGAAAGCTGGCGCAATTTCTTCGCGCAGTTGGACGAGTCGGGCGAGGCCGCCCGTCGCGGCGTCAGCGGCGCGTCCTGGGAGCGGGCCGATTGGCCGCCCAGCCCCAAAGACGAGATGGTCAGCGCCCTCACCAACACCTGGGACGAGCCGGCCGCTCCCCCCCCGGCGCGGCCAAGCGCCCCCGCGCCCGCCAAAGCGGCGCCGGCCCCAGCGGCGGCGCCGGTGGCGTCCGATGAGGATGTGCGCCGGGCCACCTTGGATTCCATCAATGCGCTGATGATGATCCGCGCCTACCGCATTCGCGGACATTTGGCGGCGGATTTGGATCCGCTGAAGATCTTGGATTTCGGGTACCAACCCGAACTCGATCCCGCCACCTACGGTCTGGCCGGCGAAGCGCTGGATCGCAAGGTCTTCATCAATGGCGTGTTGGGCCTTGAGTATGCGACGCCCCGCGAAATGCTGGACATCCTCAAGCGGACCTATTGCAGCACCTTCGCGGTGGAGTTCATGCACATCTCCAACCCCGATGAAAAACGGTGGTTGCAGGAGCGCATTGAGGGGCCGGACAAGGGCGTCATCTTCACCGATGAAGGCAAGCGCGCCATTTTGCGGCGTCTCATCGAAACGGAAACCTTTGAGCGCTTTTTGCACAAACGGTATCCCGGCACCAAGCGCTTCGGCATTGATGGCGGGGAGTCCATGGTGCCGGCGCTGGAGCAGATCATCAAACGCGGCGGCGCCATGGGCGTCGACGAGATCGTGCTCGGCATGCCGCACCGTGGTCGCCTCAACGTTCTCGCGGCGGTGATGGGCAAGCCCTATCATGAGATCTTCCACGAGTTCCAAGGCGGCGACACCCAAGGCGCCCAAACCTATGGCTCCGGCGATGTGAAGTACCATCTGGGCGCTTCCAGCGATCGGGAGTTTGACGGCAACTCCGTGCACCTCTCGCTGGCGGCCAACCCCTCGCACCTGGAGGCGGTGAACCCTGTCGTGCTGGGCAAAGCGCGGGCCAAGCAGGAATTCGACAAACGCGAAAACCCCGAAACTTTGGCGGACCCGCAGGCCGGGCGGCAAAAAGTCATGCCGCTGCTGCTCCATGGCGATGCGGCGTTCGCTGGTCAGGGCGTGGTGGCGGAGTGTTTTGGCCTGTCTGGCCTGGTGGGCCACCAAACGGGGGGCACCATCCACTTCATCGTCAACAACCAGATCGGTTTCACGACGAGCCCGCGCTTTTCACGCTCCTCGCCCTATCCGTCGGACGTGGCGCTGATGGTGCAGGCGCCGATCTTCCACGTGAACGGCGACGATCCCGAAGCGGTGACCTACGCCGCCAAGGTGGCGACCGCTTATCGCCAATCGTTCTCCAAGGACGTGG
>CAZGCB010000161.1:0-3176 GCA_964524065.1 uncultured Caulobacterales bacterium | reverse complement strand
CCGCCATATGCCTGGCCGCAACAGTCGCTTACTGGTTATGAGTCCGGAGCCTAGAGCGGCGCGATGAGACGGTGTAAAAGCGCCGGCGCGACGTGGTGAACTCGGCGATCTGACGCCGGCGGCGGGCGGGAGTTTTAATAGGGCGGCGATGAACGGAACTGATCAAGTTTTTCTCAGTTACGTGCCTGAAGATTCAGGAGCAGCCACGACTCTGGCCGACGTGCTGGAACAGGCCGGTTATGCCGTGAGCCTGGCCCAGCAACTGCCAGACGACCGTCATTGGACACGGTATGTGTCGGAGCGGATCTTCAAAGCCAATTGCGTCGTTGCTTTGTGGAGCTCGAACTCATCGCGCAACGCGGTGATGCTGGCCCAGGCGCGACTGGCGCGTTCGCGCGGGAAACTTTTGAATGTCCGCATTGGCTCGATCGACAGTGCGCAGCAACACTTGGCCGACACAGCCCTGGACCTGTCCTCTTGCGCAGAGAACCTAACCAAGAATGGCCGCGACGAACTTCTGAACCGCGTATCAACCTTCCGCAGTAACGATAATGCCGAAAAGCCGGCATCTGATTCACGCCAGGATCCGGAGCGCCCCGCGAAGAAGGGCGAAGCGGCCCCACCCAGCCAGGCCGAGCCCGACCATATTGATGAAGCCGCGCCGCCTGTGCCGGAGGCGCCGACCGCGTTGGCGCCGCCAGAAGACCGGAAGGGCGGCGACCCGGCTCGGCAGAAGCCGGCTTCAGAGACGCCTGTTGAAGCCGATCCGAGTGTGAGCACGCCAGATCCAGCGGTCGACGACCTGAATCCGGCGGGCTCCGAAGCGGCGGCGAGCCCCACAAACGCAACGATCCTTGAGGCCGACGAGCGCGAGGCCGCCCCCGTTTCAGATGTCGCTCCGCCCCCTCCCAGGGTGACAGACGACGCGGTCAAGACCCGCGAGCGGCCGCGCCAGTCTAAAGGCCTAATGCGCGCGGCGATCACGGCGATGCTGATTGTCTGCGGCGTCGGCGCTCTGACCGGCGGCGGTTTTCTGGCCTGGACGCACTATCAATCCCGACTGGCGAGCGAGATGCGCGTTGCGGCTGCCTGGGCCCGGGCGCAACAGCTGAATTCAACGCGCGCTTATGAAGCTTTTCTCAGGGAACACCCGAAGGGGCGCCAAGCGATCGCGGCACGCGCCGCCCTATCAGCGCTTGAGCGCGCGAACCTGTCGCGCTCACGGTCTTCGACGACCTCGAGCCAATGGCGCGACGAAGTCGCGAAGGCCACGCAACGATTTGTGGGCGAGATGCTTCTCCCTGCCGGGCTGGACCTCCTCACGGGGCCGTCGCAGTCGGCTCCGGCCATTTCGGCTCTGGCCATTTCGGCTCCGGCCATTGATGAGCCGCTGTGGGATCATGCCGCCCACAGCGCACTCCTCAGTGCTCACGCGTCGATTGTGACATTAGCGGGTGGTTTTTCGGAGGCTGCAGAGGCGTGGGGGCGGGCAGTAGAGGGGCTTAGCGCGTTCAATGCAGCGTGGGATAAAAGCGCGTTCGACATCGCAAGCGCTGCGAACGCGCCGGATCAGTATCGCCAATATTTAGAGGCGTTTCCCAAGGGGCGTTGGCGGGCCGAGGCGCAAGAAGCGCTCGCGCCAAAGGGCGTTCAGAGCGCGCCGGCGGCCGCCCCATCTGAACGACCATCCCGTCAGCCTTTCGATTTGAGCCGCCTGCATCCGCAAGTCGCGGCCGCCGCGCGCCGAGCGCGAGAGGCCGCGGCGGCGGGCGAGAGCGCCGCCCAAAGAGCCATCACGGTGAAACAGCGGGCCAAGTATAATGCCGCTCAGGCGCGCCGGGATATCGCAGGGTTTGGCGCGCGTCAGCTCGCCAATGGCGATATCTATCACGGTGCGGTGTTCAGGGATCGCCCGAACGGGCTCGGCGTCTCGAGAGCCGGCCCGCTCGATGACCCTGCCTTGGAGTATTATGCAGGGGCTCACGCGGACGGCCTCAGCCATGGCATCGGCGTCTATGTTCTCGAGGACGGGGATGTGGAAACCATTGACTATGCCGGGGAGTGGACGCGCGGCGCCATTTCCGGGCGCGGGGTGATGGGGCTTGGCGCTGAACTCACCGTGACCGGAGAATTTGTGAACGGTCGAGCCGACGGCGTCGCGGTCGCGCTGAGCCCGGACGGTCGCTATGAGGGCGAATGGCGAAACGACGCTGTGGACGGTCTGGGCGTCCTCTGGACTGTCGATGGAGACATTCAAAGCGCCGGACGCTGGAGTGAATACGAACTCGTTGAGCCGCTCGACCGATAAGACAACCCAGACGCCGGGCGATATCGGCCTGCATCGCTTTCGCTGCTGAAGCCATGAGGCGAAGGCGCGACTTATTGCGATGTTTTCGGCGTCTGACCCCATGCGAGCCGTGACTCGGCCGCGCCATGCGGAAAGCGGCGGCCGACCGTCCAACAGGCGTTCTTCCTTCTCAAACAATGTCTCCTCGCCGTTGGCCGGTTTTCGGACGCGTCCTCGTTTACCCCGTCGACCGGCCGCGAATGAGCGCCTGCATTCTGTTGGAGGATGGCGCGCTCGTCGGTCGCCGTTTTGCAACCGATGGGGACGCGCATGAGAACCGCCCAGGCTTCACAGTCTCGCAGAAAATCCGCTCTGTTCGCGTCTGTCGGCGCAGCTGTCCTGGCCGCTTGCAGCGGCGGCGGGGGCGGCGGCTCCACCACGCCCGTGGCGGGCGCCCCGCCGGCCTTCTCCGGAGAGACCGAGTTTGCTTTCGCTGAGGAGAGCCTGTTTGAGGTGAATGTCCTCGTCACCGAAACCGATGGCGATACGGCTGCTGTGGAGGTGTTGACCGGCTTGGACGCCGCCCTGTTCGCCTTTGATGAAGCTGAGGGCGTCCTCGCCATTGTGGAGCCCTTGGATTTCGAACGCCCCACAGATGCGAATTGCGACGGCGTCTATGAGGTGCAGTTGCGCGCCAGCGACAAGGATGGCGCGGCGGCCCAGCTGTTCCGCTTCACTGTCGCGGACATTGCCGACACGCCCTTCGAGCTCTTAGGCATTGTGGCGTTGACGTCGCGGTCGGCGGGCGGGGCGCCTGATGGCGGACCGATTGCGGATTTCGCGCCGGCGGGCGATGTGGACGGCGATGGCGCAGCAGATTTACTCTTGG
>CAZGCB010000160.1:0-3288 GCA_964524065.1 uncultured Caulobacterales bacterium | reverse complement strand
CCATGGTCGCGGCGCCGTCATGGACTTCGCCGACCTTATGGCTTTTGCCTGTGTAATACAGGATGCGCTCCGTCGTCGTGGTTTTACCCGCGTCGATATGCGCCATGATCCCGAAGTTTCGGTAATCCTCGATTTTGTATTCACGCGCCATGTCTTGAGGCCTCTTTCAGGGACCGAAGGGTGGGATCACCAGCGATAGTGAGAGAAAGCCCGGTTGGCTTCCGCCATCCGGTGCGTGTCTTCGCGCTTCTTAACCGCTGAGCCGCGATTATTGGCAGCGTCCAACAGCTCACCCGCCAAACGCTCGCGCATGGTTGTTTCGTTGCGCGCGCGGGCCGCCGCCACCAGCCAACGAATGGCCAGAGCCTTACGGCGATCGGGGCGCACCTCGACGGGAACCTGATAGGTGGCGCCGCCGACCCGGCGCGAGCGCACCTCAATGGCGGGCGACACGTTTTCGAGCGCATCATGGAAGAGACGCAGCGGCTCGCGCCGCGCCTTCTCTTCAATGAGGTCGAAGGCGCCATACACGATGACTTCGGCGGCGGACTTTTTGCCATCGACCATGATGTAGTTCATAAACTTCGTAAGGGTGAGGTCCTGGAACTTCGGGTCCGGCAGGACTTCGCGCTTTTCCGCGCGGTGACGACGCGACATGCTCTAACCCTCTATTTCGGCCGCTTAGCGCCGTATTTGGAGCGGCGCTGCTTACGATCCTTAACGCCCTGGGTATCCAAGACGCCGCGCAGCACGTGATAGCGCACGCCCGGCAAATCGCGCACGCGCCCGCCGCGGATCAACACCACCGAGTGCTCTTGTAGGTTATGCCCCTCACCCGGGATGTAGCTGATCACCTCGCGCCCATTGGTCAGGCGCACCTTGGCGACCTTGCGCAACGCGGAGTTCGGCTTTTTCGGGGTCGTCGTGTAGACCCGCGTGCACACGCCGCGCTTTTGCGGATTCGCTTCCATGGCCGGCACCTTGGAGCGCTTGACCTTGGGACGCCGCGGCTTGCGGATGAGTTGGTTAATCGTCGGCATCGACCCGCATTCATTCCTCAAACGCTCAGAGCCGAAGCACCCTTGCTCCGGCTCGCCAAGCGGGGCCGCGCTTGGTGGACCAAGCCCGTCCCTTCTTAGTGATGTATCCAGACTTGTCAGATCGCGTCTGGGCCGAGCCCACAGCCAACCTTCAAAGTGAGCGCGGACATTAATCGCGCGCCTGGATGCGGTCAAGCGCCGATGCGCCCATTATTCAAGGCGCATCGGCCGATCGCGCCACCGCCGCTCAGCGCTGACACGAGACATACGCTTAACCGTTTACGCCGTCGCCCCCTCGCCGGTCCCGCGCTCGGCCGCCGCCGCATCGGCGATGGCTGTCGGCAGGGGCTCGGCCGGCGCCTCCGCTTGCGACTCGCCGCGCGCCGCAAGCTTCTCCGCGTCGCGATCGTCCGCGATGGATTGCAAGCGCCGCAAGGCCCCGCCCGTGCCCGCCGGGATCAACCGACCGACAATGACGTTCTCCTTCAGCCCCTCCAGCGTATCGACTTTGCCCTGCACGGACGCCTCCGTCAGCACGCGGGTGGTCTCCTGGAAGGAGGCCGCCGAGATGAAGGAGCGGGTTTGCAGGCTGGCTTTGGTGATGCCGAGCAGCACCGGATCGCCGGCCGCGGTTTTTTTACCCTCAGCCTCCAGGCGGTCATTGGTTTCCGCCAACTCCAGATGATCCACCTGCTCGCCAGCGATGAACGTGCTGTCGCCCGGATCGTTGATTTCGATCTTCTGCAGCATTTGACGCACGATCACCTCGATATGCTTGTCGTTGATCGGCACGCCCTGCAGCCGGTAGACGTCCTGCACCTCATTGACGAGGTAGTCCGCCAACGCCTCGACACCGAGGATCGACAAGATATCGTGCGGGGCCGGGTTGCCGTCCAGCAAATACTCGCCCTTCTGGATGAAGTCGCCCTCAACCACCGCTAGGTGCTTACCCTTCGGCACGAGGTATTCGCGCACATCATCCTCCTCACCCCCTTCGGGCACGATGCGGATGCGGCGCTTGTTTTTATAGTCGCGACCGAATTCCACCTTGCCGTCAATTTCGGCGATGATGGCGTGATCCTTGGGACGGCGCGCCTCGAACAGCTCCGCCACCCGCGGCAGACCGCCGGTGATGTCGCGGGTCTTAGCGCCCTCGGTCGGGATCCGCGCCAGCACGTCCCCCGGCTGGACGACATCGCCGTCATTGACGGACATGATGGCGCCCACCGCCAGCAGATAAGACGCCGGATTGCCGTTGGACAAACGCACCGGCTCGCCGGCGTCATCCTGCACCACCATGTTCGGCGCCAGATCCCCGCCGCGGGAGCTGGCCCGCCAATCGATGATCACCTTGGAGGAGATGCCCGTGGCCTCGTCCGTCTCGTCGCGCGCCGAAACGCCATCGACGATATCGAGGAATTTCACCGTGCCGCCCACTTCCGTCACGATCGGCGTGGTGTAGGGATCCCACTCCACCAGACGCTGGCCGCGGGCGATGTCCGCCTTCTCTTGCACCAGCAAACGCGCGCCATATTGCAGCTTATAGCTTTCACGCTCCACGCCGTCGGCGTCGACTACCGCCAGCTGCATATTGCGGCTCATGACGATGAGAGCGCCGTCGGACGCCTTCACCGTGGCGGGATTGCGGAACTCCGCCTTACCGATATTGGAGGCCTCCACGAAGGATTGCTCCGACACCTGCGCCGTGCCGCCAATGTGGAAGGTGCGCATGGTGAGCTGCGTGCCCGGCTCGCCAATGGATTGGGCCGCGATGACGCCCACCGCTTCGCCCACATTCACCCGCGTGCCGCGGGCCAAGTCGCGGCCATAGCACGCCGCGCAGACCCCATGGCGCGTATCGCAGGTGAGCGGCGAGCGCACCCGCACGCCCATGACATTGGCCGCCTCGATGCGGGCGACATCTTCCTCTTCGAGATAGTCATCGCGCTTGGCGATGACGTCGCCAGTGTGCGGATCCACCACGTCCTCGGCCACCGTGCGGCCGAGAATGCGTGAGCCAAGCGATTGCAGCACCTCGCCGCCATCGACAATGGCTTTCATCATGATGCCGTTTTCGGTGCCGCAATCGAGCTCCACCACGATGGAATCCTGCGCCACATCCACCAAACGCCGCGTCAGATACCCAGAGTTGGCCGTCTTCAACGCGGTGTCGGCGAGGCCTTTCCGCGCGCCGTGGGTGGAGTTGAAGTACTCCAGCACCGTCAGCCCCTCTTTAAAGTTCGAGATG
>CAZGCB010000159.1:0-3296 GCA_964524065.1 uncultured Caulobacterales bacterium | reverse complement strand
ACCGCTTCTGTCGCCCGATCCGTTTCTTGCTGAGCGGCGGACATGTCCCCGATTGCATCGCCGCTAAGCCTTTGCTGGGGTGGCTCCCCTCAGGCGTCACCGTCGTCCAGGCCGACAAGGGCTATGACAGCGACGCCATTCGCGCCCAGATCCATGGCCTCGGTGCGGCCCCCAACATCCCACCCAAGATCAACCGACGCGAAAAGCCAGGCTTTTTCAAAGCACTCTATGCTGACCGCAACGCAGTGGAACGCATGTTCGGACGGCTCAAAGACTTCCGACGGATCGCAACACGCTACGACCGCCGCGCCGACGTCTTCCTCTCAGCCATCTGTCTCGCAGCAACCGTCAGCTACTGGACTTCTGCGGATACATCCCCGCAGAACACTCACAGACTGGCATTCAGCCGATCCTATCCCAGGACGTTCTGGCGAAAACTTGTTCGCATCGAACAATATCAGGTAAATATGGTGATACGTTAAGGCGTATTCGCCCGAATCGTTAAGAGTGCCAGCAAAGGGACTGCACTGAGTCTTCAATAGTTTTTGGTTAAATTTGTAGTGTCGCCAAAAGTCGTAAGGTCTTTCGTTGGGTTGCCCGCGCCAAGTTGTTTGAGCCGCATCTGAAAGAAGCTGACTTGCCAAGCATACCCATAAACCCGTAGCCCATCTGTGGCCGGTCGAAAATCGCCATTGCTGGTGAATCGCCGCGACCCTGCTTGTGAGAGCCCAGATAAAATAGAGGCGGGTGCGCATGTATCGCCTGCATCTCTTCCGCCTCATTTGTAAAGCCTTGGCGGGTTAATGCCGGGTCTTCCCGCGTTCATTCTTGATAGCTGGGAAAGTGAAACTCTTCCCCATTGTGGAAAGGACCTGACAAGCCGCGGGCGGTCAATCTCTTCGCGTGCTGAGCAGAAGCCGGCCTGTTTTCTCATCACAACAATCAAAAGGAGAGCTGGCCATGACACGCGCAAATTCCATGGAGAAAAATCCAAATCGGCCGCTGCAACCTCGATTCTTTGTGCAAGGACAAAACTGGCGATTCGCTTTGGGGCGTGCTGGACCTGCGCTCTGGCGAGCTTCGCCGCCTTTCCCGGCCACGATGCTGGGGCAGCGGATCACAGAGCAGGCACGATCCTATACGAACGCGGCAGAACCCTTTCCGCACAGCACTTACGAGCTGAAACAGCCTCTTGATCAGAGCGCGTGGAAGCGGCGCCTCGCGTCTTATCCGAAGGCGGCGCCGTGGAGGCGCAGCGCGGCGCGCCGGCAAAAGGAGTACCCGCCGCCCTGGACCGGGGAACCCCAATGCCTTTCCCCATCGACACAGGATGTCATCACCCACGGTTAGCCTATTGTTTCTGGAGTCCCGCCATGCGTATCGAATCTGTTTTCTTCCAATCGGAATTGGAGCGCGCGCCCGTGCGGCGTCGCGTCCGTAAAGCCGCCGCAACTCAACAACCCGCCGCGAGTTTTGGGGAGTGCATCGAGTACTTCATGTACAATCACCAGTATCCCAAACCGCTACCGCGCCGGCGTGGGCCCATGGGCGGAGGTGGTTGCGCGCCGCCTGTCGCTGTGATGCCGCCGACAAACAATATGGCTACGCAAGGGGCCGCAAACGCTGACATTTTGCATAAAGACACCATCGGAGCCACAAGTGGACGCAAATTGAAGTAGAGAATGCCAATAAATGTGCGCGGGGCGATGTTGGGCCTGGACTTCATCGCCCCGACACGGAGGTTTAAGCTTTTATTGACCTTTGACCCATAGAGGATAGAAAGCTCAACGGGATCATTCAGCGTGTGCCGGACATTTTTCTTTCACATCGAGGATGATGACGCCGACGCTTTTTTGATGGAGCAGGCGCTGCATCGGGCTTTTGGGCGTTTGAACGCGGTGGTGATGCGTGCGGCGACCCTCGCCGAAGCGGAAGTGTTTTTGGCGCGCAGCCCCGTGGATGTGCTGTTGCTGGATCTCAGGGTGCCGGATGTGCGCAGCCTGGATGAGGGCATTGTGCGCGTGCGTCAGCATAGTGATGCGCCGATTGTCGTGGTTTCCAATAATACGGACGGCGTCATCACCAGTTCCGTGGCGCGTGAGCAGATTGAGTTACACATTATGAAGCAGGAACTCGAAGATCCGCACCATGTGGTGCGGTGCTTGGGACCATTGATCGCGGATCTGACAATGGCGTCGCGTAAAAGCGCTTGAAGTTTCGGCGTTTTTGAGGCTCCGGCGCCCGGGCGGAGCGTCGCTACTCTTCCTGCGCGGACTCCAACGCCCAAACCGCGTCCAGCCCTTCTGTCAGGTCATCGGCCAATGTGGGCGATCCGACCAAATAGACGCTGGTGGGGGCTGTCTTGCGACGCCGGGCTTAAGGAACGTTTCACCTATGGTGAAACGTTAATTCTTTCATCTTGATGGCGCCGCACGGTGCAGTACTTTTGCGTCTTTGTTTTTCCCTTTTCTATGGGCCGCGCATACAGCCTCTTATTTTGTGTTCCGCGCGAAGCTGCCGCTTCGGGAAACGCGCCGCGTGGCGGCTACGTTCGCTCTTTTCGCCAGTGCAGTCGTCCGGCGGACGAGTATCAGGGGCCGCTTATGGCCGATAGCACTGGTACGCCGGCTCCCAAAGCAGCACCTTCGCGAATGTCCGCTTTGAATGCGGTGGTTCCGGCGAGGTTCGGAACATAGCGGCCCAACCCACGATGGCCGCTTTCTTCCCATAGATGGACTTAGCGTATCAGCAAGCGCGCGGCATCGCGGTTGAAGATCTGACTTAGTCGACCCGAAGCAGCTCAAGAGATCGGATAAAAACCTACGTCGACCAGCCTGGGGATGCGATTTGGATCTGTGGGCCTACCAACGCGGCGTCACACTGGACTTCTCCAGACCCGGAAAGCCCACCGATAACGCGTTCATCGAGGCGTTTAACGGCCGACTGCGCGCGGGGCGCCTGAACACGCATTGGTTCGCGGGCCTTGCCGATGCGCAAGAAAAGTTGGAGGCTTTGCGCAAGTTTTATAACGAGGTGCGACCGCATGGGGGCATCGGCCACAAGGTCACTATCGAGTTGACGAAACACAACGGCGCATCCGGCCCGCCGACGTGACGAAGGCTCGGAAACTCTAACGCCGGGCGGTCTAAAAATGGGTGCGGCTCTGAATCTGGAGCGTTAAATGTTGGATTGGCCTGGAAAAACGGCGCCGGAAGGAAGGTCTCATCCGGCAGCGTTGCACATGCTGGATGTTGGGGCCTGTGCGCTGGAACTCGGCTTCCCACAGCCGATTCGCG
>CAZGCB010000158.1:0-3515 GCA_964524065.1 uncultured Caulobacterales bacterium | reverse complement strand
AAGCGCTCCCCGCTTATGTGAACGAGACCCGCCCAGGCAAGCGCACCACCCCCAAGCGGGTGCGTCTGCACAAGCCGTTCACACCAACCACGCCGCTGCGGGAGATCCGGCATGGACCGGACAGGCGCCACGTCAAACATGTCCTTGCGGGCGAGAATTATTGCCTCGACATCTTCGAGACGTCGGACGGCGTATGGCGGTGCGCCGCGATCAGCCGCTTCGACGCCAACCAGGCCGACGGTCCGCTGCGCTCGGACGCGCCGCCGTCCTGGTGCGCCGATCACCCTGACGCCCGCTTGGTCATGCGCCTGCGTAAGCAAGACACGTTGGTGGTGGAGGACATTCCCGGCGAACGGCGATTCATGCGGGTGGTGCGGCTTGAGCCAAGCGCCAACCGCATTCGTCTGGTCGAGCATTTCGAGGGCGGTAAGTTGGATACACGCGACAAGAACGACGACGATCTGTTTGACTGGGATCTCGCCACGGTTTCCAAGCTGAAGACACGCTTGGCCCGCCTTGTGCACGTCGACGAGGCGGGGCGTGTGTTTGATCCGGGGCCGTGGGATGCCAGGAACGCATTTGGGACGCATCGTGGAGGTGGCGCGTGACGGCGTGCATCTGTCGGTCGAACGCGGGTTTTTAAAGCTCTCGCGCGAGGGCGAACGCCTGGGCGAAGTGGCGCTTGACGACATTGGCGCGGTGGTGGTGCACGGCCACGGCGCCAGCTTCTCCGCCAATGTGTGCGCCCGCCTCGCCGACCGCGGCGCGCCGCTGGTGATCTGTGGGCCCAATCATGCCCCAAAGGCGATGCTCTGGGCCGTTGGCGGCCATCATGATCAGGGCCGGCGCATGCAGGCCCAAGCCGATGCCAGTCTTCCCGTTCGAAAACGTCTGTGGCGCGACATTGTCAAAGCCAAGATCACCGCCCAGGTCGACGCCCTTGAGCGCATCGGATCGGCCGCGCCCGCACTGCGCCAACTCGCCCGTACGGTAAAATCCGGGGATCCAGAGAATGTGGAGGCCCAGGCGGCGCGGCGTTACTGGCCGCTGATGCTGGGCGAGAAATTCCGGCGCGACCGCGCCGCTAGCGGCGCCAACGCCCTGCTCAACTACGGCTATACTGTGTTGAGAGCCGGGGCGGCGCGGGCGACTTTAGCGGCGGGATTGCACCCTTCGCTCGCTCTGCACCATGTCAGCCGCGGCGACGCCTTGCGCCTGGCCGATGATTTGATGGAGCCGTTCCGGCCGTGGGTGGACCTGACCGTGCGGCGTTTGGCCGACGCCGGGGAGATAGAACTGACGCCGGAAGTCAAAGCCGCCCTCGCAGAGGTGATGACGCTTGACCTCGCCGGTCCGCGTGGGCTCAGCCCGCTGCAGGCGTGTCTCAACCGTCTCGCCGTTTCGCTGGCGCAGGTTTTCTTGAAGGAACGCAGCGGCTTGGAGCTTCCCGGCCCGCCGTTGGCGCTCGACGGGCTGTGAGTCATCTCAGCGGGTATCGGATCATGTGGGTCATGGTGATGTTCGATCTGCCGGTGCTCACGGCCGAGGAGCGCAAGCGGGCGAACCGATTTCGCTTGTTCCTCAAGGACCAGGGCTTTCAGATGGCGCAATTGTCCGTCTACATGAAGCATGTGAGCGGCAAGGATGGCGTTGAGGCTATCTGCGCCCGCGTCCAGGCCGCCATACCTCCTGGTGGCGTCGTGGACATCCTTCAATTCACGGACAAGCAGTATGAAAATATCCGCTGTTTTCGTAACCGCAACCGTCAACCCGATCGCAAAAACCCCGGCCAACTGGCTCTCTTCTGATCTGGCCAGCGCGTTTTGCCCGTGTCAAAACGAGAAAAAGCCCTGCGTTTGCAGGGCTTTTTGGCAGGTAAGGGTATAGCCCGTCAGGAAACGTGGGCCAACCGCAACTCGGACGGCGGCCGGCCAGCCGGATGAACCGGCGCGGATGGTGGCTCAACGGCTTCGGGACTCGGTCAATCCGGACACGGGCCAGCCGTGGACGCCGCGCGGGCTGGAGCAATACAATCGGCATCTGCGCTCTTACGGCTATGACGATCCGGCGGGCGCGCGCGAGACGCTGCTGGACCTGCCCGGCGCGGAAAACGTCCATGGTCTCGGCAACGCCGCGGCGAATCTACCCGGACCGGGAAAGGAGGTCATTCGCCGCGCGCTGATAGAGCGGATGCGCGGCGCGCGCGGCGCGGGAGGCGGTCGCGTCGGGGCGGCGCCCGCTCAGGTGGAGGGCGCGCCGCGGCGCCTTGTTGCGGGCGCGGTCTCCCCGCTCCCAGACGGGCGAGCCGCCCGTGCGGGGGGGGCGCGGTATGCGCGCGCGGCGCGTCAGATGATTGATGATCTGAGAGCGCAGACCGGACCGGTGTTCCGGGCGGTGTCGCAGAGAAAAGTCGACCCAAATCTGTTCCGCACCGCGTTTTTTGAGCTGTTTGAGGATCCCAATGTCGGGCGCTACTGGAAGCGCCTTGCGCGATCGGCGTTGCGCGGCGTGCGCGGTCAGGCGGGCCGGCGGTTGCAGCGCGCTCTTGGCGCGCTCGCCGACGGGCGGATGCCGGCGGACGATGACATCACGATCGGCCTGCTGCACCGCTTGCGTCGGGGCCTGAATGATGAAATCGGCGCGGCCGTGCGCGCCGGCGAGAATGAGCTGGCGTCGGACCTCACCCAGTTGCGTCGAGATTATTTTGACGCCTGGATTCGCGACAGCGGGGAGCCAGGCGACGACCTTTTGAGGGCTATCAACACCTACGCGGACACGAAGGCGCTGGAGCGCGCGCGCGAGGCGGGGGAGTCCGTCTTTCGCATGTCTGATGGCGAGTTTTGGGCTCTTGTTGACGGCGCATCTGAGCCCGAACGGGCGGCGATGGTGATTGGCGCGGTGCGGCACATCCAGCGTCTGGCGGGGCGGTTTGAGACCGGCCGCCCGGCGATTCGCGAGATCTTGCGGCCGGACAATCGTGAGCGCCTGCGCGCCATTTGGCCGACGGACGCGCGGGGGAGCGACCAGCCGTTTGAGCGGTTCCTGTATCGCGTCATGCGCGAACACAACATGCTGGAGACCTACAACCGCACGCTTGCCGGCTCGCGAACAACGCCGCTGCGCGAGGAGATTGCGGACGCAACAGTGCGGGACGGCGCCACCAGCGAGATTCTGGACGGGGTCGAGAACGCCATTCGCCATGGTCGCGGGCCACGTCAGATCGCCGCCGATCAGATCGCCAATGCGTTCAACCGGGCGCGCAATCCGGGCTTGCTGAACGAGGCGACCAATCGTGGCGTCGCGGAGCTGCTGACCACGCCGCTGTCTCCAGCGGGGACGTCAATGAGCGGCCAGTCGGTCGTGACGCAGCGCTTGCGCGAAGAGCTGGCGCGTCAGCGGCTAAGCCGCGCGCTCGCGCGCGGCGTTCAGCGCTCCCCGCGCTCCGCCGCGGGTCTCCCGGTCATTCTGAACGAGCAGGTTGACGACTAAACCGCTCCAGCAGTGAGCCAAAAAAC
>CAZGCB010000157.1:0-3783 GCA_964524065.1 uncultured Caulobacterales bacterium | reverse complement strand
GATGGCGGAGCTGACGGGCCGCATTGGCGGCTATTCCAAGGGGAAGGGCGGCTCCATGCACATGTTCAGCCGCGAGAAAAATTTCTTTGGCGGCCATGGCATTGTCGGCGCGCAGGTTCCCATCGGCACGGGGCTGGCCTTCTCAAACAAATATAAGGGCGCCGACCGGGTGTGCCTGACCTATTTCGGAGACGGCGCGGCCAATCAAGGCCAGGTCTATGAGGCCTTCAACATGGCCAAGCTCTGGGGTTTGCCAGTGGTGTATGTGATTGAAAACAATCAGTACGCCATGGGCACCAGTGTTAAGCGCGCTTCTTCAGAGACGCACCTTTATCGCCGCGGCATCAGCTTCGGCATTGAAGGCGAAGAAGTGGACGGCATGGACGTCCTCGACGTGCTCGCCCATGGCCGCAAGGCGGTGGCTCGCGCCCGCGCAGGCGATCCCTTCATCCTGGAGATGAAGACCTATCGCTATCGCGGTCACTCCATGTCGGATCCGGCGAAGTATCGCAGTCGCGAGGAGGTGCAGGATTTCCGCGAGCACCATGATCCGATCAAAATGGCGCAGGCGCGCATTTTGGAAGCGGGCTATGCCGATGAGGCGAAGCTAAAGGCCGTCGATAAGGACATTAAGGCCATTGTCGCGGAGGCGACTGACTTCTCGCAAACCTCGCCCGAACCGCCGGAAAGCGACCTCTATACTGACGTGTTGGTGGAGGGTTGAGGTGTCAGCCTCGGTCCATCGCCTGCAGGAATTGCGACCGACACCGGCACGGATTGTGGCGGTGTTCGCGTCCTTCCTGGTGTTGAGTTTACCGGCTTTTGTTCTCGCCATCATCGGCGCCAGCTTGTTTTGGTCGGGCGCCATCGGCGCGGCGGGTGAAAGTGCGCGGGGTGTGGCGTTACCGGCCCTGATCGGCGTATGGCTCATCAGTGCGATGCTCCTGGCGTTGCCATTTTGGGTTATGATCCGATTTCGTTTGCCCTATGGCGGCGGGCGGCTCGCCTTTGTCCGCGAACGCCTGAGTGATCGCGATATGGCCGCCGCTGTCGCGCGCGCGAGAGAAACGCCATGACCGCAGAGCCGACACTCCTCAGCACGCTTGTGCAGTTTCTGCCCATCATCATGACGCTGGCGGGCGTGGCGGTTTGGGCGTGGGCGCGGCCCAAGCACCGTGCAGCCATGGACCGTTTGCGCGCCGAGGCGGCGCCAGGTTCAGGCCTGTGGGACTCGCTGAAGGAGAGTGAAAAGCCGGCCATTCGGGCGTACTATACCGGCGCCGGGCTCATCTTTGGGGGCGTCGCGCTCACCACCTATTTGCTGTTTTTCTAATCTGCCGCGCCTTGCAAGGACGAACACGTCACAATGTCGACCAGCGCTCAATTCCTCACCGCATGGCACGCCGCCGTCGACGCCCGCGATATGGAGGGCATTCGCGCGCTGATGGCGCCCGATTGCGTGCTGCTGTCGCCGGTGGTGTGGAGCCCCAAAGCCGATCAGGAGGAAATCCTCTTCTTGCTCAAAAGCGTGATCGAAACCGTCGAGGGCTTCCACTATCGCGCCGAGTTGGTCGATGGGCCGGAACTCACCTTAGAATTTGTGGGAACCGTCGCGGGCAAGGGCCTTGTCGGCATTGATCGCATCACGTTGAACGACTCGGGCCAGATGGTCCGGCTGGAAGTCCTTATCCGCCCCCTCAACACCCTGATCGCGTTCGCCGAACAGATGGGCGCGCATTGGAGCGCCTGGGCCGAACAGCATTCGGGCTGATAATCACAAGGAGAGGTTCCGTGTCCACGCCTGTTTTGATGCCGGCTTTGTCGCCCACGATGGAAGCGGGGACGCTGGCGAAATGGCATGTGAAGGAGGGTGATGCGGTCGCGTCTGGTGATGTGATTGCGGAGATTGAGACGGACAAGGCGACGATGGAGGTTGAGGCGGTTGATGAGGGTGTGATTGCGAAGCTTTTGGTGGCTGAGGGTTCGGAGAATGTTCCGGTGAACGAGCCGATCGCGATTTTGGCGGAGGAGGGCGAGGATGTGAGCGCTGCGGCCTCTGGCGCTGCGGCGGCGGCCCCCGCCCCGGCCGCGGCCGCGGCGGCCATGGCGGCGGCGGAGCCCGCGCCACTAGCCGCGCCTCAGCCACATGTGAACCCCGATCCCGACATCCCGCCGGGCACCACCATGGTGGCCACCGCCGTGCGCGATGCTTTGCGCGATGCGATGGCCGAAGAAATGCGCCGCGACGAAAGCGTTTTCGTCATGGGCGAAGAGGTCGCCGAGTATCAAGGCGCCTACAAAGTCACCCGTGAATTGCTGCAGGAATTCGGTCCGCGCCGGGTCGTGGATACGCCCATCACCGAGCATGGCTTTGCGGGCCTTGGCGTCGGTGCGGCCTTTGGCGGCTTGCGGCCGATTGTCGAGTTCATGACGTTCAGTTTCGCGATGCAGGCCATCGACCGCATCATCAACTCCGCCGCCAAGACGCTCTATATGTCCGGCGGTCAGATGGGCTGTCCCATCGTGTTTCGCGGGCCCAACAGCGCGGCCTCGCGGGTCGGCGCTCAACACAGCCAAGATTATTCGGCTTGGTATGGCAACGTTCCGGGATTGAAGGTGGTGGCGCCCTATGACAGCGCTGACGCCAAAGGGCTGCTCAAGGCGGCCATTCGCGATCCCAATCCGGTGGTCTTTCTGGAGCATGAGCTGGTCTATGGCGAAAGCTTCGACGTGCCGGATGTGGACGACTGGGTGTTGCCCATTGGCAAGGCGCGGGTGCGCCGCGCGGGCACGGACGTCACCATCACCGCCCATTCGCGCATGGTCGGCTTTGCCTTGAAGGCCGCCGAAGCGCTGGAGGCTGAGGGCGTCTCCGCCGAAGTGATCGATTTGCGCACCATCCGCCCCTTGGACACCGACACGGTCGTGAACTCGGTGAAGAAAACCAATCGCCTGGTCACCGCCGAAGAAGGCTGGGGCCCCATGGGCGTGGGCGCCGAGATCGCCGCCGTGGTCATGGATCAAGCCTTTGATTATCTCGACGCGCCGGTGGCCCGCGTGCACCAAGCCGATGTACCGCTGCCCTATGCGGCGAATTTGGAGGCGCTGAGCCTGCCGCACGAGGCCGACATCATCGCCGCCGCCAAGGGCGTGTTGTATAGCTGACCGTGCTGAGGCGCGGCGGATGCGGCGCCGAATCAAGGGGGAGCCCAGCCATGAACGCGCCCATGGACGCCGCGGATCTTTACGGCCTCCTGACGGAGTCGCTCGACGCCATCTTGTCCATCGTGACCATCTATTTCTCCGTGGTGTCAGCTTATATCGCGGCGTTGCATTATTTCCTGCGCGCCGCGCCCGTCCTGTTGAAGTTGGCGGCGTTTGCGGTGCTGTCGGGTGCGCTGGCGTTTTTGGGGCTGATCATCATCTCGGTGGAACGCCTCACCGCCAGCGTGGTCATGGGGCTGGAGCAGAGCGACCCGCTTCCCGCCGCCGCAGCTTTGCCGGTCTATCTCGGCATTGATTTGCAAGACGCGGCGCCGGCGATCTATGTCACGGCGGTGGCGGCCGGATGGATCCTCGCCTTCATGCTGTATGCCGCGTTGTTTTATCTCACCTTCCTGCATCGCTGGCGCGAGCCGTCGGCCGATTAAGCCCGAACGCCACACGCCCTGCGGGGCCTGGTTCCATCTTTGCCGCGGCCCGCGCCGCCCTGGAGTTCTATGCCATGCCCACGCCTGTTTTGATGCCGGCTTTGTCGCCCACGATGGAAGCGGGGACGCTGGC
>CAZGCB010000156.1:0-3947 GCA_964524065.1 uncultured Caulobacterales bacterium | reverse complement strand
GCGGCGGCGTCAGGCGCACGGCGTCATCCTTGCCGGCGGCGCGGATATTGGTGAGCTTCTTACTCTTCAGCGGATTGACGATGAGATCTTCCGGCTTGGCGTTTTCGCCAATGATCATGCCCTCATAGACCGGCTCGCCCGGCTCGATGAACATCACGCCGCGCTCTTCGAGGTTCCACAGGGCAAAGGCCACGGCATCGCCTTGCTCCGCGGACACCAGCGCCCCGCGCGTGCGCCCGCCCAGCTTGCCAAGATAGGGCGCCCATTCATGGAAGACGCGGTTCATGACGCCGGAGCCGCGGGTTTGGGTCAGAAACTCCGAATGATAGCCCACCAAAGCCCGCGACGGGGCGTGCAACACCACGCGCGTCTTGCCGCCGCCGGAGGGTTTCATCTCCTGAATCTGCGCCTTTTTCTGGCTCAGCGTTTCAATGACCGTGCCGGAAAACTCCTCATCCACATCGATGACGACTTCCTCAATCGGCTCCAGCCGCTGGCCGTTTTCTTCCTTGATCAGCACGCGCGGACGCGAGACGGACAGCTCAAACCCCTCCCGGCGCAACGTCTCAATCAACACGCCCAGCTGCAACTCGCCACGGCCGGCGACCTCAAACGCGTCCTTGTCGGCGGTTTCGCGCACTTCGATGGCCACATCGCCTTCGGCCTGACGCAGCAAGCGCTCGCGGATGACGCGCGACTGCACCTTATCGCCCTCACGGCCGGCCAGCGGGCTGTCATTGATGGTGACGGTGACCGCCAGCGTCGGCGGATCGATGGGTGGCGAGGGCACGGGATCGGCCGCGTCCAGGCCCATAATGGTGTCAGCCACCGTCGCGGTTCCCAGGCCCGCAATGGCGATGATTTCACCAGCCGCGGCTTCCTCCACCGGCACGCGCTTCAGCCCGCGAAACGCCAGCAGCTTGGACAGCCGCGCCTGCTCCATTTGCGATCCATCGAGTGACAACGCCTTCACGGTCTCCCCGACTTTGATGCGGCCTGACTCCACACGTCCCGTCAGCACGCGGCCGAGGAACGGATCGCTGTCCAGCAAGGTGGCCAGCATGCGGAAGGGCTCCTCGCGATGCTCCATGGCTTTTGGCGCCGGCACATGGCGCACAATGAGCTCGAACAACGGCTCGAGGTTTTCCCGCGGCGCGTCCAAACTGTCCGCCGCCCAGCCATCACGGCCTGAGGCGTAGAGATAGGGGAAATCCAGCTGCTCCTCATTGGCGTCGAGGAGCGCGAAGAGATCAAACACCTCCCCCACCACATCATCGGGGCGGGCCGTCTCGCGATCGACTTTGTTCAGCACCACCATGGGCTTCAGCCCCAGCGACAAGGCCTTGGTGAGCACGAATTTGGTTTGCGGCATCGGCCCTTCAGTGGCGTCCACCAACAGCACGCAGCCATCCACCATGGAGAGGATGCGCTCCACCTCGCCGCCGAAATCCGCGTGGCCAGGCGTGTCGACAATATTGAGCCGCACATCCTTCCACACCACCGAGGTGGGCTTAGCGAGGATGGTGATGCCGCGCTCGCGCTCCTGATCATTGGAATCCATCGCGCGCTCAGCCACTTGCTCATTGGCGCGCACCGCGCCGGATTGGCTCAGCAGCGCGTCCACCAGCGTGGTTTTGCCATGGGCGACGTGGGCGATAATCGCGATATTGCGCAGGCTTTCGGTCATGGGGCGCCCCGGGCGTACAAAAGGCGGCCCAGGGACACCCCGGAGCCGCACGAAATCTCATCCCGATGTGCGCTGCAACGCAGCAAAAGGCAAGAGCGACGGCGGTGACACGCGGCTTGCCAGCGGCCATAGCGACGCTAAAGACGCGCCGCGTCCTTGCGCCCGACCGCTTCAAAGCGGCGCAGCCAGTCGGCCCGCTGCGCATCGGTGCGGGACTCCGCGCCGCCAAACAGCGACTCGCGGATGGGCTTCACGCCGACAAAGCGCAGGATGTTGATTTCCAACGACTTCAAGCTGCGCGCGCCGCAAAACACCCGGTAGACCAGCGCCGGCATGCCCATGGTGATGGCCACCCGCGCCGATTTCCCGCGGAATAGCTGCTCCGGCATCATGTTGGCGGTGTAACGGAACGCGACGCCCGGCCGAAACGCCTGCTCAATAAAGGCCTTCAGCAAGGCCGGCATCGTCCCCATCCACAGCGGGTAAATGATCAGAACATGCTGAGCCCACTGGCAGTCGGCCACAGCCTGCGTGAGGCCGGGGGGCGGGCCAGCGTCCCCGCGCATCCAGTCCTGCTTCTGACGGAGAATCGGAAAATCGAGCCGCGCCACATCCGCCACGCGCACCTCAGCGCCGGCCGCTTGCGCCCCCGCCCGATACGCCTGGGCTAGGGCATGGCACAACCGCCCGCCTGCCGGATCGGGATGCCCCTGAAGAATGACGACGCGTCCGCCCATATCACCCGATCGCCGCTGCGCTAGGAATGCACAGCTTTAAGCGCAATTGGGCAGCGCGCGCAGAGGACGCAGCGTCGCAGGCGACGGCCATGGCGCCGCCCACAACCGGCAGAAGGCTTAGGCCGCCTTGGCCAGCTCCGCCTCAAGAACGTCCAGCAAGCGCGGATCATCGGCCGCCACGTCGGGCGAGAAGCGGGCCACGACCTCGCCGCTGCGGCTCACCACGAATTTCTCGAAATTCCACAGAATGTCGGGCGCCGCATTGGTGTCCAGCCCATGGCCGGCCAGCTTCTCACGCATCGGGCCTTCGCCCGTCGCATCGCCCTTGGCGGCCGTCAGCGCGGCGTAGAGCGGATGCTGATCCTCGCCCACCACGGAGATTTTGGAGAACACCGGGAAGGTGACATCATAGGTCGTCTTGCAGAAATCGGCGATTTCCGCGTCGGTGCCCGGTTCCTGAGCCAGGAAATTGTTCGCAGGAAAGCCCAACACCTCAAGGCCCGCCTCACGCTTGTCGCGGAACAGCTGCTCCAGCCCCTCATATTGCGGCGTCAGCCCGCATTTGGAGGCGACATTCACCACCAGCAGCACCTTGCCGCGATGATCGGCCAGCGTTTCGGACGCCCCGTCCATACGGTTGTAGGAAATCGTGTCGACGCTCATGGCTCGCCCTCGTGCTTGGGTGACGTGTTAAGGCGGACTTATGGCGCGTCGCGCCACACGCCAAGCCCTTTGGCTGTCGCAAAGTGAAGCGATGTGAGACGGCGGCGGACCGCTAAGCCGGCTCTTTGACGAAGTTCGGATGCACCACCGCGCCGTTGCGGGTCAGCGCCATGCCTTGGATGATCTCATCATCCCAATGCGGGGCGTAGCCTGCGCCCTCCTCCGCGGTCAGCAGCGGCGAGAAATTCAGCAGGTTTTTCGCATACAGCGCCGACGCGTCCGCCGCCATGCGGCCAGGCAAGTTCGACCAGCCGATCAGCGTGACGCCATTGTCGGTGACGACAGCCTGATCCTTGACCGCGCCTTCCACATTGCCGCCGCGCGCGGTGGCGATGTCCACAATCACCGAGCCAGGGCGCATGGACTGGATCATGGCGGCGTCGATCAAGCGCGGCGCCGGGCGGCCCGGGATCAACGCCGTGGTGATGACGATGTCCTGCTTGGCGATGTGGGAGGCGGTGAGTTCCGCCTGCTTGGCCTGGTATTCCGCCGACATCTGCTTGGCGTAGCCGCCGGCGTCTTGCGCGGCCTGGAACTCGTCATCCTCCACCGCGATGAATTTCGCCGCGAGGCTCTCCACCTGCTCCTTCGCCGCCGGCCGCACATCGGTGGCCGACACAATCGCGCCCAAGCGCTTGGCGGTGGCGATGGCCTGCAAGCCGGCGACACCGGCGCCCATCACAAAGGATTTGGCGGCCGCCACCGTGCCCGCGGCGGTCATCATCATCGGCATGCCGCGGCCATAGGCGTTGGCCGCCTCGATCACCGCGCGATAGCCGGCGAGGTTCGCTTGGGACGAC
>CAZGCB010000155.1:0-4085 GCA_964524065.1 uncultured Caulobacterales bacterium | reverse complement strand
TCGTGCCCACCGGAAACTACGCCCAAGAGATCGAAGGGCTGCGTCCCGGCGCCGGACGCGGTGGCGACATCGTGCATGTGGACGGGCGTGTGCTCGGCCACCATGAGGGCGTCATCCACTACACCATCGGTCAGCGCCGCGGGCTTGGCGTGGCCACAGGCGAGCCTTTGTTCGTCGTGCGCCTGGACCCCGTCAAACGGCAGGTGATTGTCGGCCCGCGCGAGGCGCTGCTCGTGCGTCGTCTGCGGTTGCGGGAGGTGAATTGGCTGGGTGACGGACCGTTGGAGGACGCCGCCGCCACCGGCTTGGCGGTGCGCGTGAAGGTGCGCTCCACCCGCCCGCCGGTCCCCGCGCGCCTGGATTTAGACGCGGACGGCGCGCTCGCTGTGGTGTTCGAGCAAGGCGAAGACAGTGTCGCGCCCGGCCAAGCGGCGGTGCTCTACGCCGCTGATGGGGGGCAGGCGCAAGCGTCCCGCGTGCTCGGCGGTGGCTGGATTGCGGCGTCCTTTCGTGAAATATGATGCAAGAAAGCGACACATGCCTCGCCATGACTGCAAGGCGTCGTTGAGAACGGTGAGCGTGCGCGGGACATTGGCGTTTAGCCAGCATTGTCCAAACGCGCGCAACGCGATGACAGGTTGAGCGCGCCACCATGGCGATCGCTGCGGGCGCAAGCCGCAGGGTCCCCGGAGGCGGGCGCAAAGCGAAGGCAAGGGTGAGGGTGTCGCCATGGAATATGCGAACACGGCGCAGGACGCGAGCCGACGGGGCGTCTCCAGACGGCGCGCTGGGGGCAGCCGCGACGACGGGGCTGTGATCACGTCCATATCGACGCTCGCCGCCAAAGGCGCGAGCCTGACGCTCAGCGTGTTGTGCGGCATCGTGTTCGCCGGCGCCGTCTTCGCGCGGGCGCCACAAACCCTCAGCCCACCGGCGACGACGCATCTGGCCTCCAGCGTCATCGATCAGACCGACTATGTCACGGAGATTTCCGATCGATTGGATGGGGCGTTCGCCCGGGGCCAGTTCGTCGGCCTTGCAGTCGGCGTGGTGGAAGACGGGGCGCTGATGATGCTGCGCACCTATGGGGAGACCAAGGCGCGCTCCGGTGATCCCATCACGCCCGATACGGTGTTTCGCCTCGCCTCCGTGTCGAAGACTTTCGCCTCTAGCCTGCTTGGCCAAATGCACCACGAGGGACGCGTGTCCTGGGACGATCGCGTCACGGACTATTCCGACCGTTTTCGCTTGCGCACGGACGCCGCGACTCAAGCGGTGACGCTTGAACACCTCGCCAGCCATCGGGTGGGCTTGCCGCCCTATGCCTATGACGATTTGTTGGAGCTGGATCGCTCCCTCGACACCTTGTTCGCCCACATCCCCGACATCCCCATGACGTGTCGGCCAGGCACCTGCTTCGCCTATCAAAACGTCGCCTTTTCCGCGATTGATGATGTGGTGGCGGCGGCCGATGATCGCAGCTTCGCCGAAGCGTTGCAGGCGCGTCTGTTTGAGCCGTTGGGCATGGCCACCGCCTCGGTGGGGCGCGAGGGGCTCACCGAAGCGCGCAGCTGGGCCCGGCCGCACAGTCGCGCCAGCCACCGCAGCCGTTGGCGCTCCTTCATGCCCAATGACGACTATTATCGCGTCGCCCCGGCGGGCGGGATCAACGCGTCCATTTTGGACTTGTCGCTGTGGGTGCGCGCGCAGCTCGGTCACGAACCCCAGGTGCTGAGCGATGCGGTGCGTATGCGGCTGCATGCCGGCCTGGTGGACACCCCGGCGGAGAAAAACAAGCTGCGCTGGATGCGCCCGCGCTTGCGCGACGCCGATTATGGCCTGGGCTGGCGGGTCTACGATTATGCCGGCGAGCGGGTGGTGATGCATGCCGGCGGGGTGGCGGGCTATCGGGCGCTGATCGTGCTTGTTCCCGAGCGGGATTTTGGCTTTGCGGCCCTGTGGAACGCCGCCACGCCGTATGGCTGGCGCATCATGCCCATGATCTTGGACGCCTATTTGGATTTGGGGCGGCGTGATTGGTTGGGCGTGGATCGCATCCTCGCCCAAAGCGAAAGCCGTCGCACCGGATCGCCCTAAGCGCACCGTTGGCGCCGTCGCCATGCGGGCGGCGTCCGCGTTTCTGCCCTTGACGCCCGGCGTGGAAACCCGCTGATGATGACACCGCCATTCGCGTGGGGAGGCCCACACCCATGACAATCTGCACCGTTTTCAGCGCGTGCCCGCGTTGCGCCTACGCGCCCCAAGGGGACTGCGCCCATGGCTGGCGTGTGGGCGCGGGACGGGTCACAACGACGCCGGACAGAGCGGGGAGCGCGCACAGGCCGTGATTGAGTTTCTGGTATCGGTGTTTAAAGCGTTCCGCTTGTTCATCGCCACGGTGGGCATTATTGCGCTGGTGGAGCCGCTCAACGCTTGGGATTACTTCATTGATTTCGCGGATGGCTTTCTGGCCTTTGTCCAGATTGAAATCTCCTACAAGACATTCTTGGCGGCCTCGATCAGTTTTTACCACGACTTGGCCGACGAGTTTTTCTTTTGGATCCCGGCCTTGTGGCGCGATGGCGCCTTGCTGGCGGTGGTGCTCTTCGGGATCAGCGCGTTGTCGTTCGTGTTTGCGCTGCCGTCCGCCATGCTGGCGGTAACCAAGCGGCGTGTGCTGAAAGAGCAAATCGCGGAGCTGTCGGAAGCGACGGGTTTGGACGAGCGAGGAGAAACTTTACGGGTCGCGTTTGAAGAAAAGTACGGATCTATGACCCGTGGGGATCTGCGTATTTTTCTGGAGCAACGCATTCGCGATCTGGGCTTTAAAGACTTTATGGAGCTGCGCGGCCATTTCGGCTCGATCCATGACGAGTTGGCGAGCATTCCCTCATCCGACGACATCTTGCGGCAGCGTTTCGTAGGGTTTTCGTTGAGTGGATATTTAATTATGATCGGTGTTCTGATGTTGATATTCGCAGCTAATTTTATTAACTATCAGCAGTATATGATGTCAAATATCACGTGGGTGTATTTGTATGCCCTGCCGATTGCGTTTTATTTTATCTATCA
Organism: uncultured Caulobacterales bacterium; assembly: GCA_964524065.1. Lineage (GTDB taxonomy): Bacteria > Pseudomonadota > Alphaproteobacteria > Caulobacterales > Maricaulaceae > CAZADA01. The sequence continues at coordinate 1,013 of CAZGCB010000155.1, read as the reverse complement.
GATGATGTTCAAAACGCAGATTGAACGGGGCTTTCCCTTGAATTTCTGCCGTGGCGCCGTGTTGGTGTTGGCGCTCAATTTGATGCTGTGGATGCTCGCGCCGTATAGCTGGATCAGCTGGGGCCTTGTGGTGACAGCGTTCTTCCTGATCGGCTTTTCCTTCGCACGCATCCGCCTCTTTTGATCAGAGCACTAGGTCGCTGGTGTAAGGTGGGGCGTCACCATATCCAGCGGCAACGCCGTCGTGGACTTCACCGAGCGCACCACAATGCGCGACCGAACATCGGCGACGAGTCCGAGCGACAAGAGTTTATGGCGCAAAAAATGGTCATAGGTGTGCATGTCCGCAGTAATGATGCGCAAGGTGTAGTCCTCACCGCCGGTAATGAGCGCGCATTCGACGACTTCGGGCAATTTCAATACTTCTTGTTCGAAGGTTTCTAAATTTTCTTTGTTGGGTAACGCCAATTTGACGGATGCATAGACTTCAAAGCCCAACCCCACCGCATCGCGATCTAACACGGTGACCCGCCGGACGATCACACCGCGCTCTTCCAAGCGTTTGATGCGCCGCCAGCAAGGCGAGGACGACAATCCCACCTGCCCGGCGATATCCGCAACAGACAGGCCCGCATCCTGTTGAATGAGATCGAGAATTTTAGCGTCGATAGGGTCTAACTCAACCAATGGCCACGGTCTCCAAAGTCATGGGGCTTAATGAATCTGAACGTGTCACATGCCGCGCGCCAGCGCAAAATTGCAATCCCCATTCGCCAGTATCGCGCATGAATGTACTTCCAATTGCGCTATGTGGCCAATCGGCAGGGTAGAAAGTCGTTTGTGCGTAGACGAACGCTCTCCACGAGTAAATGCGGTTTTATGGCCGGCGCCAGCGGCGGCGGGCGAGGCGCCGGCGGCTGCATTGCGCAGCGCGGCAGCGCGCGGTATACCCCCCGTCCGATGGCTGGGTAGCTCAGCTGGTTAGAGCGCAGGACTCATAATCCTGAGGTCGA
>CAZGCB010000154.1:0-4093 GCA_964524065.1 uncultured Caulobacterales bacterium | reverse complement strand
CCTCCCCGCCGATTGGGCCGCCGGCCGCAACACCGCGGCGCCGGCCGACTGGCCCCAGGCCGCCCGCGCGCCGGGCGAGCCGCTGGAGGGGGGGGTGGCCGAAGCGGCGCCGCCCGGGGCGCGCATTTTGGTTTTGCTGCCCTCCGCAGGCTAGCCGCCGCCTCGGTCTGAAGGCGCTCGAGCCGCGCTAGCTCAACAGCTTGTCCGCATCAGGACAATACACCATGTGATCGCGCCGCCTTGTTGTGAGCCGGCGGCTAAGGCTATGGTGACGCCAACCGCACAACACGCGCCGCCTTTGCGGGACCGCAAACAGGCGGCTTCGAGGTGATCATGAGCGACGAGGCTCAGCCAAACGGTCGCCCTAGCCAAGCCGGCGCGCCGCCGCCGGAGAGCCCGGACGCCGCACGGACGCCCGACCACGCGCCGGCACGCCGCCGCCGTCGTCGTAGCCGCGGGCAGCGCAAAGGCGACGGAACGCCGCCGCCCACGCCTCGGCCGCTGGCCGCGAACGGCGCTGAGCGTCCGCGCCCTCCGCTGTTCGGCGCCCTCGACCTCGGTACGAACAATTGCCGCCTGCTGATCGCCACCCCCACGCCTGAAGGGTTTCGGGCCGTGGACGCTTTTTCCCGTATTGTCCGGTTGGGCGAAGGCTTGGGCCAGGAGGGCGCGCTCAGCCCCGCCGCCATGGATCGGGCGGCCGACGCGTTGAAGGTTTGCGCGCAAAAGCTCAAGCGTCGGTCCGTGACGCGCTTGCGCTGCGTGGCCACGCAAGCCTGCCGCACCGCCCGCAATGGGACCGATTTTGTCGCGCGCATCCAGGAGGAAACCGGCATTACGCTGGAGATCATCTCCGCCGAGGAAGAGGCGCGCCTGTCGGTGATGGGCTGCGTCAGCCTCATCGACTCCCACAGCGATGCGGCGGTGGTGGTGGATATTGGCGGCGGCTCCACGGAACTCAGCTGGATCGATATCGGCGCTCTGCGTAAAGCGCCCAACCGCGACGCCCTGTTGCGTCCGCCCATTCTGGCCTGGGCGTCGACGCCGCTGGGTGTGGTGAACCTGGCCGAACGCTTCCCCGAACGCGATGATCGCTGCGCCTGGTATGGCGATATGGTGGCTTATGCCCGGGCGTGCTTGCCGGCGCCGCCTAAGGCGGCGGCGCTGCGCCGCTGTTTTCAGGAAGGGCGCGGCCATTTGGTGGGCACGTCGGGCGCGGTGACGAGCCTGGCGGGCGTGCATCTGCGGTTGCCGCGCTATGATCGCTCTAAGGTGGATGGCTTGTGGGTGTCACTGGACGACGCTCTGGCCGCCTCCCGCACCTTGCAATCCATGTGTCGCCAGGAACGCGCCGCGCAGCCCTGCATCGGACCCGATCGCGCCGATTTGGTGCTGGCGGGCTGTGCGATTTTGGAGGCCGTGACCGAAGCGTGGCCGAGTAACCGGTTGCGCGTGGCCGATCGCGGCCTGCGCGAGGGCATGCTGATGGCTTTGATTCACGCGCCACGACGGCGCCGGCGAGGACGCCGCGGCCGTCGCCGATCCGGCGGAGCCCTCAATGGCGGATGAGCCCAAGCCGCCACGCCGGCGTCGCCGACGGGTCACAGCCGAAGCCAAGGGCGACAGCGGACGCGACTCCGGGCTCGCCGTTCGGGTGAAAACCGCCAAAGGCCGCAAGCTCGGCTCCACCCACTGGCTGCAGCGTCAACTCAACGACCCCTATGTGCGCAAGGCGAAAGCGGCTGGCTACCGTTCGCGAGCCGCGTTCAAACTGCTGGAGCTGGACGACAAGTTTCAGCTGCTGCGACGCGGTATGGCGGTGGCGGATCTGGGTGCGGCCCCCGGGGGGTGGTGCCAAGTGGCGGCGCAGCGCGGCGCAGCGCCGGTGGTCGGCGTGGATTTGCTGGCCGTGGAACCCGTGACCGGAGCGCAGATGTTGCAAGGGGATTTCACGGACGCCGCTGTGGTCGACGCGCTGAAGGCGGCTCTCGGCGGACGCGCGGATGTGGTGCTGTCGGACATGGCGCCCAACACCACTGGCCATCGCGAAACCGATCATTTGCGCACCGTCGCGCTGGTGGAAGCGGCTGTAGCTTTTGGTGAAGACGTTCTGTCCCCTGGCGGCGCGCTGGTCGCCAAAACGTTCCAAGGCGGAGCCGGGGCCGAGTTGGTGGCGCGGGTCAAGCGCAGCTTCACCGATGTGCGCCACGCCAAACCGCCGTCCAGCCGCGCGGAAAGCCCGGAAACCTACCTCATCGCACGTGGCTTTCGCCGCCGCTGAAACGCAGCGCTCCACACGCCAACACAGCGCCGCGACAGCCGATTGGCCCTCAGGACGCTCAATACAGGCAGCAGGAGGACGCACCGCCCAACACCCGCGCGAGGAACGACACGCGCATCATAGAGCGCACGCCCATGCGACTTTTTGGAAGGAAACGTCGGTTTGCGGGAGGGCGCACCTCCCAAACCCTGCTCTTGCAGGACACGCTGGTTGCGGGGGCAGGATTTGAACCTGCGACCTTCAGGTTATGAGTCGTGTCGAACGAACCATGAACAATCACTCGGAACCGCGAGTTCTTGCGCAGTTTCCGACACTTGCCGATCCCGGAGCCGAGGCTCCGCTTCGCACGATCTGTCGGGATTGCGCAGCGTTTTTCGGCCTCGTGCTTCCACAATGCTTCCAAGGGGCCAAGACCTGATTTTCCGGTAGCACCACCATCAGTGCAGCGCCCCCACCTTCTGCACAAGAAGACCGCGATTTGCTTCGGGATCCAATCAAGTAGGCTTCTTAGAGTTGCCCGCCATCGAGAGCCCGGTCTGATTTTCTCGGCAATCTGCTAAAGATCCAGAAGGCGTGATTTGCATTCTTGCTTCTTGTCGGCAAGGGCCGTGTAGGTTCAGTTTTTGTTGTTACAGCTGCGTGCATCAAAGTCACCACCGATGGCAATCGTATCCGCGCTGGCAGAAAATAATACTAAATATATTGTGAATAACATTCCAATCAAAAATAGTGCAATCTGCAGAATCCCTGGCCATCGGACATTTGCATCATAGGCCGTGCGAAGACCGTCGGCATTTTTCTCTACTGATTGGAGCCTTTCATCAAATGCCATCTTGTTAAAGTTTCCTGACATTCCCATCAAGCAAATAAGTCCCAGCAATATCGAGAGGAAATAACTGCCAACAGCCACTCGCAACGGAATTAGAACATCCGTCGTATTGAAAACCTCAAGGCGCGAAAGAATAGCGAACGATGCAACAAGCGCAACTGATAAAGAAATAATCTGCTTAGAAACGTCTGCCGCTAAATCATAAGACTTTGTGAATAGGGATTGCCGATCCATATCAACACACTGGCCACATTGGCCATTTCGTACAGACTTGCAAGACACCAAGCGCAAGATCATCTGACTGAATCACGGTGAACTGTATACCACGCGAAAAAGCGAATGTTCTCCCGACTCGCTCGCTGTAAGCGTCTTTGGCGGCTCGATATAGTTCGGCATGTTCGTCAGTCTTATCGAGTTTCAGCGCTGCCTCTAAGATATTGGCACGCTCATCCGCTTTTTCTTCAGCTGTCATGCGAGAAAAGCGCACCATCGCCGGCACAGCGCGATCAAAGCGGCTGTATGCAAGGCGCTGTCGCCTTTCTGTTGGCATGGTATATACTCGCTCACGAATATCATCGTCACTGGTGACTCCGAATAGTCTCTCAGCGGTGCCCTCACTAATCTGCGCAAGGAAATGGCCAGAGGTTGCATCGAATACTGCGCGCTTACGCATTGCAATTGTTTCAGCCCATGAAATAATTCCCATTTCTAAAGAGTTTGGAGAAAAGTGAATTTCCGCCTTCATTGCTGTGCTTTCTCTCGTTGCAAGACCGCAGTCGCGCGCGACCGACATCTCCAGAGCTACATCCAAGCGTGGTCAGAATGGCCCGAAGCTGTTGGTTGATCAAGCGTTGCGCGCACCGTGAGGCGCAGGTGGCCGCTGATGCCGCCGTAACTGTGCGGCGCGAGCCATAGACATGGGTGACCAGACCCGCACCTGTCTGTACTTTTTCTCCGGAACCTGCGTTCTGATTCGCTGGGCT
>CAZGCB010000153.1:0-4121 GCA_964524065.1 uncultured Caulobacterales bacterium | reverse complement strand
GACATTGCGAAGCGGCAGTGGGAATCAGACGTACATCATGACCGCAAGCTGGATGATTTCGGGTGATGTCTTGAAGTAGCGGAACGGACCTCGGGCCATAGAGCCAGGCTAGACCCATCGTCCTGCCCGCTCAATCGCCCGGGTCTACCGACAATCCCAGTTGATGTCCTCTAGACTACTACGATCAAGTAAAGGCGGCGTGTCCGCGCGTGGACTGGTCGTAGTAGCTTTGCAGAAACGCCTGTATCGACGGGCCGATCACGGGGGAATAGATCTTGAACGGCTGTTCTGGGTAACGAAAGGATGTCAGTCCCAGGACGGTATTCCGATCCGATTGATAAGGGCCCACGCCGGCAAAGTCTTCGATCCAGGGCGCGCAGCCCGTCACCCGGCCGAGCCGCCCGATTTCCGGCGCCGCGGTATTGGCGGAGAAGGGCGCCTATCGCCATTTCATGGAAAAGGAAATCCATGAACAACCGGAGGCGGCGGCCCACACCCTGTCGGCCTATCTCGATCCGGTGAGCGAAACAGCGACCGCGCCGGAGAATTTGGATTTCACTCAGCATGACCGTGTGGTTCTGGCCGCTTGCGGCACGGCGTCCTATGCCGCGATGATCGCCAAATACTGGTTTGAGGGCCTGGCCGGCTTGCCGGCGGATGTGGATATCGGCTCGGAGTTCCGCTACCGCGCGCCGGCCTTGTCCGCCAAATCGCTGGCTGTCGCCATCTCCCAATCGGGCGAGACGGCCGACACCCGCGCCGCGCTGGAGCTGTGTCAGGAGCAGGGCCTCGCCACGGCCGGCCTCGTCAATGTGCCCGACAGCACCATCGCTCGCATGACAGACATCGCGCTGCCCACCCATGCCGGGCCGGAGATCGGCGTCGCCTCCACCAAAGCGTTCACCGCTCAGCTCTGCGCGTTGGCGAGCTTGTCCGTGGCGGCGGCGCGTGCGCGCGGGCGCATTGATGCAACCGAGGAGCACCGGCTGGTGCGCGCCCTGCTGGAGACGCCGCGACGCCTCGCCGAAGCGTTGGAAACCGAGGCGGAGATCCGCAAGCTGTCGATCGATTTGGCGAAAGCGCGGGATGTTTTGTATCTCGGGCGCGGGGCGTTTTATCCGCTGGCGCTGGAGGCGGCGCTGAAGCTGAAAGAGATTTCCTACATCCATGCCGAGGGCTATGCCGCCGGCGAGCTGAAGCACGGGCCCATCGCCTTGGTGGATGAAGCCACGCCGGTGGTGGTGGTCGCGCCGAGCGATCCGCTGTTTGAAAAAACCATGTCCTCCATTGAGGAAGTCGCCGCGCGCGGCGGGCGCGTCATTCTGATCACCGACCACACCGGCGCGCACAATGCCGGCGATCGCGCGCACCACATCATCGCCGGGCCCGATGTGGATCCGCTGATCGCACCCATTGTTTACGCCGCGCCCATACAATTGATGGCCTATTACACGGCGGTGCAAAAGGGCACTGATGTCGATCAGCCGCGTAACCTGGCGAAGTCGGTGACGGTGGAGTAAGAGAAGCGCCGATGCAGGCGAGGGAGAAGTCTATGCGGGTTCGTAAGGCGGTTTTGCCAGTGGCGGGATTGGGCACCCGGGTCTTGCCGGCCACCAAATCCATCCCGAAGGAAATGCTGACGGTGTTTGACCGTCCGGCCATCCATCATGTGGTGGACGAGGCGCGCGCCGCGGGCATTGAGCACTTTGTGTTCGTCACGGGACGGAACAAAAACGCCATCGAAGACTATTTCGACACCGCCTATGAGCTGGAAGACACGCTGGCGCGCAAGAACAAGACGGCGCTGCTGGAAAGCCTGCAGTCAGCTTTGCCAGAGCCTGGTGCGATGAGCTTTGTGCGTCAGCAGGCGCCGCGCGGCCTTGGTCACGCCATTTGGTGCGCCCGCGATGTGGTGGGCCATGAGCCCTTCGCCATTTTGCTGCCGGACATGCTGATGATGTCCCAGCCCAGCTGCCTTGCGCAAATGGTGGACGCCCATGCCCGCACCGGCGGCAATATGATTTGCGTGGAGGAAGTGCCGCGCGAGGACGTCTCCAAATACGGCATCATTGATCCTGAATCCCAGGATGGCGACCTCATTAAGATGAAGGGCATGGTGGAAAAACCCGCCATCGAAGATGCGCCATCCAATTATATGATCAATGGCCGTTATATTCTGCAGCCGGAAATTTTCGACTTGCTGGCCAATCAAGCCCCTGGCGCCGGCAATGAAATTCAGCTCACGGACTCTATGCACACGCTGATGGAGCGCCAGGACTTCCACGCCTATGCCTATCGTGGCCGGACCTATGATATCGGCGACAAGATCGGCTATTTGGAAGCCAACATCGCCTTTGCCGCCAACGACGCCGAATGGGGCCCCAAGGCGCGCGCCGTCACCCGCGCGACGCTGGAGTCCTTTGAACCGGCGCCGGCCATGGCGGGCGAATAGAACTCAGCGCGCCCAGGCGTGCTGCGACGACATCCCGGACAGCGCAGCGCGCTGATCCGGGTGACACCCTCTGGCGGTTACTCCGCTAGAGAGGCGATGCCGTAGCGCTTTTTCCCCACGCGAAAGACGGAGTGGCGGCCGAACAGCGCCTCGGCGCCGTCAATGGTGAGGGCCTCGTCCGAGACTTTTTCGCCATTCAGCGACACGCCGCCGGCTTTGATTTGCCGCCGGCCGTCGGAGACAGACTTCACCAATCCCAGCTCCTTCAGCACCGCCGCGACGCCGATGCTGGCGTCCGTGACGGCATAGGACGGGGCGGCGGCCAGCGCGTCGAGTAAATCACGCTCCGTCAGGGTACGGACATCTCCCTTGCCGAACAGAGCTTCGGTGGCGCGCTCGGCGCCGTCGACTGCGTCCTGGCCATGGACGATGCGGGTCACTTCCTGGGCGAGCCGACGCTGCGCGTCGCGCTTGTGCGGCGCGGCGGCGTGATCGGTTTCGATCGCGTCAATATCCTCGATGGACAGATAGGTGAAATAGCGCAGCAACTTGCCGACATCTTCATCCGTCACATTCATCCAGTATTGGTAGAAGTTATAGGACGAGGTGAGTGCAGCATCGAGCCAAATGGCGTTGCCTTCTGACTTGCCGAATTTTTTGCCGTCCGATGTGGTGATCAACGGAAAGGTGAAGCAATAGGCTTGCTCCGTCGTCGCGCGGCGCACCAAATCGACGCCGGACACCATATTGCCCCACTGATCGCTGCCGCCGATTTGCAGCAGACAGCCATAGCGACGCTGCAGTTCCAGAAAGTCGATGGATTGCAGCAGCATATAGCTGAACTCAGTATAGGAAATGCCGCTTTCGCGATCGATGCGCGTTTTGACGGAGTCGCGCGCCAACATGGCGGATACCGAAAAATACTTCCCGATATCGCGCAGATAATCGATCAACGACATCTGCGACAGCCAGTCATAATTATCCACGATGATGGCGGACTGATCGCCCGCCTCGAAGTCGAGGATTTTTTCCGCTTGCGTGCGAATATTCTGCGCCCAGCCTTGCACCACGTCGGTGCTGTTGAGCGTGCGTTCTTCATTCTTGCCGCTGGGATCGCCAATGAGCCCGGTGCCGCCGCCCACCAGCGCGATGGGGCGGTGTCCGGCCAGCTGAAACCGGCGTAGCGCCATCAATGGCAAGAGATTGCCCACATGCAGGCTCGCGGCCGTGGGATCAAAACCGCAATAAAGCGATTGCGATCCAGCGGCGAGATGCGCGGCGATGCCGTCGGCGTCCGATTGCTGTTGGATCAGGCCGCGGCGGGAAAGGTTGTCCATGAGGTCCATGGCGCGCATGAATGGCCGTGAGTGCTGCCGCGTCAAGCCGGATTTCGCGCCTATTGGCGCTGAAGTCGGGCCGAATGGGCGCGCCCATGATGGATGGCTTTTCTCGTTCGGGTCCTCGCGCGCGCTTCGACGCCGCACATAGGCTTCACAGCGCGCACGCGGTCTGTTAGCTAGCCCGATGCTGCGGGCGGCCGTGGCGGAATTGGTAGACGCGCAGCGTTGAGGTCGCTGTGGGGTAAAACCCGTGGAAGTTCGAGTCTTCTCGGCCGCACCATTTTCATTATGTTCAACTTTCCTACCGTCGGTTGAAACCGATGCTCCGG
>CAZGCB010000152.1:0-4210 GCA_964524065.1 uncultured Caulobacterales bacterium | reverse complement strand
CATGGTGGAGCAAGTCTCCAGCTGGATGCGCAACGCCGGCTGCGAGGGCGTGGACACGGATGAGGCGCCCTAGCGCCGCCATGCTACACCCCCGCTGATGACGGACACCATTTACGCCCTCGCCTCCGGCGCGGGCCGTGCGGGCGTGGCGGTGCTGCGCCTCTCCGGCCCCGCCTCCGCCGCCACGCTGCAGGCGCTGGCGGGCGATGCGCCCCCGCCGCGCCGCGCCAGCCTGCGTCGCCTCACCCGCCCCGCCGATGGCGCCGCGCTGGATGAGGCGCTGGTGCTGTGGCTGCCCGGCCCGGCCAGCTTCACCGGCGAGGATATGGCCGAACTCCACCTCCATGGCGGGCCTGCGATCATCGCGACGGTGAGCGCGGCGCTCAGCCAGCTCGGCCTGCGCCCCGCGGAGCCGGGGGAGTTCAGCCGCCGCGCCTTCGCCCATGGCAAGCTCGACCTCACCCAAGCCGAAGCCATCGCTGATTTGGTGGACGCCGAAACCGAGGCTCAGCGGACACAAGCGCTGCGGCAACTCTCCGGCGGGCTCAGCACGCTCTATGAGGGCTGGCGCACGCGGTTGATCGCGGCCATGGCGCTGATTGAGGCGGAGATTGACTTCCCCGATGAGGGCGATGTGCAGGACACCGCGCAGGGCGCTGGCTTGGCCTCACGGGCGGGGCCGGCGCTGGCGGGGCTGGCGGGCGATATCCGCGCGCACCTTGATGACGCGCATCGCGGGGAGCGCATCCGCGATGGCTTCCACGTGGCGATTATTGGTGCGCCCAATGCCGGCAAGTCGACGCTGCTGAATGCGCTGGCGGGACGCGATGCCGCCATTGTGACGGACATACCCGGCACCACCCGCGACATTGTCGAGGTGCGCCTGGTGCTGGATGGATTCCTCGTCGTGCTGGCGGATACCGCTGGCCTGCGGGACACGGATGATCCTGTGGAGCGGGAGGGCGTCTCCCGCGCTCGCCGCCGGGCTGAGGAGGCGGATCTGCGCGTGCTGGTGCTGGATGCGGCGCAGTCGGAAGAGGCGGCGCGGGCCAGCCTGGCGGCCTTTGGCGAGGCTCTACGGCTTGGCGATGTTGTGGCGCTCAACAAGATGGACGCGACGGATTCTGGCGCGCGTTCGAGCCTGCTTGGCTTGGTGGAGGCCGCTGGCGGACACGCGGGGGGCGTCACGGCGTTGCCGCTCTCCGCTCGCGATGGCGTCGGCGTGCCCGACCTGCTCGCCCATCTCACAGCGCAGGTGCGCACCCGCCTCGGCGCGAGCGAGGCGCCGAGCCTCACGCGTGCGCGGCACCGCCATGCGTTGGAGGAAGCCGCCGAGGCCCTCGACGCGGCTTTGAGCCAAGCGGCGCTGGCGCCGGAATTGGCCGGTGAGCGCGCGCGCCAGGCGGCGCTGGCCATCGGCCGCATCACGGGTCGGGTGGATGTGGAGGACATCCTCGATCGCGTCTTTGCGGATTTCTGTATCGGCAAGTGAGCCCGTCCCGGCGCCCGCGTCGAGGCGCAGTCGGGCGCGGTGAATCAAGCCCCTGGGGAGTCCGTCGGCGGTGAAGAGTCCCGAAGAGTCTCTCTCCTTGACTCCCATGTTTCACGTGAAACACGGAATCCAAATGTGAGTCGCTCAAGGAGTCTCTGAATCCAGTGTTCCACGTGAAACATGGATTCACTGGGAGTCATCGTGTCCACTGTCTCAAGTCTGAATCCAGCGACAACGAGTCCCTGCTCGCCCTGAGTCAAGCAAGAGTCAAAGCGAGCGCCCGCGGGAGTCAAAACCCCTGATGCGAACTCACTTTTGGTCAGGTCCTCGGCGTGCACGGGACACCGTACGGAAGCGTCATCAGGGCCTCACCACGCTCGCTGAGTCGCCGCCACCGCCGCACCATGCGCGCGTGGCCCATGCGCCTGCTCCGGTGATTCTGAGAGCCCAAGCCCTAGCGCAGCACCACCGTCTTGCGATCATTGAGGAACACCCGCCCTTCGGCATGGGCGGTGACAGCGCGCACCAACGCGCGCGCCTCCAAATCCCGGCCGAGGCGGATGAGATCCTCGACGCTGTGTGCGTGATCCACCGGCTCGGTCACCTGGGTGATGATGGGCCCTTCATCGAGATCGGTGGTGACGTAATGCGCTGTGGCGCCGATCACCTTCACGCCCCGCGCATGAGCCTGGTGGTAAGGCTTGGCGCCCTTAAAGCTTGGCAGGAAGGAGTGGTGGATGTTGATGCAGCGCCCTTCCAGGCGCCGGCACGCGCCCTCGCTCAGCACCTGCATATAGCGGGCGAGCACCACCAGCTCCGCGCCCGTCTCTTCAATCAGCGCGAACATGCGCGCCTCCGCCTCCGGCTTGGTGTCCGCCGCCACAGGCGCGACGTGGAACGGCGTGTCCCAATGCGCCAGCGGCCCCTCCAAATCGCGATGGTTGGACAAGACGCCCACCACATCGATGGGCGCATCGCCGAGCCGCGCGGCGTAAAGCAGCGCATTGGCGCAATGATCGCCCTTGGACACCAGGATCAACGTCTTCATGGCGCGATCGGCGTCGCGCAGCGCCCACTCCATTGACAGCGGCGCCACCACCGCCCCGAAGTCGCGCTCAAAGGCGGCGCGGCTGAAACCGCCGCGGGTCGGATGAAACTCAATACGTAGGCAAAAGCGCCCCGTTTGCGGGTCGCCATACGAACGCGAGCGATCAATGAAGCAGCCGGCGTCCGCCAAGCAGCGCGAGACGGCGGCGACGACGCCCACTTGGTCGGGGCAGGCTGCGGTGAGGACATAACGGCTCATGGGCCTGGGATGTGCCAGAGGATGCGCGCGCGCGCCATGCTCGCCAGCATGGCGGCTGCGCCCTTCGCATGGGCGGGGCGGGAGCGTATCGGTCTTGGGCGCTTTGCGCATCGCCTGACCGTAGAAAAACGCCGGCGCTGCGCGTATCTCAGGGCGTATGACACACACGCACACATCCGCCCGCCAGGGCTTGGCCGCTGAGGCTCTCGCCGCCGCCCTCGACCGCGCCGCATCCGCGCCGGCCGATCAGCACTGGGACGTCATCATCATTGGCGGCGGCCATGCCGGGTGCGACGCCGCGGCGGCCGCGGCGCGCATGGGCGCCAAAACGCTGCTGCTGACGCACCGCGCCGACACCATTGGCGAGATGTCGTGCAACCCGGCCATTGGCGGTTTGGGCAAGGGGCATTTGGTGCGCGAGATCGACGCGCTGGACGGTGTGATGGGCCGGGTGGCGGATGCGTCCGGCATTCAGTTCCGCCTGCTCAATCGCTCCAAGGGCCCCGCCGTGCGCGGGCCGCGTACGCAGTCCGATCGCTGGCTCTATAAGCAGGCCATGCAGGCGACGTTGGCCGCCTATTCCAATCTCGCCATCGCTGAGGAGGCGGTGGAGGATGTGGTGCTGGACGAGACGCCTACCAACCGTCGACTAAATTTCACTAATTGGTCGGCGGCCCCACCAATTCGTCAGAACTCTCACCAAATTAGTGAATCCCAGTCAGCGCGCGCCCCCCGCATCACCGCCGTGCGCGGCGCTTCGGGGCGCGTCTATCGCACCGAGCGCGTGGTTCTCACCACGGGCACCTTCTTGAAGGGCGTCATCCATATTGGCGATCAGCGCATCCCGGCGGGACGCGCAAAAGGGAATGGCGCCAGCCTCTCAGCCAACGCTGTTGAGGCGCCCGCCATCGGCCTTTCCGACACGCTCTATGGCCTCGGCCTGCGCATGGGGCGGCTGAAGACGGGCACGCCCGCGCGCCTGGACGCCAGCACCATTGATTGGGACGCCATGCCCATGCAGGCGGCGGACGCTGAGCCTGTCCCATTCTCCTTCCTCACCGAGCAGATCAGCGTGCCGCAAATCGCCTGCGGCGTGACGCGCACCACGGAAGCCACCCATCGGGTCATCGCGGAGAATATCGAGCAATCGGCCGTCTATGGCGGCGCTATCTCCGGCCGCGGCCCGCGCTACTGCCCGAGCATCGAAGACAAGGTGGTTCGGTTCGCCGACCGCACCTCCCACCAGGTGTTCCTGGAGCCCGAGGGCCTGCCCGACAATCCGGACGGGAACACCATCTACCCCAATGGCGTCTCCACCTCTTTGCCGGAGGCGGTGCAGGCGGCGTTCCTGAAGACGATTCCCGGCCTCGAGCGGGCTGTGGTGAAGCGCTATGGCTACGCGATCGAGTATG
>CAZGCB010000151.1:0-4394 GCA_964524065.1 uncultured Caulobacterales bacterium | reverse complement strand
ACCGTGAATCACCGTTCGCGCCTAACGAAAACCCGTTTATGGGTCTAGAGCCTAAAACTGCCCGCGGAGAACACAGGCATAGCGAATTCGGTCAACTGATAGCCAAACACCAAAGTTTTTTTGGCGATGTCCAGATCCGCCCGCGCGTCCACATCCGCCCGAGGAAAGCTGACGCGCAGGGCCTCCAGCCCGATACCGCTGCCGAACGGCAGATCCCGCTGCGCTGTGAGTGTGAACACCACCATGCGCTGATCGTCATAAGTCTCAACGCTCGCGGCGATATCCGCCTCGGCGCCATGGGACAACACCTGCCGCGTGAAGGCGCCAAAGCTGTCTTGGCCCCGCTCCACACCGGCTTGGGACAGCGCCTGTGTCTCCCCGCCAATCGCCAGCGATAGCGGGCCAAACCAATCCTCGTCCCCGACGCTCAGCCGCATGACGCCTTCGGTGTTGAGCGTCAGCTCCAACGGTCGCGCGGCCACACTGAGGTCCATGTTCACAGTTCCTTGGACGAGGGTTGTCATACCGTCTGCGTAGGCTGTAGGTATGTCACAAATAACTAATCGGTTACAAGTTGAACACGCACGGATCATCCAAAGTTTGGCAAACAGCGGTAGCGACGATGGGAGGTGTTGACAGTCCCTCAAGCATCTGTAGCGCGTCCCGCCTCTGTGGTTGCCCTGGGATCCGGACCCAGACGCGCGGCGCGCAGCCCCGATCGCCCGTCTCGCAATGCGACGCAAGCTTATGGGGCAGGCTTAATGGGATTGCACCGCTCGGCATCCGCCACACCGCCTTAGGAGCATGAGACAATGACACTCTTACCGGCCCGTCCCTTCCACCGTGGACGTTCGCGTGCGCTTTCCAGTGCGTTGGCCGCGCTCGCGGCGCTGATGATGGCCGCCACAGCGCCCTCGACCCATGCCGATACGCCGGCGTTCGACACCCGCGCCCCATCATTCAACCCGATGGACCTGCTGTTTCCCAGCGCATCGGGCTGGGCGGCGCAAACCACGGGGGGGCGCGGCGGCGCCATCATGCGCGTGACCAATTTGGAGGAGGACGGCCGCGGCTCCCTGCGCGCCGCGCTGGAGGCCGAAGGGCCCCGCATCGTGGTGTTTGAGGTGGGCGGCGTTATCGATCTGGACGGCGAAGACATTCGCGTTGTCGCGCCCGATCTCACCATCGCCGGACAAACGGCGCCGGCGCCGGGCATTACGCTCATCGGCGGCGGACTGCGCGTTGCGGCCGACAACGTCATCATCCAGCATCTGCGTATTCGCCCCGGCGTGGGCGACGCTGAACCGTTGAGCGGCTGGGAGGTGGACGCCCTCAGCCTGGATGGCGCGGAGAATGTGGTGATCGATCACTGCTCGCTAAGTTGGGGCACCGATGAAGTGCTGTCGGCCAGCGGCGAAGAGCCCTCGCGCCGCGTCAGCTTCAGCAACACCATTATCGCTGAAGGCTTGTCGCAGGCGAGCCATCGCTTCGGTGAGCACTCCAAAGGGACCCTGATCTTTGACGGAGCCCGCGACATCCTGCTGCTGCAAAATCTGTTCGCGCACAATTATGAGCGCAACCCGCTGTTCAAGGGCGGCACCAGCGGCGCCGTGGTGAACAATCTGATCTTCAACCCGGGGCTAAGGGCCCTGCACTACAACCACTTCCCATCCTCACCGCGTGACGACGCCGCAGACGGCGCCCTCGCCGCGGTCGGCAACGTGCTGCGGGCGGGCCCCTCCACCGATGACAACATCGCCTTCTTCATGATTGGCGGGTTTGGCGATGTGACGTATTTCGCCCATGACAATGTCGCCGTGGACGAAGCCGGCGCCTCGCTCCCGGCCCTGGGTCGCTACACGACCTCCGATGCCCAGGTGATCACGGTCGACGCCCCGCCTGTGTGGCCCGAGGGCCTCAGCGTACTGCCAGCCCGAGCGGTGGAGGCGGTCCTGCTGTCTGGCGTCGGCGCGCGTCCCTGGGATCGCGATTTCCATGATCAGCGCCTGATCCGCCATGTCGGGGACGGCCATGGGGCGATTATCGATCATGAAGACGAGGTGGGCGGCCAGCGCGAGCCGGACATGACGCAACGTCCCTTCGATCCCAGCCAATGGGATTTGGACACGATGCGCCCGGCCTCGCTTCAGGTTCTATTCCAGCGCTGAGACCCGTGGCCGCCCGACGCGTCACGCCGAGACACCACGCCACGCCATGACCACGTCCGCCCGCACCCCCAACTTTGAAGCCCTGCTGCGCGCACATCGTCTGGGCCCAGGCTATCGCGAGACGGTGGCGCAGGTGATCGACCCCCTAGCGGCACGACTGGCCGACCAATGCGGAGCGCAGGACGGAGCGGTCATTCTCGGCGTGATGGGCCTCAAGGGTCGGGCAAATCCACGCTGGCCGCGTTCCTGGTGGAGAGCGCCGCCACCCGCCATGGCCTCAACGCGCTCACCCTATCGCTGGATGATTTCTACCTATCGAAAGCGGCGCGCGCGGAAGCCGCCCGCACCCAGCACCCTCTGTTCGCCACCCGCGGCGTGCCGGGCACCCATGATGTCGCCCAGGCCATCGCCGTCTTGCGCGCGTTGCGCCAGGCCGATTGCGGCGCACACATCGCCCTTCCGCGCTTTGATAAGACGGCGGACGACGCCGAGCCGCCCTCCCGATGGGGGCGCTGGAACGGCCCCGCGGACCTGGTGGTGTTTGAGGGCTGGTGCGTCGGCGTCACGCCCCAGCCGGAGGCCGAGCTGGCTGCGCCCCTCAACGCGCTGGAACGCGAGGAGGACGCCGCCGGCCAGTGGCGGCGCGCGGTCAACGCGCATATCGCTGGCGATTATTCTAAGCTGCACGCCGAACTCGATGCGCTGCTTCTGTTCAAGATCGGCGATTTCGATTGGGTGCGCGCCTGGCGCGCGGAGTCGGAGCAGCGTCGGGTGGCCGCCGAAACACAAGCCGGCCGAGACAGCCAGCCCATGAGCCCACAGGACCTGCACCGGTTTGTTTCACACTACGAGCGGCTCACGCGCTGGATGCAGCGTGATCTGCCCGCCAAGGCGGACCATGTGGTCGAACTCGACCGCGACCGGCGGATCATCACCCCCGTCTAGGCCTCGCCCTTGGTGGACTGACGCCGCGTCTGCAGAGCATCAAGCGTGCGCTCATGGGGACCCCGATCATAGGGAAAGCTCCACATCAGCGCGATCATCACGATGTTCCACAAAATGGGCGAGCCGATGAAAATGCCCTTCAGCCAGGCGATGGACTCGGTCGGCACATCCGTACGCGGATCAAATCCCACCGCACTGAGCAAAGGATAGACCGCGCCGATCGCAAACGCCCAGCCAAGTTTGTAGACCAGATTTAAGAACGAGAAATGCAGCCCGGCCCGCTGCTGCTCATTTTCCAATTCATCCAAATCGGACATGTCGCTCATCATGGAGCGGATCAGCAACGTCGCCGCGGGAATGTTGAAGCCCAAAATCGCGAACCCCACGACCGTAGCCCAGAAGTTGCCATAGGGGATCAACAGCAGACGCAATACGCTAAAACTACCATACACATAAGAAAACACGAGCGCCATATGCTTATTGAAGCGCTTACTAATCAAAACCCATACAGGCGCGGCTAATGCACCAACAATAAAATACAAAAGTAAAAGAGGCAGCACCAAAATCGTTTCTATACCCAGTGCATAGGTAGCGAAAAACAGAAAGATCGAGCTGTTAACGGTCGTCGCCACACCTTCAATGAAATAGACGATCAGCAAACGACGCAGCGCATCGGTTTGCCAGAAATGCTTCAGCAGTGAGAACAATTCAAACGGCTGCGGTTTTGCGGCGTCTTCGGCCCGCTTCTCCGGTGTTGAGAACACGGAGAGCCCCGTGGTGAGGGGCAGCATAATCATCAAGTAAAAGGCTAAAACGGCTAGGGCCGAAAGGCCGTCCACCGCCGTCGAAATCACAATCGGAATGCCTAAGGATAAAAAAAAATCCAAATTGCGTCTGCATGCCGACAGCGCCTTGAATACGCGAGCGCTCATCATAGGAGGAATGGATTTCCGCACTCCATGCAAAATGCGAGAGCGAAATCATCGTCCAACCAATATAGACTAAGAACAGCCATATGCCGAGATACACGGGGCCCACCTGCCCAAACAGCAAGTCCGGCACAAACAGCATCGGCGTTGAGATCATCATGATCGGCGTGCCGATCAACATCCAAATGCGACGCCGACCTATAACCGTTGGGTATCGATCTGAAATATACCCCAGCAACGGATCCGTGATGACATCCCAAATCCTGGTGAACATCACGATCTGTCCGACCAGCACTAAGCCTAGTCCCATCTGATCGGCATAAAACGGCGGCAGCAGAATCGCCATGGGCAG
>CAZGCB010000150.1:0-4422 GCA_964524065.1 uncultured Caulobacterales bacterium | reverse complement strand
GCCCACGGCGCGCCAGGGCGGCTGTGCTCAGCCTGTGCGGGGTTCTGTCGGCGTATGCGCTTGGCTCCGCCGCGGCTGAAGACGTGTCGGAGCCCGCCCCTATCGGCGTGCGGGCGGCGATGGTGGAGCGCGCGCCCATCACCGAATGGCTGTTCGCCGAAGGCGTCGCGCAGGCGGCGCGCAAGGAGTTCTTGCAGTTTCAGGTTCCTGGACGCGTCACCTTTCTGGCTGGCGATGATGCGGGGCGGACGCTGCGCGCCGGTTCGCGCGTCGCAGGCCCGGCCCAGGGCGGCCGCTTCGGCCAACTTATCGCGCGCTTGGATGAACGCGACGCCGCCGCCCAAGTCGCCGCCCTCGACGCGGAGGCGCCGCCGCGCGTGGGCGCAGCGACGCCGCTGCGGCCACCCTCGCGCAAGCCCGGGCCGAGCTGGAGCGTCAGGAGCAGCTCACCGCCCGCGGTGTGACCGCACCCGCCGCCCTTGAGGCCGTGCGCGCCGCGTTTGAGAGCGCGGACGCTCAACTGCGCGAAGCCCGTGCGGGCGCCGCCGCCATCGCCGCACGGGCCGAGGAAGCGAAACTCAGCCTGGAGCGCACAGCGCTGTTTGCACCCTTTGACGGCGTCGTCGCGCTGATGAACATCCGCGAAGGCGATTATGTCGCCGGCCCCACGCCCGATCCCAGCCCTGCGATCCGTGAAGCCAGCGCCGCCGTCGTGGTGATGGATGATCGCCGCTTTGAGGTGGAGCTGCATTTGCCGCCTCACGAGGCGGATCGGGTCCGCGAAGGCCAAAGGGCGCTGATCGCCCCGGCCGCCGGCTCGATTGCGGACCATGTGCGCGAAAACGCCGCCGCCAGCGCCGTGTTGGAGGGGGAGGTCTGGTCTGTCAGCCCTTCCATCAGCCTGCAGCGGCGCACCGTGACGGTGAAAGTGCGGGCCGTGGGGGCGCCCGGCCTCATCCGCGACGGCGCCTATGTCAGCGTGTGGATCGCCGCCGCCGAAGCGACGGACGCCCTCGCCATCCCCTATGGCGCCCTGATCGCCGATGCGGAGCGCATGGATCGCGCGCAGGTGTTCGTCATCGATCCGCAAGGCGACACCGTGGCGCTGAGGCCGGTGGCGCTGGGCCTGTGGGGTCTGGAGCGCGTGGAGGTCACGTCCGGGCTCGCGGTTGGGGAGCGGCTGGTGGCGGCTGGGCATCATCGCCTGCGCGCGGGCGCCAGGGTGCGCATCATCGCCGACGCAGCGGACAACCAAAACGCGATTGAGCATCAAGACGGGCCTCAGAACCAAGACGCGGCTGGCGCCAGGCCGGCCGCCGGAAATGGAGCCGCGCCATGAGCGCGGCGCGCACTCCGACCCGGTTTTTCCTGCTGGATCCAACCTTCGCGGTGGTTCTGGCGGCGTTGTTGGTGGTGGGCGGTCTGCTCTCCTACACCTCGATGGTGCGCGAGAATTACCCCGACCTCGCCATTCCGCAGGCGACGGTGAGCGCGATTTGGCCCGGCGCCGCACCAGCGCAAATGGAGAAAGAAGTCACCAAGCGGCTCGAGGATGAGATCCGGGCGCTGCCCGGTTTGAAAAGCTTCGCCTCCAGCTCGCGAGAGTCCTTTGCGCTGTTGACTGTCCAGTTCCAGGCCGATGTGGACATCGGCTTCGCCATGCAGCAGCTGCGCGTGCGGGTGGACGCCGCGGCGGCTGGCTTTCCTCGCGCGGTGGAAAAGCCGGTCATTGAGCCGGTGTCGGTCAATGATCTGCCGCTGATGACGCTGGCGGTGTCGGGCCCGGTGGCGCCGCTGGCCTTGGAGCGGGCGACCGATGCGCTCGCCCGTGGGCTGGAGCAGCTGGATGGTGTGCGCACGGTGGGCCGCCAGGGCGATCGCGGGTAGGCGGTGCATGTGCGGCTCTGGCCGGAACGCTTGCGCTCTTACGGCATCTCGCCGGTGGATGTGCGCGAGCGGCTGCAGGCGGCGAACCAGGATTTGTCCTGGGGCGCGCTGGAGGATGCTGAGGGCGTTTTGCCGCTCTATCTCCAAGGGCGCTTCGATGACCTTGAGGATATTGGCGACGTCGTCATCGGCCGCACGGGCGAGGCCAGTGTGGTGCGCCTGCGCGATATCGCCGACATTCATATCGGTTTGTTGGCGTTCCGCGGCTCCACGCGTTTTTCCGTCGATGGCGCGCTCTACGAGCGGGCCATTGCTCTGTCGGTGCTCAAGCGTCCGGGCGCCGACGCCATCGCCACCATTGAGCGGGTGCGGGCGCATGTGGCCGGCCTGTCTGAGGATTCGGCCTGGCCGCCGGCGGTCAGCATCACGGTCTTAAGCGATGAGGGCGCCATCATCCGCGCCAGCTTCAATGAAGTGCAGTCCAATTTGGTGCAGGGCGTCGCGGCGGTGTTTGTCGTGCTGCTCATCGCGTTGAGTTGGCGCGCCGCCCTCGTGACGGCGTTCGCGTTACCCATCACGCTGCTGGGTGCGCTGGCGGTGATCAATCTGCTGGGCTTCACGCAGAACACGCTGGTGACGTTGGGCATGGTCATCGCGCTGGGGATTTTGGTGGATGTCTTCATCCTGGTGATGGAGGGCATGCATGAGCGGATGAGCGTGCGCGGCGAACGCTTCGACGAAGCCGCCATCGCCACGGCCAAAACCTTTCTGCTGCCGGCCATCGCCGGCCAGGCGACGACGATCCTCGCCATGGTTCCGCTCATGCTCATTGGCGGGGTGGATGGCACATTCATCCGCCTGATCCCGCTGACGGCCATTGCGTGTTTGGTGATCAGCCTCGTGGTGGCCTTTGCGGTCTGCATTCCGTTGTCGCGTTACATCATGAAGCCGCGGGCCGGGCGTTCTGCAGACGTGGGTTTAAGCTCGGCCGTGAACGCCGACGCTCCAAAGGCCAGCGCGGCCGACGTCGAAATCTCAGACGCCGACATCCCCGATAACAGCCCCCATGCCGGCATGACTTGGATGGATCGGCTCACGCTTAAGGTGTCCGGAGCGCTGCAGCGTTTCCTCATGGCGGGCCCCATCCGTTCGCGCGGCGCGGCGGGCGTCACGGTGGGCGCAGCCTTTGTGGTGTTTGTCGGCGCGCTGGTGGTCGCGGCTTTCTTGCCGAGCATCGTCTACCCCAAGGAGGACCGCCGCTCCCTCGGCATTGTCGTGGAATTGCGCCCCGATGCGGGCTTTGCGGACGCCGAACGCGCGGCCCAGGCGCTGGGCGAAGCGCTGCGCGTCCATCCCGCCTTCGCCAGCGTCATAATCCATGCCGGTGAAGTCAGCCCCTACGCTTTGCCGACGCTGGACGATTATCTAACGCCCTCCAACGCCCCGCATTTGGTGGGCGCCTCGGTGAATTTCCGCCCCAAGGACGAGCGCGATCGCCTGGCGTTCACCTATTTGCCGGAGATCCGCGCGCAGGTGGAAGAGGCCCTGGCGGACGAGCCCGGCGTGCGCGTGCGTCTGGCGCCAGATCTGGGCGGGGCGACGGCCGGCGATCCGTTGCAGATTGAGCTGCGGGGGGAGTCCCTGGCGCGCTGCGCCTTCTCGCCGACGCCGTGAGTCAGCTGCTGGAGACCACGCCCGGCGTCACCGATGTCCGCGACACGCTGGGCGCATTTCAGACCGAGGCGCGCTTTGTCGCCGATCAAGAAGCGCTAAGCTTTTACGGCCTGGATGAGGGCTCACTGCTGGAGCAAGTGCGCTTCGCCACGGTGGCCGACAAAGTCGGCGCCTTTCAGCGTCCAGGCCCGGCGCCGGATCTCGATATCCGTGTGTCCACCGCGTTTGAAAGCCGCGCGGAGGATGGTGAAGGCCCCGTGGGCGGCCCGCGCGCCATTTATGAGTTGGAGACGCTCACCATTATCACTCCTCAGGGCGAGCGGGTTCCCCTCGCCGCCCTGGTTGATGTGAGTTTGCGCCCGACCCCCATGGCCATCCTCCATGCCCAGGGGGAGCGGGCTGTCACCGTCAAGGCCGCCGTGGACGCCACGACGACGGCCGCCGCCGCCCTGGCGGCCTTCAGGCCGCGTCTTGAGGCGCTGGCGGCGGATTGGCCGGCCAGCTACGCCTACAGCATCCGAGGTGAAGCCGAAGCCTCGGCGGACAGCTATGGCCGCACGCGCAAGGCGCTCTTGTTGGCGCTGTTCCTGGTGTTCGCGGTGGTGGCCCTTCTGCTCGGCTCGTTCCGCCAACCCCTGATCATCATGGCCATGGCGCCGCTGTCGCTCACGGGCGTGTTTTGCGGTTTTGCGGTGCTGGGGATTCCGATGTCCTTCGCGGCGATGATCGGGGTCATCGCGCTGATCGGCATTGTGGTGAACGACGCCATTGTGATGGTGGAGGTGATCAATAAGCGCCGCAGCGAAGGGCTGAGCCAGCGCGCGGCCGCCGCCCATGGCGCCTCTGACCGGCTGCGACCGA
>CAZGCB010000149.1:0-4599 GCA_964524065.1 uncultured Caulobacterales bacterium | reverse complement strand
CTCGCCGCGGCTTTTCCCAATCTGCTGATCAATGGCGCGTCGGGCATCGCCGTGGGCATGGCGACCAACATCCCGCCGCACAATCCAGTGGAGATGCTGGACGCTGCCCGGGTGTTGGCGGCGCGGCCCGATGCGGCGCTCGCAGACTTGCTCGCCATCGCGCCGGGCCCGGATTTGCCCACGGGCGGGGTGATCGTGGACGACGCCGAAGCCATCCGCACCGCCTATGAGACGGGGCGCGGGGGGCTGCGCGTGCGCGCGACCTGGCAGACGGAGACCTTCGGGCGCGGCCAATGGCGCGCCGTGGTGACGGAAATTCCGTACCAGGTGCAAAAGTCCAAACTGGTGGAGCGCATCGCCGCGTTGCTGGAGGCGAAAAAGCTGCCCTTGGTGGCCGATGTGCGTGATGAGTCGGCTGAGGATGTGCGCTTGGTGGTGGAGCCCAAAAGCCGCACCGTCGAAGCCGATCTCATGATGGAATCGCTCTTCCGCCAATGCGATTTGGAGAGCCGGCTCTCCTTCAACCTCAACGCTTTGGACGCCGACGGCGCGCCGCGCGTGATGGGCTTGCGCGAATGCCTGCGGGCGTTCTTGGATCATAAGCGCGAGACTTTACTGCGCCGCGCCCGCTGGCGCTTGGACAAGATCGCCCAGCGGCTGGAAATCCTGGCCGGTTATCTCATCGCCTACCTCAATATCGATGAGGTGATCCGCATCATCCGCACCGAAGACCATCCCAAGCCGGAGCTGATGGCGCGCTTTGGCCTCAGCGAGGTTCAGGCGGAGGCGGTGCTGAACATGCGCCTGCGCGCCTTGCGCAAGCTGGAGGAGATGGAGATCCGCGGCGAGGACGCCCGCCTGCGCGAGGAGCAAGCCAGCCTCACCGAAATGTTGGAGAGCGAAGCCAAACAATGGGCGCGGGTGGATCAGGAGCTGCTGGTCACGCGTGACGCATTCGCCGCCAATGAAGCGCTGAGCGCGCGGCGCACCCGCTTTGACGCGCCGCCGGCGGTGGCGGCCTCCGCACTGACGGTGGAGGCGCTGACTCCCAAGGAGGCGGTGACGGTCGTCCTATCCAAAATGGGTTGGATTCGCGCGCCGCGCGGGCAAATCGGCGATCCATCGGAGCTTAAGTATAAAGAGGGCGACGCCCCGGCCTTCCTCGTCTCCTGCACCACGCTGGACAAGCTGCTGCTCGTCTCCAGCGATGGGCGGGTGCACACGCTTGCGGCCGACAAGCTGCCCGGCGGGCGCGGCGGCGGCGAGCCCTTGCGGCTGCATGTGGACATGCCCGAGGATGCCGAGCCGGTCGCATTGATTCTCTATGACGAAGCGCAGAAAATCCTCTTCGCCACGCGCCAGGGGCAGGGCTTTTTGGCCCCCTCGGCGGAGCTAGTCGCCCATAAGCGCGCCGGCCGTCAGGTGGTGAACCTGTCCAAGGGAGATCAGGTCTGCGTCGCACGCCCCAGCCGCGGCGATCATGTCGCCGTAGTCGGCAGCAATCGCAAACTGGTGATCTTTGAGGCGGGGGAGTTGGCGGAGTTGTCGCGCGGCAAGGGCGTGCGGCTGCAGACCTATCGTGGCCGCGGCTTGGAGGCGCTCAGCCTCGCTGACGCGATGATGTTTGACGCCGAAAACGGCTTTTATTGGCGCGATCCCAGCGGCCGGCGGGTGGGCTGCGAGACATGGCGTGATTGGCTCGGCAAGCGGGCTGGAGCCGGCAAACCGGCGCCCAAGGGTTTTCCCCGCGCTGGCGTCTTCGGCCTCGACTGAGCGCTGGCGCGGTTAGCCTGCTTTCGCGTCGGCCTTGGCGCGAAAGCCATTTAGCGCCCGCACCATGAGGGCGCGGCCGCTCTCGCCGGGCTGCAGCTCCGCCAGCGTCACCGACAGCGTCATTTGAAACGGATCGTCCAGCGCTCCACCGTCAAAGGCGGTGCATTCGCCCACGGCCTCCAAACGTTCAGCCGCCGTTTGCGCCGCGTCAGAATCGCAGCCGGGGGTGGCGACCGCGAAGACGTTCGCGTCGAGCCGCGCGGCCAGATCCTCCACGCGCACCAGCCGGCGCATCATGGAGCCCAGTTGGCCATAGGCGTCGCGACGCGCCTCGAGCTCCACATCGCGGGGCGCGTCCGCGCGCAGGATGATAAGGCTCAGCGGCCGACCCAGCACCTGTGCCCGTTCGGCCATGTGCTGGACGTGGGTCATAAAGAAACGCGGTGTGGCGAGCCCGGTGTCCGGATCCGCGACATCGCCGCCTTTGATCGCCGCAAAGGCCGCGCGCAGCTCCTCGCGCCGGCGCCGTTCGCGCGCCAAAGACATGATCCGGGCCACCACTTCGGCAGGCTCCGCGTCGGCGGGGATGAGGTCCGAAGCGCCGCGGGCGAAGGCCTCTTCGGCGCGGCGAAAGCGGGTCATATCCACCAGCATCAGCGTCGGCAGATGGAGCAACCGCGTGTTGCGCCGCAGCGCTGAGCAAATGGTGAAGGCGCCATCGTTCTCACCCAAGGCATTGAGGATGACAGCGTCAAAGTCCGCCTCATGCAAAAAATCGAATGCCGCGAAGGTGGAGAAGGAGGCGTACAACTCCCCCCCGGCGCGCGCCAGGGCCCGCTCGGTCGCCAGATAATCGCGCGCCGGCTCGCCCACATAGAGCGCCTTCACTGGCCCGCGCGGGGCCCCGCCGTCGCCGGCGGTCGGCGTCGGCTCGCCAAGATTCGCCAAGGTTCGCGCCCGCAAGCGCGCCTCGTCCTCCATCACGCTTAACCGGTTCAGGAAGCGCAGACGCGCCGCGATTTGCGCCGGATGCGCCGGCGCGATCAGCACGGCGTCAAGGGCGCGGGCTTGGGCGGCGTCCTCCAGCGGTTCCGGCACGACGGCGAGGATGCACAGGCTGCGCGGGCGTGCGCCGGCTCGCAGCTCGGCGGCCAAGGCGGGCACGTTAAAAGTCGCCCCCTCCGAGGCGTCGAGAACCACCGAGTCGTGATCGCCGCCATGTAAGGCGCGCGCGGCCCCCGAGCCCGGCGCCACGATGGCGCTCAGCCCCAGGCGCTCCAGCCGCGACGCCAAAGCGCCGGCGGAGGAGGGCCGTTCAGACACGACCAAAACCCGCGCCGGGATGGAACTCGTCACTGGCAAGCCTTTCGTGTCACGTCTGCCCCTTATAGACACCGACACAGGACAGGGGACCACCGCTGCGATGGAACACCGGGTGGGCGTCTTTAGGCAACTCCCGCCGCTATGCAACCTTCATGCACAAATGCGGATCTGAACAGTACGTTTGAACGTCCCGCGCATCTTTATGGCGCAATAGCGTCGGCTCGCGGCGTCTTTGCGGCGCAGGCGCATGTGGTGCGTCCCGCATTGCACACGGGCGCAAGGTCACGATCGACAAAATGGCCCGCCACCGCCTATGAAGACCACACAATTCAGAACACAGTCCGCATCGGCGTTGGCGCTGACGATCCGCCGCGTTCGTGCGGATGGGATGCGAGCGAGGAGGTCCGCCGATGGAGAAGGTGTTTCCCAATGCAGCCGCGGCGCTGGAGGGCGTGGCCCAGGACGGCATGACGGTGCTGGCCGGCGGCTTCGGTTTGTGCGGCATTCCCGAAAACCTCATCACCGCCCTGCGCGATAGCGGTGTGAAGGATCTCACCGTGATTTCCAACAATTGCGGGGTGGATGATTTCGGCCTGGGCCTGCTTCTGCACACACGCCAAATCAAGAAGATGGTCTCGTCCTATGTGGGTGAGAATAAAACGTTTGAGCAGCAGTATTTGAATGGCGAGCTCGAGTTGGAATTCAACCCGCAAGGCACTCTCGCCGAACGCATTCGCGCCGGCGGCGCCGGCATTCCCGGCTTTTACACCAAGACGGGGGTCGGCACGATCATCGCCGAGGGCAAAGAGCATAAAGAGTTCGACGGACAGACCTACATCCTCGAAACCGGGCTCACCGGCGATTTGGCCATTGTGAAAGCCTGGAAGGGCGATGCGCAAGGCAATCTGGTGTTCCGCAAGACCGCGCGGAACTTCAATCCGGAGATCGCCAGCGCCGGGCGCGTCACCATCGCCGAAGTGGAGGAGATTGTCCCCGTTGGTGCGTTGGATCCCAACAGCATCCACACCCCGGGCATCTTCGTGCAGCGCATCCTGCAGGGCGCGCATGAAAAGCGCATCGAACAACGCACCATCCGCAGCCGAGAGGAGGCCTAAGCCATGCCCTGGACCCGCGTTGAAATGGCCGCCCGCGCGGCGCAAGAGCTTCAAAACGGCTTCTACGTCAATCTCGGCATTGGCATTCCCACACTGGTGGCCAACTACATTCCCGACGGCATGGATGTGACCCTGCAATCGGAGAACGGCATGTTAGGCATGGGGCCGTTCCCGTATGAGGATGAGGTGGACGCTGACCTCATCAATGCGGGCAAGCAGACCATCACGGAATTGGAGCGCACGAGCTATTTCTCCTCCGCCACCTCCTTCAGCATGGCGCGGAGGTCCTTGAGATCGATCAGCGCCAGGTCGGCGTCGGCGGCGGCGCGGAACACGACGTTCAGAACGCCCTCCTGCGCCTCCGACAGATCCAGCAGCCGCGACAGCG
>CAZGCB010000148.1:0-4637 GCA_964524065.1 uncultured Caulobacterales bacterium | reverse complement strand
AACCCCTCTTTCCAGGTTGAAAACCTGGCGTCCTAACCGATAGACGAAGGGCGCACGGTGGCTGTGATGCATATAGGCGCTTGCGCGCCAAAGCAAGAGGCCCGCGAGCCCATGCACGTGTCTTCTCAGGGCTGGCCGCGCACGACACAGGCGCGCAACGCATCATGCGTCCGTTAGACCGCCGCCGCGTCCTCAATCTCCACATCCACATAGCGGCCTTGGCCCGGCTTCACCCGGACCGCCACATGCACGCGCGCATCCGGCGTGGTGAGCAGCGCACCCAGCTCAGTATCCGTCGCGCGGAAAGCGATGGCGTTGAAGCTGGCGCCGTCCGCATCGGTCAGTCGCACCCGCAGATGCCCGCCGCCGCCCACCTCGCGCACCGAGGCGATGCGCACATCGCTGACGGCGAAGAGCGGTTCAGGATTGCCTTGACCGAAAGGGCCGGCCTGACGCACGGAGTCCGCCAGAGCGCGGGTGACGCCCTTGGCGCTCACGCTGGCATCAATCTCCACCACGGGCGCAGGAACCGGCCCGGCGCGCCGCACGGCGTCCTGCAGGAAAGCCTCGAGCGCCACGATGTTGTTGGGCGCCACGGAGAGCCCCGCCGCCATGGCGTGACCGCCGCCGCTCGCCAGCAAACCGGCTTCACGCGCCGCCGCCACCGCCGCGCCCAAATCGACACCGGCGACGGAGCGTCCGGAACCTTTGCCGAGCGCTTCGGGATCGCCATCCTCGTGCGGCAGACCGATGACAATCACCGGCCGGCCATAGCGCTCTTTCAGGCGGCCGGCCACCACGCCGATAACGCCGGGATGCCAGCCTGCGCCAGCGGCGATCAGCACCGCCTTGTCGTCCAGCGCGGGATCGGCGTCGAGCTGGGCGCGCGCCTCACGCAGCACTGCCTGCTCGATCTCCCGCCGCTGGGTGTTGAGCGCGTCCAGCTGACGCGCGATCTGGGCCGCCTCATCCGCCTCATCGGTGGACAGGAGGCGCACGCCGAGATTGGCCTTGCCCACGCGCCCGCCGGCATTGATGCGCGGGCCATAGACAAACCCGGCGGCGGTGACGCTGGCCGCCTCGCGCGCTTCAGCCACATCCGCGAGGGCGTCCAGACCGGGATTGGCGCGGCGCGCCATCACCTTCAGGCCTTGCGCGACCAGCGCGCGGTTGGCGCCCTGCAGCGGCACCACATCGCAAATGGAGCCCAGCGCGGCCAGGTCCAGCCATTGCAAGAGATCGGGGGCGGGGTTTGCATCTGTGAACAGGCCCCGGCGACGCCCCTCGCGATTGAGCGCCGCCAACAGCACAAAGGTCACGCCCGCCGCCGCCATATAGCCGCAGCCGGAGCGGCAATCGGGCCGGTTGGGGTTCACCACGGCCACCGCCTTGGGCGGAGCGGCCGTCATTTGGTGATGGTCGATCACCACAATATCGAGCCCGATGGCCGCGCCGGCCTCCAGCGCATCATGGGCCATGGCGCCGCAATCGACCGTGACCACCAGCTCCACGCCTCGATCTTTGAGGGTTTGGAACGCCTCCGCGCTCGGTCCATAGCCTTCGGCCAGGCGGTCGGGCACGTAATGCTCAGCCTCAACGCCGGCTGCGCGCCACCAGCGCAGCAGCTGCGCGCCGGAGGTGGCGCCGTCCACATCATAATCGGCGAACACGCACAGCCGCCGGCCCGCCGCCATGGCGTCGAGGATGGCGCCAGCCGCGTTGTCCATATCGACAAAGCTGGACGGGTCCGGGAATTGCGCCCGCAGGCTGGGGTTGAGGAAGCCCTCCGCCTCGTCCAGGGCGACGCCGCGGCTCACCAACAGCCGCGCCAGGGGCAGCGGCATGTCCTGCCGCTGCGCCATCAGACGCACGACGGCCTCGTCAGCCTGGCGGAGGATCCAGGCCCGCCCTTTGACGGACTGCGAGACGCCGAGAAAGGCGCCCCCTTGGGCGGCGTCAGACTCGTCGGCGGTCGAGATGGGAAGCGAAGCTGCAGCCATGGCGACATGCTCGCTGATTCCGCGACCTGACGCGAGATGAACGCCGCCGATCTCCCCAGCTTGCTGTGACGTGTCGCGCGCGATGGCGCCTGGCGGCGCCGTCCGCGTAACGGGCGTGACGACAAACGGGCGACCGATGCGCCGCCCGTTTCCCATGCACGCTGTGACGGACGCCAGCGGCCCTTACGAGCCGGCCAGCGTCACATCAAAAGTCAGGCTTTCGCCGCTCGCCACCACCGTACGGCAGGCCGCGTCTGCAGCCACGCCCTCAAACGGGCAAACGAATTGGGGGCCGCGCTGCGGTTCAAGGCGCACCTCAATCGGGCCGCGCGGGCTGGCCGTGATGGTGCACGATCCGCTCACCACATCGCGCCCTGTGAGCACCAGACGGGACCGCGAGCCGGAGCCGCGGGCATCCGGACGCAAGGTGCGCCCCCGATCGCTGGTGAGTTCGCAGGCGGCGCGCCAGTTGCGCTCCCCATACCCTTTGACGACAAAAAGGCCGCCTTCGTCCGCCATGGCGCTCGGCGCTAAGGCCGTCGCCATCAGTGCGCTGGCGGCCAGCAGGCTTGTCACACCCCACGCTTTCGTCCCCATGGAAAGTCTCCTCTGATTGACCGCGCCGCCGCGTATGGCGGGCGACGGCGCTTCTGCGAGCGCCGCAGGCATGATTAGGTTTCTTCGTCGTCCAGGATCACGGCGCTTTCGCCGTCGGACTGCACTTCAACATCAACCGCCAGGCCGTTTTCATCCACGCCTTCAAACTCGTAGACGACGAGTTCGCCGCGCATGCTCTTTTCCACGGAGGTGGGCTCAAAGCCGGCGCCCATGGCGATGGCGAGCGTGTCGCGCACATTCTGCGGCACCGTGCTGAAGGGGATCACCTCTTCCACTTCCAGCACTTCGCCCACGGACACGGACAACGAGACATCAACTTCGACGATCTGGCCATCAGCGCGCGCGCCGGTGAATTCCAGGGTCACCACGCCGTCTTCGATTTCCAAATCGACCGCCGCGAAGGTCACATCCGGCGCCGCGGCTTGGGCGGCGGCGAGGGCTTCGGCGGGCGCTTCTTCGAGCGGAAAAAGCAACTCATCTTGCGCAGCGCCAGCCGTGGCGAACACCACGAGGGCGGCCGTGGCCCCTAATAGTTGCGACACGTTCATGGTGCGTCTCCCCATGCCAAAAGTCGGGGAGCCAATGTTGGGTCCCCGTTCACTTCTGGTTAACATGGGCGCAAGGGCGACGCGACGGCGAATCGCCAATGTCACAAAGGCTTCACGGTTCCAGCAGCCATGCCCGCATGCATGGCTGCCGGGCCGCGAAGGCCGGACCCCGTCCTTTGCTAGACCGTGCGGCCGCCCCTAGGCGGTCGGCAGTGTCGCCTGGATCTCGCGATAGCCCTGATCAAAGGACGTCAACAACAGCGTGTGTGTGCTGATTTCATCGGCGTCGGCCATCACGCCTTGGACGAGGAACCCTTCCGTCACGCCGGCCGCCGCGAAAATCACCCACTCGCCGCCCGCCAGATCGTGCAAATCATAGACGCGGTCAAAATCCGTCACGCCGGTGCGGGTGGCGCGGGCGCGTTCATCATCATTGCGGAACACCAAGCGTCCTTGCATTTGTCCACCGACGCCCCGCAACGCCGCGGCCGCCAGTACGCCCTCCGGCGCGCCGCCGGTGCCCATATAAATGTCGATGGGATTGTCCGCCTGGGCCACATTAATGACGCCCGCCACATCGCCATCGGGGATCAACACGACCCGCGCGCCGGCCTCGCGCAATTGGCCGATCATGTCCTCATGGCGCGGGCGCTCCAGCACGCAGGCGGTGATGTCGCGCACATCCACACCCTTCGCGTCCGCCAAAGCGCGCACATTCTCGCCCGGCGTCTTGTCGAGGCTCACAATGCCCGGCGGCAAATCCGGGCCGACCGCGATTTTTTCCATGTAGGTGTCAGGCGCATAGAGCATGCCGCCGCGCGGCGCAAAGGCGATGACCGCAAGCGCATTGGGCATGCCTTTGGCGGTCAGCGACGTGCCTTCCAAGGGATCCAGCGCGATGTCCACGCCGGGGCCGGCGCCGGTTCCCACTTCCTCACCGATGTACAGCATGGGCGCTTCATCCCGCTCCCCCTCGCCGATCACAACGCGTCCTTGCATGGCGATGGCGTTCAGCGCTGTGCGCATGGCGTCCACGGCCGCCTGGTCGGCGGCGTCGCTTTTGCCGCGACCGATCCATTGCGCCGCCGCGATGGCGGCGCGCTCAGCGACGGTGACCGCCTCAAAAGCGAGGCCGCGCAGCGCGGCGTGGTCCAGCTGGTCGGACGCGGTGGACGGAGCGGCGAGATCGGCCATGGGAACTCTCCAGCGGTGATCGAGGAACATGGTAGTGAGGTCTGGGCAAGGCCATACCATGCGCCGCGATGATTGCCAGCGCGCAAACATGCGGTCGGCCCGCCCGCTCTGCGCCCAAGGTCGCATGGCCGGACTGCCGCTTCACAGCATACCAGACCAATCAGTCCAATGGAGCGCGCCATGGCCCAGCCGATCGAGTTTTGGTTCGATTTCGCTAGCACATATACGTATCTATCGCTCATGCGTCTTGAGTAGGCGCCGCAGGCCCAGAATGTCG
>CAZGCB010000147.1:0-4656 GCA_964524065.1 uncultured Caulobacterales bacterium | reverse complement strand
AAACCGGGCAATCACCACCGGAAAGAGCAAGGGGCGGACCACTGTCCCACTGAGCGCGATCTAACCCTCCCAGCTCGGCGGTGATGGCGATTGTTTCGAAGATACGACCAGAGATTTCGTCAAAAACGCGCTGAGCTTCTGCCTGGTTGGACACCAGCTGGATGATTGTCGACGGATCTACGATATTGTCACCGACGCGGCCGTCGGTCCGAACAGCATCGTCAGCAAATTCTGGCTCTTGCCCCTGCGCGGCAGCTGCAAGCGCGACGCTGGAGACGACTCCAGCGACTAAAATACGTGTTTTCATAGTGAAAGACCCCCAAAAACCCAACCATGAATTTTCTAGCATGTTAACCTTTGGTAAGCAACAAGCTAGACGCCCGGTATGCGGTTAATACCGGCACCTTACAACCAAGCACCTGCAAGTGTTGCAAATAAGCGCCGGATTGCCGGCATCGCTTGCCCCGACCGCCGGGCGCGGCTAGACCCCGGTCATCCCACAGGGCGTGCGTCCGCACGCCTTTTCTCACCATGCCGCCCCGCCGCGTGCTTGCCTTGCTTCTTAGGAGTGTCCCATGGCCGTCGAACGCACCTTGTCCATCCTCAAGCCCGACTGCACGGCGCGCAATCTCACCGGCGCGGTGAACGCCATGATCGAAGGCGCGGGTCTGCGCATTGTCGGACAAAAGCGCATTTGGATGACGCGCGCGCAGGCCGAGGACTTCTATGGCGAGCACAAGGCCCGCCCCTTCTATGGCGAGTTGGTGGAGTTCATGACCTCCGGCCCCGTGGTGGTGCAGGTGCTGGAGGGCGAGGACGCCGTCGCCAAGCATCGCGACGTGATGGGCGCCACCAACCCGGCTGAAGCCGCGGACGGCACCATCCGCAAGGCGCACGCGCAATCCATCGGCGAAAACACCTGCCATGGCTCCGACAGCCCCGAAAGCGCCGCGCGCGAGGTGGCGTTCTTCTTCGCGTTGGACGAAATCGTCGGCTAAGCGGGCGTGCGGGACTGGGCGCTGCGCGTTTCAGTGCGTTCCATCGATGTGCGGCTCTGCGGCGGCGGTGAGCCGGCTGAGCAACGCGGCGCCGTCGGCGCCGCCATCGCCCGTGCTGCGCCGGCGCAGCAGCGTGCGCATGACCCGCACGCAGCCCTCCGTCACCTCCAGCGCGTCCGGCGCGATGCTGCGTCGCTCCCGCAAGATGTCGCAGGCGATGGTCGCGACCGCGGTGATGAGGTGAAAGCCGAAGGTGCCGCCCTGGCCTTTGATATTGTGCAGAGTTCTGAACAACTCAAAGATATCGCGTGGCGTCGGCCCCCTGGTTTTCATTACCGATATCTGCGCCAACGCCGTTTCGAGATCGCGCGCCGCCCAGGCTCCGTAATCGTCCGCCATGGCCGCCAGATTGGCGTTGGCCTGGGCGATCGCGGCTTCCTCAGCGGCGCTCAAGCGACGCGGCGTGGAGCCATTCATGGCACGTCCCCCCGCCCGTGGGGCGCATCGTTCGCCCTGCGCTCATCATCCTGTGATGCCGCCTGTTCGATCGCCAAGGCGAGTGTTGTGGGGTTGATCGGCTTGGCGACATAACCCGTCATGCCGGCAGCGCGGCATCGCTCGCGGTCACCCGCCACAGCGTTGGCGGTGAGGGCGATGATGGGAATGTCCCTGTCGGGCGTCGAACGCGCACGAATGGCGCGTGTGGCGGCAAGGCCGTCCATCTCCGGCATTTGGATATCCATCAGAATGAGGTCGAAGCGCGCGGCGTCGAGGGCCTCCACAGCCCGGCGCCCCGTCTCCACTAACGTCGCTTCGTGGCCGAAGATGGCGAGATACTCCGCAATGATGGTGCGGTTCACCGGATGATCCTCGGCCACCAGGATCCGCTGCGGCCGACTGCTGGTGTCCGGCGGAACGTGGGCCGTGTCCGGCTCGCTCACATCCGGCGCCGGCAGCGCGGGCAACACGACCCAAAAGGTGCTGCCCGCGCCCTCCACGCTCTCCACGCCGATGGAGCCGCCCATCAACTCCACCAATTGTTTGCATATGGCCAACCCTAAGCCGGTGCCGCCAAAGCGGCGGGTGGTGGATGCGTCGGCTTGGGTGAAGCTGTTGAACAATTTGGGTTGGACGTGTTTGGGGATACCGATGCCGCTGTCGGTGACGGCGAAGCGTAGGGCTGTGCTGCGCCCCGGCATGCGCTCGACGCTCAAGCGCACCTCGCCCTCCAGGGTGAACTTCACCGCATTGCCAATCAAATTCAGCAAGACCTGCCGCAAGCGATGCCCATCGCCCATAATGGCCGCGGGCACCTCCGCGGCCGTCTCAGCCCTCAGCGTTAAACCCTTATCTTCGGCTTTCGCTCGGAACAGATCCACCGTCTCTTGAGCCAGTTGCGCTGGGGCGAAGGGCGCGATGTCCAGATCCAGCCTACCCGCCTCCAGCTTGGAGAAATCGAGGGTGTCGTTGAGAATGGTGAGCAGGCTTTGCGCGGAATTGTGCGCCACGGTCAGCTTGTCGCGCAGACCATCGGGGACATCCTGGCGCAACGCCAAATCCAACATGGCCATGATGCCATTCAGGGGCGTGCGGATTTCGTGGCTCATGGTGGCGAGAAAACGCGATTTGGCGTCGTTGGCGGCCTCCGCCGCCCGCCGCTCGGCGTCGGAGCGACGCCGGCGTGCAACGCTCTGCAACCGCTCCAGCGCCGCCATCCCCGCGGCGCCCGCCGCAGAAAAGTCGGCCATACGCTTAGCGTCTGTCGCCTGCCAGCGGCCCATGGCGCGGGACAAAACCATGATCACGCCAGCATCTTGCGTCGTGCTGAACGGGGTCATGACCGCGCTATGAAATTGCGGCCATGTTGCGCCGGCTTGATGGTCGGCTCCCGGCCAAAGACGCTGGATATCCGGTAGCGCCACCGTTTGGCCCGCCTGCACCCGATCGAGCATGGTGTGACCGGGAAACTGCAGGCCCGCCAAAGCGACCTCGCTGCTGACGGCGCACACATAGGCGCCATCGGTCAACCGTTCGAACACCGCCACGGCATCCGGCGCCATGGCCTGTTCGAAGGCGCTAAACATGGCCGCGCGCACGCCATCGGCGTTGTCGGCCTCCAGGATGTCGCTGGTGGCGCCCAGCAAAATGGCATGGTCCTGCAAACGCGCATCGGCCTTCGCGTAGCGACGCTGCAGGCTCGCCAGCCTTTCGCGCAGATGTTCTGGGCTATCGACCATCACCAAACACCGAGGCGGCCACCATCAGATTGCCATGGCGGTTGCCGGCCGTCAGCGTCGCGCCTTGTTCGCCGAAGGTGAAGGCCGACAGGAACGGCGCCGCGCCGACCGCGTGGCGGATGCCGGCGGCGACATCCTCCAAGCGATCGTCCACCGCCATCATGCAGCCGCCGGGATAGATCACCAGACCGCCGCGGATAGCCTCCGGGCGGGTTTGCGCCAAAGCCGCCGCATCGCGCGCCACGCGCCCAGCCCGCGCCACCAGGCTGTCCATATCACCGGTCATGGCGATGACTTCCTCGCCCTCCTTCACGTCGGCGAACAAGGTGATGGCGCCGTCGGCCTCCACGCTGGCGGGGTGGGCCAGCAAATACTCCTCCACCCCATCACAGCGGCCCAAGCGACGACCCAGCGGGGTGTGGGTGCTTTCTGCGAGGATCGCGCCCGGCTCTGACGGATCGATGGGCTGGGCGGCCCACTCGGCATAGACCTGCGCAGCCGGACGCGAATCCAGGGCGTTGACGCGGCGGCCTTCCCCGCCGGTCACGCGTCCGCGAATGGCGGTGGGCTCATAGCCCGATTGGAACGCCACGCCGAATTCGCCGGAGGGGAACAACGCCGCCACCACAACATGGCCCTGGACGACACCGTCATGGCTGAACTGGCTCCAGCGCCCCGCGATAGCGTCATCGGCGGAGGAGCCGCCCATGATCGGGCATTGGGCGCCGAAGCTGGCCGCCAAGCCCTCCAACACCGCCTCCTCGACGCCCGGCGGCTGACAAATCCACAACAAGGCCGGCATCTCGAAAGGACGCCCGGCGTTTTCCAAGGCGGCGTGCGCCGCCGCCTTGGCGGCCGCCGCTGGATCCGCGCCCAATGGCGCGGCGCCCACGCCATACCCGCCTTGCCGATCGCTGATGGCCAAAAGCCCGGCCGCGCCCGGTTCGCCGCGATACACCCCCGTCTCGGTGATGACGCCGCGGCAGCTGGTGCCGCCGAACAGGCTGGCCTGAGGGAAGGCGGCGCGCACGGTGTGTATCAAATCGGCGTCCGCAAGCGCCTCGGTGGCGTAGAGGGCGATCAGGTCGGGCGCCTCAACGCCCTTGGTTTTCATTTGTTCAACAAGGGCTTGGGCGGCAGCGGCGCCGGACGCGCCCTGCACGGCCGCGGTGTGGGTCAGCATGGGCGCGATCCTCTCCCAACGAACGGGTTGTGTTCTGGGGGATCGAGACAAGCACACGGGTGTAAAGGGGCGCTTATGCCGGTCGCGCGTTCTGCCTCTAAACACACCCGAAGAAGCACGGAACGCCGCCGGCGCCGTGCAGGCGCGAGGGCTTCTCTATGATCGGCTTGCGCCTGAAAACATTGGAGCGGGCGATGCGATTCGAACGCACGACCCTCACCTTGGCAAGGTGATGCTC
>CAZGCB010000146.1:0-4860 GCA_964524065.1 uncultured Caulobacterales bacterium | reverse complement strand
CGGCGATATGGACTTTAAAGTCGCCGGCACCACGGAGGGCATCACCTCCCTGCAGATGGACATCAAAATCGCCGGCATCACCGAGGACATCATGAAAACCGCGCTGGAGCAGGCCAAGGGCGGCCGTCTCCACATTCTCGGCGAGATGGACAAGGCGCTGTCCGGTGCGCGGACCGAATTCTCCGCTCATGCGCCGCGCATCGAGACCATGCAGGTCCCCGTCGACAAGATCCGGGAAGTGATCGGCTCCGGCGGCAAGGTGATCCGCGAAATCGTGGAGACCTCCGGCGCGAAAATCGACATTGGCGAGGATGGGCTGATCAAAATCGCGTCCGCCGATGGCGCGTCCATCCAAAAGGCCTACGACCTCATCCATTCCATCGTGGCCGAGCCGGAAGTGGGGACGATTTACGACGGCACCGTCGTGAAGGTCGTCGATTTCGGCGCCTTCGTGAATTATTTCGGCAAGCGCGACGGCCTCGTCCACGTGTCGCAAATGGCGAAGGGCCGGGTGAAGCACCCCTCCGACATGGTCAAGGAAGGCGATGTGGTGAAAGTCAAGCTGATGGGCTTTGACGATCGCGGCAAAACCCGCCTGTCCATGAAGGTCGTCGACCAGGAGACGGGCGCCGAAATTAAGGAAGAGGAAGGGGCGGACTAGCCGGCGCGTCGATTTATCTGGAATTGACGCTCGCTGTGGTATGGGGGAGCTGAGACTTGCATTTTCTCCAGCTTTCCCATACTTTTGCGACTATGGAGGCAAGAATGACATACTTTGATGAAGATCCGAACATCCTTGTGGCCGCTTTAACCGTTCCCGGTGAAGACGAAGACCCCATCATTTAGTACCGGTGCGCCCTGGGCGCATGCTGATTGGCGGCGTCGGGCTTGGAGGCTTGGCGGAGCCTCAATCATCATTACGCTGTTCGGCGTGATGGCAGCATTGCTGCTGGTGGCGTTCCGGCCAAAAACCCCCTCGCTGTTTGTCATTTTGTTCGCAGTGGTCACTGCGGCGTGGTTTTCAATTTTTTTTTGGCTTGTCGCCGATGCATTGGCAAAGCGTAATCGTATTTATCTCTTCTTTGGATTCCGTGAGCGGCCGCTCACCCATTTGTGGCGCTTCCTAAGGCTATCAACCTTTATCGTATTGTCTTTTTTTGTCGTCGTCGGCTCGCTTTTGATCCTCGTCAACGAGCCAGTCACCGGATTTCAGTCGCCAATCGCCATTCTCTCGTCGGCCATTGTTGCGACTGTGAGTGTAATCTATACAAATTATAATAATGGTCGCTCTCAGCGCCGGACTCACACCTTTGATTTTTTGCGCGACATTTTGCGGGATGATGCGGAAATCAAGCGTTTCAAAGCAATACGCCAGGCAGTTGAGCATATCGCAAAGCAACGTGGCCTAGAGACGTCAAACCATGTGAAACGACTCGAGCTGCTTGACTTCGATAGAGTATTTGAGCACGAGCCACTGAAAATCTGGGTGTTGGACCGCCTCAATTCTTGGGAGTTCATCGCGGTGGCCGCGCGGGGCGGCGATGTGGATATGGGGTACCTGAACCTAACCATGGCAACGCGGATCAAGCGCGAACTTGAGCTGTTTGGTGCGCTCGTGGAGCAGCGGAGCGGCGCAAGGCCAGTCCACCATCCAACTACAGGCAAGTCGGTGCTCGTCGCCACGAAGTCCACCTACGAGCACCTGCTATGGCTGGCCTATCATCTGTTCAAAGATAAGAATCATCAGTTGCCGCGAGGCTTTGTCTATCCCCGTTGGGTCGGCCGTGAAAATGATACCGCATAATGGCGAGAGCGTAGCCTGAGCCGCCTACTCCGCCCCATCCGGCACGGCGACGGCGTGGAAGCCGGCGTCGACATGGAGCACTTCGCCCGTGCAGCTCGCGCCCAGCGGCGAGAGCAAATAAAGCGCGGCCCCGGCGACGCCTTCCATACGGGTGTCTTCCTTCATCATCGACCATTCGCGCCCGGTGTTGAGCAGCGACTTGCCCCCGGAAATCCCGGCCATGGCGAGTGTCCGCATGGGGCCGGCGGAGATGGCGTTGACGCGAATGCCCTTGGGGCCGAGATCGCGCGCGATATAGCGGGTGGAGGCCTCCAGTGCGGCCTTGGCGACGCCCATGACGTTGTAGCTGGGCAGCACGCGCTCGGAGCCGAGATAGGTCAGCGTCACCATGGCGCCGCCGCCTTCGTCTTTGGGCGGCATGAGCGGCGCGGCGCGGCGGGCGGCGTCGACGAAGGAAAATGCGGAGATGTCCATGGTGCGCGCGAAATTGGCGCGCGTGGTGTTCTCCACGAAGGAGCCTTTTAGCTCTTCCTTGTCGGAAAAGGCGATGGCGTGCACCAGCGCATCCAGCCGGCCCCAGCGATCGCGGATGGCGGTGAAGGCCACGTCCATGCTGGCGTCATCGGTGACGTCGGCGGCGAACATCAGCGCACCCACTTCCTCGGCCAGTGGCGCGACGCGCTTTTCCAACGCCTCGCCCTGATAGGTGAAGGCGAGCTCGGCCCCCTGGGCGGCCAGCTGGCGGGCGATGCCCCAGGCGATGGAGTTTTTATTGGCGACGCCCATGATCAGGGCGCGCTTGCCACGCATCAGGTCGCCTTGGGGCAAAGGGGCGTCGGACATGGAAAACTCCCGGGATGACAAACCGCGACGGGTGAAGCGGCGGTGGGCGCTCGGCGCTGCGCAAGCGGCGCTAAGGCGTGATGGCGAGAAGATGGCGCTTGAGATACCGGGTTTGGCTCCCCAGGTCGACTAAGAAGCATGTCGCAGCGCCAGGCAGGCCTGCGCCGCGACAAAAATGTACAAACCGCCATGCTTGCGCGTGGTGAGACGAGGTCGCACAAATGACGGGCCGGCATGCGGCGAGAGCGGTGGCGGGCGGCAGCCTTCATGAACGGGGCTGCACTAGGACCACTGAGGGTCGCCATCGCCGGGCCATGCGCGAATAAGAGTGAAGGATCAGCATGACATCGACACCGAAGCCGCGGTCCGAGGCCATTGAGAAAAGCTGGGCGAATTTGGATTGGCCGAGCGTTTTTGCGGCGATTATCTATCCCAGCCTCGGCGTGTTGGGGATTGTGGGCGCCGTGATTGCGGGATTGGCGTTCCCCAGTTTGCATTTCGCATGGTGGTACCTGTTGGCCGCCTTCGCGGTCGGCGTTGTTTCGCTGGTCATTTGTAATCTCGGCATCGGCGTGTTGCACCGCATCTGGCAGCACAAGGCGGGCGAGTTGCGCCCGCCGGCGCAGATTCTGACGGCGTTGAACTGTGTCATCGCCATGCAGGGCAAGCTGAGCGATTGGGTGAATTATCACTCCCAGCATCACCGGCTGTCGGACAAGCCGGGCGACCCGCACAACCCGCATGAGGGTAAGTTTTGGGCGTGGATTGGTTGGCTCTTATGGCGTGATGAAAACGATTTGAAGCGGCCCATGGCCATGTGGTTGCGGGAAAACCCGGCGGTTGGAGCCCATGATCGGCACTATTTGCTGATGTCCTTCATCGTGCATTTGGTGATTCCCGCAGCGATTTACGCGCTGGTGTGGGCGTTGGGCGGTTCGCTGCTGCTGACCTTCTTGCTGCACGCCAGCGCGGTGACGGCGCGCGGGGTGCAGTTCCACGCCACCACATTGGGCGTGAATGTGTTCGGCCACCTGAAAACGCCGGCCTGGCTGGATTGGACGTTGGCCCTGCTCACCGGCGGGGAGGCGATCCACGATCACCACCATGAGTATCCCGCCAGTGCGCTGCATTTGCCGCGGAAGGGGCTGATCAATCGCGTGCTCGATTACAATGGCACGGCGCTGTTGGTCTTGGAGAAGATGAAACTCGCGACGAATCTCAAAATTGCGCCGCAGTTTTTGTCCGCCGAGTCCGCCCGCAGCTGAGCGATCGAGGCAGCCTGCATGAAAAGCCCCGGGCCGTATGACCCGGGGCTTTTTTGACGTCGGTCGGGCCTTTGCGGGCCTTAGAACTGAACGCCGAAGCCGGCGCCTAGCATGACCACATCGTTTTGGAAGGTCAGATCGGTGCGGATGTGGGTCTTTTCCGTCAACTTGTAGCGCGCGCCCACGCCGGCCAGCACACCGACATCGGTGTCGCCCGCGGTGACTTCAAAACGTGACCCCGTGCCCACCGGCACATCAACGGTCTGGCGGGCGACGCTGACGCCGACGCGCACAAAGCCGTCCAACCGGCCGCTGACGCGCTTATGGGCCGCGGCGGCGGCGGCGATGACGTATTGCGTGCGGCTGTCGACCTTTTGACCGCCCAGCGTTTCTTCGTCTTCGGTGAGGCCCAAAAACGCGTCGGCCTGGTAAGAGATGGAGTCGACCAAGGGGCTGAGCGCGCCGAGCGCCTCGGGCAGGTTGGTTTCATAGGAAAGGCGGCCTTGGACGCCTAAGGTGTTGAAATCATCGTCGAACACGTAGGCCGTGCCGATTTCTCCGGTGAACACGCCGTCCTCATACAGGCGTTCGGCCCGGGCGGCGGCTCTGTCGATGGCGGCTTCCAGTTCGCGACGATCGATGGCGGCCGCTTCAGCGTCCGGTTCGACCGGCTCCGACTGGGCGCCGGCGGCGATGGGCGCGGCGGCCAGGGCGATCACGGCCAGACTGGCCGCGGTGAAACGCTTGGTCATCATGTCTGTCCCCAAAACAAAATCGGCGCCGAGTCCCCATGGACTGCGGCGCTCTCTGACGTCCCAGCCGATACGGGGGGCGCGGGCCCTTCGCAAGCGGCGGACGCAGAGCAATGTCTGTTGTGGTGTGGGGCATAGCGGCCCGTCAGGGCCGCAGCGGGACGAAAGCGAGTCCTAGTCGGGGCGCGCCATGCTC
>CAZGCB010000145.1:0-4895 GCA_964524065.1 uncultured Caulobacterales bacterium | reverse complement strand
AGGAGCTGGCGGAAAAGCTCGCCATGCCGCTGGAAAAAGTGCGCAAGGTGATGAAAATCGCCAAGGAGCCCATCTCGCTGGAAACCCCCATCGGCGATGAGGAAGATAGCCATCTGGGCGATTTCATCGAAGACAAGAACGCCATCTTGCCCATCGACGCGGCGATCCAGTCCAATCTGCGGGAAACCACCACGCGGGTTCTGGCCAGCCTCACCCCGCGGGAGGAGCGCGTGCTGCGCATGCGTTTTGGCATCGGTATGAACACCGATCACACGCTGGAGGAAGTCGGCCAGCAATTCTCCGTCACGCGCGAACGGATCCGTCAGATTGAAGCCAAGGCGCTGCGCAAGCTGAAACATCCCAGCCGCAGCCGCAAATTGCGCAGTTTCCTCGACAACTAACGCTGTGGTCCGGGCCGGGCTGGCGTGCGCGATACAATGTCGCACGCCGCTTTTTGAGTGGGGTCTGATGCTGGCGCCACACCCGCGGGAGAGGCTAGTCTTCCACGTGTGTTGTCGAGGAGATGCAGGCCGGCCATGGACAAGCTGCTCAAAGGCTATGAGCGGTTTCGCGAGCAGTATTGGCCGGCGCATTGGCGCGAATACGCACAACTCGATCACGGTCAGCGCCCGCGTGTGATGGCCATCGCCTGCGCCGACAGCCGTGTGGATCCCGCCATCATTTTCGATGTGCCCGAGGGCCAGATGTTCACCGTGCGCAATGTCGCTAATCTGGTCCCGCCCTATGAGGATGATCACGGCCTGCATGACACCAGCGCGGCGCTGGAGTTCGCGGTTCAAGTGCTGAAAGTGAAGGTGATCCTTGTGCTCGGCCATTCGGGATGCGGCGGCTGTGAAGCGGCCCTGCATGGCGCGCCGCCGGAGGCGTCTCACTTTGTGGCTCCCTGGGCGCAGCTGTTGGACGGCGCCCGTGCGGAGGCATTGGCGCGGCCGGACCCGCAAGTCGCCATGGAGCATGCGGCCATTCACATCTCTTTGGCGAATTTGCAGACCTATCCCTTTGTGCGATCGGCGATGCAGCAGGAGGGCCTCGCGCTGTCGGGCGCCCATTTCTCCATCGGCGAGGGGCGGTTGACGGTGCTCGACCCGGACACGGGCCGCTTTGTGGACGCGGAACGCGCCCGCACGCGTGTCTCGTGACGTTTCGGCGGCGGTGAGGGCGATCCGCCGGATGTGGTGCGTTCCCAACAATCGCGTTGATGGGAGGTGGGTCATGGGTCTGAGGCTCGGCGTGAAACTGGCGTGCGGGGCGCTTCTGGCGGGACTTCTGAGTGCGTGCGCATCCTCGCCGCCCACCACCGGGGGGGACGCCATCACGGCGCGGGACATGCGCGCTCACATGACGTTCCTGGCCGCGGACGCGTTGCAGGGTCGTGAAGCCGGCACGCCGGGCTATGATGTGGCGGCTGCTTACGTGGCCAGTCAGTTCGCGGCGGCGGGACTGGCTCCGGGGGGTGTTGACGGGGCCTACTTCCAGCCCGTCCCGCTGTTATCGTTTCAGCGCGACAATGCAGGCGCCCTTTTTGAGGTGCAGACACGCCAAGGCGTCAAGACGCTGACACTCGGTGACGAGTACTATGTTTCGGGGAGCCCAGATTTCACGGAGTCTTCGGTGCGCGCGCCTGTCGTCTTCGCCGGCTTTGGGGTCGTGGCGCCGCAATACGGTCATGACGATTATGCCGCCGTGGATGTGGAGGGGAAAATTGTCGCGGTGCTGGCGGGCGCGCCGAACGTCTTCCAGACCGAGGAGCGGGCCCATTTCGCATCGGGACGGTCCAAGGCGGCGGAGGCGTCCAAGCGCGGGGCTGTCGGGCTGATCACGCTGTACACGCCGGAGCGTCAGGCGCGGTTCAATTTCGCGCGGGCCATGCGGTCATCTGGTAATGTGCGTATGACATGGGTGGCGCCTGAAGCCGGGGGTGACGCGCGTGAAGGGGCTGACGCCGCCGCTGAAACCGGGCCGCCGCCCCTGCAACTCACGGCCGTGATGAGCATGGACGGGGCGCGGGCGCTGTTTGTGGACGCGCCTTTTTCGTTTGATGCGGTGCTGGGCGCTTTGGAGGACGAGGGCGAGCCGCTGCCGCGTGGCGCGCTGAACGTGGCGGCGCGGTTGTCCCAACGCTCAACGCATGAACGCATCGCCAGCGCCAATGTGGTGGGGGTGTTGCCGGGCAGCGATCCGGTTTTGCGCGATGAGCATGTCGTGTTGACCGCGCATTTGGACCATCTCGGTTTAGGTCCGGCCTTCCAGGCGGACCGCATCTTCAACGGTGCGATGGACAATGCCGCAGGGGTGTCTGCTTTGTTGGAGGTGGCCGCCGCCGCGCGCCAGACGCGCTTGGCGCGCACCGTTGTGTTTGTGGCGTTGACGGCGGAAGAAAAGGGCTTGGTGGGTGCGGAATACTTCACCCATCATCCGCCCTTCGATGAGCCGATGGTCGCCAATATCAATTTGGATATGCCGGTGCTGCTTTATGATTTCACCGATGTGATCGCCTTTGGGGCTGAGCGCTCCACCCTGGGGCCGATCGTCGCCGCAGCGGCGGCGGCGGTGGATGTGGAGTTGGCCCCGGACCCGATGCCGGAGCAGGGCTTGTTCACGCGGTCCGATCATTACCGCTTTGTGCAGAAGGGCGTGCCGTCGGTCTTTCTCATGACGGGCTTCAGCAATGGCGGACGCGAGGCCTTCACCACATTCTTGGCCACCCGGTATCACAATTACGATGATGATCTCGAGGCGCCGATCAACTACGAGGCCGGCGCGAAATTCGCCGTGGTCAACTACGCCATCATGGTGGAGACCGCCAACACGCCCATGCGCCCAGTCTGGCGGGACGGGGACTTCTTTGCGACGCTCTATGGCGGCGAGACGCAAAGCGACCTGGACGCTCCTTAGCGCTCAGTTCAGGTCGCGGGATCAGCGCTGACGGAACACCGGCT
The DNA here is from genome assembly GCA_964524065.1 of uncultured Caulobacterales bacterium. Lineage (GTDB taxonomy): Bacteria > Pseudomonadota > Alphaproteobacteria > Caulobacterales > Maricaulaceae > CAZADA01. The sequence continues at coordinate 1,935 of CAZGCB010000145.1, read as the reverse complement.
TCCAGCGCCCGCCTTGGGCAAAGTTGCTGGCCAGATAGCGATAGGTGGCGATGCGGCGCTGGTCGTCATCCACGAAGCCCTCATCATCGCGCCATTTGTCGACCACGGGGCTCCACACCAGCGACTCCACGTGCAAGCGATCACGCGACAGGCGGATCTTCTGCACGGTTTGTTCGTGATCGCGCACCTGGCCCGCGATCTTCGCGAGGAGGTGATCGGTGCGCTGAAACTCTTGGCGCGCCGTTTTGATGGGCAGCGCGATCAGCGCGGTCATGCGGTCGTACTCTTCGCGGCGGTTGCGATCCTTGGCCGCGAGGCGGCGAAAGCGATCCAGAACCGAGGGCAGTTTGAATAGGCCGCCATAATGGTCGCGTAAGCCTTCAATGTACGACCATTCATGGGCGATGCGCGCCACACGTTCATTGGCTTCCAGAATATCGGCGCCCAAACCAATAGCGCTCGCCAACACTTCAAACACGCCTGGCGCCGCCTCCAGCGGCGTCGTATCGGTTTCCAGCGATTGTGAGAGGGCCATCGCCGAGGCGTTGTCATCAGTCTCACCGGCCGCCCATTGCGCCACCGCGCCATAGACCCGCTGGCGGGCGATGTGGGCGTGGCGCGGCGCGATGGACCACGACGCCGAGCCGTCCAACAACTCGGAGGGGATGGCGTCACCGGGGCGGATTTCGCGCACATACTCCAAGGCTTTTGCGATGATGCCGGTGAGTTCGAAATCGCGCGTGCCGTGGACGATCTTAAACTCGTAACACACGCGGCTGACGGGAATGGACGCCATAACGCCGCCCAAGGATACAAAGAAGCACGGGGTGCGCCCTTCATCGCCATAGGCGAAGCGCGCGCCGCTCATGTGGAACACTTTGTGCTCCAAATCGAACAGCGTGGAGCCTGCGGGCGTGGCGGGCTCATCGAAAAGTTCGTCGTCTTCGGGGTCCGTCGCGTCTGCGTGCATGGCTCCTCACGCCCAATGTGGGATCGTGAAGTATCGGAGCCATCACGAAAAAAGGCGTAAACCGCGGCTCGATCGGCTCGCAACCCTGTCTGATCTGCAGCTGGCGGGCCGCCTAAACGGGTTCAGGCAGGCGCACGGGCTGGTTCTCGTCATCCAGCACCAGGACGGCGGGCTCATGGTTGTCCGCTTCTGCTGGCTCCATCTGGGCGAAGGCGACGATGATGACGCGATCGCCGGGCTGCACCAAACGCGCGGCGGCGCCGTTGACGGCCACGGAGCGCCCGCCGCGTGGGGCTGAGATAGCGTAGGTGGTGAAGCGTTCGCCATTGGTGACGTTCCACACATCCACGCGCTCATGGGGCAAGATGCCGACCGCATCGAGCAAATCGCGATCCACGGCGATCGAGCCCTCATAGTCCAGATCGGCCTGTGTCACCGCGGCGCGATGCAGTTTCGCTTTCATCATGGTGAGCAGCATGGGCCCCTCCGCTGTTGCGTGCGACCAGCGTTGCACGCAAGTCTCACGCATATAAGCGGCTCTGGCGCCAAGGAAAACCGCACAAATTCGCGATCCACATGGAAAATGAGGGCCGAGGGTCAATTTCAAGGCGTCTCGGCGCATCTTTGGTGCGGCGGGCGTGTGGATCCGGCCTGAGGGGCGCCGTGTTCAGCGATTGTGTTGCGGCGCCCGTGGCCGCTTCGCCCGCGGGCGTTATGATGCCGCAGCTCTGGGGCGTGGTGGGGCTGTCAGGGCGGTCAAGACGATGCGTAGGCCCTTGGGCGTGTCGAGCCTGTTGGGGCGCTCAAGACGACGGGTAGGGATGGGAGTGGATTTTCTCGCCCGCGCCTTGTGGATTGCCGCTTGATCCGCCCCGAACGCGCGCGTAGGTTCCGCGCTCGCATCGGCGATGCGGGGCCATAGCTCAGTTGGGAGAGCGCTTGAATGGCATTCAAGAGGTCGGCGG
>CAZGCB010000144.1:0-5017 GCA_964524065.1 uncultured Caulobacterales bacterium | reverse complement strand
CCCCCCGCCCCCCCCCCCCCCCCCCCCCCCCCCCCCCCCCCCCCCCCCCCCCGCCCGTCACACCGCCTGATGAAAAGGGCCCATCACTCATGACATCAGCACCCCTTCGCGCCGCAGCAACGCCAGCAAAGGCGTCAGCGGCAATCCCAGCACAGCGTGATAATCACCCTCCACCGCTTCGAACAACTGGGCGCCCAAGCCCTCAAATTGGTAACACGCGACGCTGGCGAGCATATCCGGCCCGGCTGCTTGCAGATGGGCTTCTAAAAATTCATCGCTGAACGCCCGCACATGGATGCGTGAATTTTGCTGATGACGCGCGACAATCGTCCCGTCTCGCGCCAGGCTCAGGGCTCCAACGAGATCATGGCCCTTGCCCCGCATGGCCCGCAGGCGATCCTTCGCCGCCGCCATATCCGCGACTTTGTCGAGCAACGCGCCGTCCAATCGTAGGATCTGATCGGCGCCAAGGACGAGGCCAGCCTCCGTTCGGCTCACCGCCAGAGCCTTCTCATCGGCCAAAGCCTGAGCGACAGCCTCCGCAGGCGCGCAGGCCGCCTCCATCGCTTCTTTGATGGCGGTTTCATCGACATGCGACTTGCGCACAAGGAAAGGCACGCCCGCCTCGCGCAAAATGCGGGCCCGGATCGCACTGCCGGACGCCAAAATCAGCGGCGCGTTCGGACCTGCAAGCGCCAAATCTGCATCCGCACTCATGAGGTCGGTTCACCACGATGCTCCGCGAGGAGGTTCATCACCTTGGCGGACGTCTCCTCTACCGAACGGCGGGTGACATCGATCACCGGCCAACCGCGGGCGCCAAACAACCGGCGCGCCCGCTTCACCTCCTCACGCACCGCGGTTTCGTCCACATAATCCGTCATGCGGCTTTCGCGCAGACCCAACAAGCGATTGCGCCGCACATTCACCAAACGATCCGGCGTGGCGGTCAGGCCGACCACCAGCGGTCCGTCCCGCAGCGCGTCCACCTGCGGCGGCGGGTCCGAGCCTGGTATCAGCGGCACATTGGCTGCTCGCACGCCGCGATGGGCCAGGTAGATGCAGGTGGGCGTTTTGGATGTGCGGCTCACCCCCACCAGCACCACATCGGCGTTATGGATCGTGTCGAGCTGTTGCCCATCATCATGGGCCATGGCGAAATCGAGCGCCTCAATGCGCTCATAATACCCTTCATCCAAGGCCCGCTGCGCCCCCGGGCGCGCTTCCATCCGCACCCCGATATAGCGCGACAGCATGGTGACGACGGGGTCCAGGATGGGCTCGCACGGCACGTCCAACTCAGCGCAGCGCCGCTCCAGCATGAGGCGCAGGGCGTCATCCAAAACGGTGTAGAGCACCACTCCGGGAAGATCCTCGATGGCCTTTAGGACCCGCGTCATCTGCCGCTCCGAACGCACCAGCGCGTACAAATGCTCCAACGGCGCAGCGTCTTTGAACTGCGCCACAGAGGCGCGCATGACGTTGATCAGCGTCTCGCCGGTGGAATCCGACACCAGATGCACGTGGAAAAAGCACTGAAGCTCACGAGTCGGTTGGGGGGAAGCCGGTGGAGACGCCGCGGCGCCCATGGGGAGGGATTTGTGAATCATCGCCACGCCTTTTCACATGCGCGCCATTTGGGGCGCTATGCGCCGAGCGCGGCGCCCAAACCGCGCCGCGTCTGCTCCCAAAATTTTCACGCCATTGAGCCGTGGTTTGCAGAAGCTGTGAACCGCCCCAAGCCCCCGCCCCCAAGCCTTTGGCGCACCGCACCTTCTTGCATCTGCGCTTCACCATTAGCCTGCGCATGATGGCTTAACCTTCTTCGCAAAAGAAGGGGACAGGCTGTTGATGACTCCTCGCGTGCTGCGTTTTCCACCCCCTCAATAGGAAGAATTCAAAATATAAATCTTTCATGATGAATTTGATGAACAACGATCCAGCGACGAAGCCCATGATGCAGGTCTTGGGCGGGACGGCTCTGCGCCGCCCACCGGTGTGGCTCATGCGCCAAGCGGGGCGCTATCTGCCGGAATATCGCGCCTTGCGGGCCAAGGTCCCGAACTTCATCGATTTTTGCTTCGACAGCGAACGGGCGGCCGAAGTGACTCTTCAGCCCATTCGCCGTTATGGCTTTGATGCGTCCATCGTGTTTGCGGACATCCTTCTGCTGCCGCATGTGGTGGGCGCTGAGGTTCGCTTTGTCGAAAATGAAGGCCCGCGTTTAGAGCCGCTGGCGGCGCCCGCATCGGTGGACGCCCTAGCGTGGGACAAAGCGGCCGCTGGCTTGGCGCCCGTGAGCGATACCGTGGCGCGGGTGCGCGCAGGGCTTCCAGATACGACGACGCTGATCGGTTTCGCCGGCGCGCCCTGGACCGTCGCCACCTATATGCTGGGCGGCGGCAAGGGCGAGGCCGGGCGGCGCGATGCGCGCGCATGGGCGGCAACCCATCCAGAGCCGACGGACGCCCTTCTGGGCTATCTCGCGGACGCCACAGCCGATTATCTCGCCGCTCAGCTGGAAGCTGGCGCGGATGTTGTAAAGCTGTTTGAAAGCTGGGCCGCCGACCTTGCGCCGCCTTTATTTGAGCGCCTGGTCATCGCGCCGACCCGCCGTTGTGTGGAGCGGTTGCGGCGCACCCATCCCAATGCGCCGATCATCGGCTTTCCCCGCGGTTCCGGCATCCAGGCGGTCGACTTTGCGCGTGAAGCGGGCGTCGATGCTCTTGCTTTGGATATGACCCAAGCCAGCGAACCGATGCTCGCAGCGTTGCCCACAACCCTTCCTCTACAAGGCGCGCTCGATCCGGCGATCTTGGTTGCAGGCACGGATGCGCTACGCGCGGAGGTCGCGCGCTTGCTGCACCTGTTCGCGGGCCGGCCATACATATTCAACCTCGGCCATGGCATTTGGCCGCAAACGCCGCCAGAGCATGTGAGCCGACTGTTGACACTGCTGGACGAACTGAGTGCGGCGAAGGCGGCCTTCGGGGAGACAGCGTGATGGCCAGCGTCATCGAATGGCTCGCCGGGCCGGCCTATCTGTGGATCAAGGCGTTTCATATTCTCAGTGTGATCGCCTGGATGGCGGGATTGCTCTATTTGCCGCGGCTTTTCGTCTATCATGTGAACGCGACGCCCGGCGGCGAGCTTGATGAGACGTTGAAGCTCCAAGAGCACCGCTTGCTGCGGCTCATCATGAACCCCGCCATGATTGCGGCATGGCTCTTGGGCGTGCTGATGCTGGCCGTGAATTCAGGTCTTTTGTCGCAGGGTTGGATGCATGTGAAGCTCACCGCCCTTGTGGCGATGACCGGCCTGCACCACGTCTACAGCGCCGCGCGCAAAAAGTTTGCGGCTCAAGCCAACACGCGCTCTGAGCGCTATTGGCGAATCATCAACGAAGCGCCGGCTATTCTCGCCATCGTGATTGTCATCATGGCGGTAGTGAAGCCCTTTTAACGCGGCTAATGGGCTCGCTAGCTTGACGGCATCCACCAAGTATGGTGTTCCTTCAATGGAACGCGCTGGAGCGCCATCATTTCGGCGGTGGCGCGCATAACACTCCCCCCCCGCGTACGAAACGCCGCTCGAATACACCAAAATGGGCCCCGCTCGCATTCACGCGGCTGCGGGATGTTTCTGGAAGATATCACTCCATGACGACCAATGCGTCTGACGCGAACGCTATCGACGATCTGGAGTCGATGACTCTCGATGAGCTGAAAAAGCGAGGCCCGACGGAGCTGCTGGCCTACGCAGAGAAGCTGGAGGTGGAGAACGCCTCCTCCATGCGTAAGCAGGACATGATGTTCGCCATCCTCAAGGAATTGGCGGAACGTGGGGTGGAAATCTCCGGCGGCGGCGTGCTCGAGGTGCTGCAGGACGGCTTCGGCTTCTTGCGGGCGCCGGAAGCGAACTACCTGCCCGGCCCGGATGATATTTACGTCAGCCCCTCTCAAATTCGCCGCTTTGGCTTGCGGACGGGGGACACCGTCAACGGTCAGATCCGTGCGCCGCGTGATGGCGAGCGGTATTTCGCCCTCGTGAAGGTCGCCGACATCAATTTCGAGGACCCCGACCGCGCCCGGCACAAGGTCCATTTCGACAATCTCACCCCGCTCTATCCGAATGAACGGCTGCAAATGGAGATCGATGATCCCACGCGCAAAGACCGTTCCGGACGCGTCATCGACATTGTCGCGCCGCTCGGCAAGGGTCAGCGCGCGCTGATCGTCGCGCCGCCGCGCACGGGTAAAACCGTGCTGCTGCAGAACATCGCCCACTCCATCGAGGCGAACCACCCCGAATGCTATGTCATCGTGCTGCTCATCGATGAGCGGCCCGAAGAAGTCACCGACATGCAGCGCTCGGTGAAGGGTGAGGTGATTTCCTCCACCTTTGACGAACCGGCGTCGCGCCATGTGCAAGTCGCGGAAATGGTGATCGAAAAAGCCAAGCGCTTGACCGAGCATGGCCGCGACGTGGTGATCTTGTTGGACTCCATCACCCGCTTGGGTCGCGCCTACAACACAGTGGTGCCCTCCTCCGGCAAGGTGTTGACCGCTGGTGTCGACGCCAATGCGCTGCAGCGGCCGAAACGTTTCTTCGGCGCCGCGCGGAATTTGGAAGAAGGCGGCTCGCTGACCATCATCGCCACGGCGCTGATCGACACCGGCTCGCGCATGGACGAGGTGATCTTCGAAGAGTTCAAGGGCACGGGTAACTCCGAACTCATCCTTGACCGGAAAATCTCCGACCGCCGCGTGTGGCCGTCCATCGACATTCAGCGGTCCGGCACACGCAAAGAAGAGCTTCTGGTCAAGAAAGAGGACCTCAAGAAGGTCTACGTGCTGCGGCGTATCCTCAACCCGATGGGGTCGGTGGATGCGATTGAGTTCTTGCTCGATAAGCTGCGCCAGACGAAGAACAATGCAGAGTTCTTCGACTCCATGAACACCTGACGCGGTTCAGGCGATGTTGCCGGCGCTCACTTGCGGCTTTGGCCTTTGGGCAA
>CAZGCB010000143.1:0-5064 GCA_964524065.1 uncultured Caulobacterales bacterium | reverse complement strand
ACACCGCCCCCCGCTGCGAAGCAATGACGCGCGCGAGAACACCCTGCCGCGCGCCAGCGATGAAGAACGGCCGATGTCACAAGCACGGCGGCGCGTCGACAGGTCCGCGGACCGCCGCGGGAATCGCGGCCATCCGGGCGGCGCAGTGGAAACACGGCTCCCGCAGCAAAGCCGCCGCCGACGCCCGTCGCCGCGCTCGCGCAACGCTCCAAGGCATCGCCCAGTTGTTGGGCGAACTGAACGCGTCGGCGCGCTGAAGCGCAGCCGCACAGGTCGGACGCCGTCACAAAACAGAGGGGCCGAAGAGGCGGTTTGAGATCCATGCGCAATCCTTGGGTTTCTTCACACCCGACGCTAGAGGGCTAGCGGGGCGGAAAGTCACGCAAATTCAATGACTTCGGCCATATCAGCAGCGCTGGCGTGCGTGCTGGCGATTGCTGGCGGTCCAATGAAAACAAGGCCCTGACGGCATCCCGACGTCTCGAAGTTACATCCCAATGTCGCGATCCATCGTCAGGGCCGCGTCCATCTCCCGGGACGCTTCTTTGTCCGTCTCTTTCTCGGGCGTCTACGCCGGCGCGGCGTTCGGCGCGCTCTCCGCGCCTTGTGTCTTTCCCCGACCCGGCCAGGATGCCGCTGTGCTCGGCGCCATCAAGGCCAAGCCTTCGGCGGCCGCGTTCGCGGCCGGCCTTGACGGTGCCCCCGCGAACTCTCGCCGGGCAGCGATCTTCCTCTCAGGGGCAGCCCTTGACCGCGCGGGCGGACTAGAGAGAGGCGCCCACCGCCCACCAACGGGTCTTGGCTAAGGCCGCCGCTGAAGCGCTTACGCGCCACCTATTTGCCACCTAGGGCGGTACACTGCGGCAGCGATAACCACCTAACTATCTGAAAAAATTGGTCGGAGCGGCAGGATTTGAACCTGCGACCCCCGGTCCCCCAGACCGGTGCGCTAACCGGGCTGCGCCACGCTCCGCCAAGGCGCGGGTTGTAACCGCCTTGGCCCTCGATGGGAAGGCTTGTCGCCCTCTGTGTTCGTCACAAGCGCTGCGTCACCGCCACCCAGAGCCGCGCTGGCGCAACATAGCGGCTGCAAAACCAGCGATGACGGCGCCAACGGCATAAGACGCGGATCAGACCCATCATGCATCACGCGCCCACCCTACCGGGCAAACGACGGGCGGCCGTCATTCGCGCCTGGCGTCCTTAGCGTGCGTTGACGCGGTCCTTGAGAATTTGGGAGGGCCGGAACACCAACACCCGCCGGGGAGAAATGGGTACCTCTTCCCCGGTTTTCGGATTGCGCCCCATGCGCGCGGTTTTGTCCCGCAACCCAAAGGCGCCAAAGGAGGAAAGTTTCACCGGCTCGCCACGGGCCAAACTCTCGGTAATGATATTCAGCACCGTCTCAACCATCGAAGCCGCTTCTTGGCGACCGAGATCGATATCTTCGGCCACGGAGAGAGCCAAGGTGGCGCGTGTTACGGTATCGGTGTCGTCACTCATCATACTCAAACCTACGCTACGCAATACACAAACCTGATGATAAGGGATCGCGCCATTACAACCGAGCCAAAGCCGCACCCCATGTCAGTCCTCCGCCCAGCGCTTCCATCAGAATCACATCCCCCGGTTTTATCTTACCGTCTTCCACGCCCACGTGAAGCGCCAACGGCACGGATGCGGCGGATGTGTTGCCATGGCGCGCGACCGTCGTAATGACCTTCTCCTCAGGAATGCCCAACCTGTCCGCCACCGCCACCAGGATGCGTTGATTGGCCTGGTGCGGGACAAACCAGTCCACATCGGCCACGTCCATACCCGCCTTCTCCAGCACGGCCTCCATGGCCTCGGAAATCTTCACCACGGCGTGGCGAAAAACCTGATTGCCGATCATACGCAGATGGCCGACCTGCCGGGTGGTGCCGGGACCACCGTCGACATACAGCAAATCCGCGTGACTCCCTTCGCACCGCAGATGGGTCGCGATCACGCCCGCCTCATGGCGATCAGCGGCGGATGTTCGCCCGGCCTCCGCGGCCGGCTCGGCGCTCAACACCACAGCGCCTGCCCCATCGCCAAAGAGCACGCAGGTGCCGCGATCGCTCCAGTCCAAAATGCGTGAAAAGCTCTCCGCGCCGATCACGAGAGCGGTCTGCGCCTGGCCGCGCGCCAAGAAGTTATCGGCTGTCGTCAGCGCATAGATGAACCCCGAACACACCGCTTGGATATCGAACGCGGCGCCCTGGGTGATGCCCAAGCGGCCCTGGATCAACGCGGCTGTTGAGGGGAATGTGCGGTCGGGCGTCGCCGTGGCGACGATCACCAAATCCACATCGTCCGCGGTCCGTCCGGCGCGCTGTAACGCTTCGCGCGCGGCCGCGGCGCCCATATCGGCGGTGGACTCGCCATCGGCGGCGATATGGCGCTGGGAGATGCCGGTGCGAGCGCGGATCCACTCATCGGTGGTGTCCACCATCCGCGAGAGTTCTTCATTGGTGAGGATGCGTTCGGGCAAATAGGCGCCGACGCCCCGAAAAACCGATCGATACGCACTCATGTGGCCGGCGCCTCTTCGCGAGCGACGAGCGTCGCTGGAGCATCTGAAAAGCGAGCGAGGTTCGCCTCCACTTCGGACAGGAAGTTGCTGCGCGCCACGTCAAAAGCGATGCGCAAGGCGGTGGCGAAGCCCACCGCATCCGCGCCGCCATGGCTTTTGACGACCACCCCGTTCAAGCCCAAAAACACGCCCCCATTCACATGGCGCGGGTCCATGCGGTCCTTTAACTCCATCAACGCGCCGCGCGCCAAAGCCGCGCCAAGCTTGGAACTGATATCGCGGGTCAGCGCCTCGCGCACCCAACCGCCCACCAGCTTTGCGGCGCCCTCCGCCGTCTTGAGCGCTACATTGCCCGTGAACCCGTCCGTCACCACCACATCCACCGCGCCCAGGCTGATATCGTCGCCCTCCACAAAGCCGCGATATGCGATATCGAGATCGCTGGACTTCAGAATGTCCGCGGCCGCGCGCACCACCTCATGGCCTTTCATGTCCTCTTGGCCGACATTGAGGAGCCCGACGCTGGGCCGCTCTTGGCCATGGACCGCGCGCGCGAAGGCCTCACCCATAATAGCGAACTCCACCAACTGCCGCGGCGCGCAGGACACGTTGGCCCCCACATCAAGCACCACTGAATAGCCATGCGGTGTGGGCCAGCTCGCCGCGATGGCGGGCCGGTGCGCATTGGGGGCCATGCGCAGAACCACCTTGGAGATGGCCATGAGCGCGCCGGTATTGCCGGCGGAGACCGCCACGCCCGCCTCGCCCGCGCGCACGGCCGCGATGGCGTTCCACATGCTGGAGCCGCGGGCCCGCCGGATGGCGTCGCTGGGCTTGTCCGTCATGGTGACGAAGGTGTCGGTATGGCGGATTTGCGCCACAGCCTGGGCGTCCGGGTGCAGCGCCAAGAGCGGAGCCAGCGCGTGCTCATCGCCATGGATTAAAAACCGCGCCGCCGGCCCATGACGGCGCGCCGCCAACGCCACCGCCTCCACCACTTCCGCAGGACCGCGATCGCCGCCCATGGCGTCGATGGAGATCGTCACCGTAGAACTCATAAAACGCGCACCCCGATCCCGCCGCGACCGATCCTGACGCAGCTCACTGCGTCAGGATACAAGCGGCAGCGCACGACACAAGCAAGCACAGAGCGCGGCGCGACGCGTTTGGGATCGCGCTAGGGGGCCGGCGGGGCGGCGAAATCGGGCGCGGCTCCGCTGAGCAATGCGTCCAAGCTCTGACGTGATAAACGCTCGTCACTGGCCCGGACATAGGCGCTGAGAGCCGCCAAAACATCTGCCGGCGGCTCATCCACATCCACCAGAAGGTTGCGCCGCACCGCCTCGGCCATAGCGTCCGGCGCCGCGGCCGCGAAGGCGTCCTCATAGGCTTGGGCGCGCCCATAAAACGCCTCACCCATTTTTTTGACCTTCTTGCCGACCACCAGATCGCCCACGCCAATTTCGCGCAGCGCCGCGTCCATATCATCAAAGAAAACATCGAAGAGCGCTTGTGCGAGCTCCGTACTTTGCGGTCCGGCATCGGGCTCGGCGCGCAGACGCCGCACAAGCAAGTAAATGTGAAGGAGGATCATCTCAAATCGTCCCTCCACCGTGTCCGGCGCCCGGCGGGGACCGTAAAAACCCGGCGCGCGCGCCTGGCGCACCGCCGCGTCATAGAGTGGACGCATGATGTCACGCGCACGCGGACGGCGCTTGCCAAGGCCCGGCGCGCGGGACAGAAGCTGAGTGAGGCGCATGAGGTGCTTTTCTCCGTTCTCCTGATTGGGGTACCTATGGACGCGCGGGGCGCGAACAACCCCGCCGCGCTATTGCTGAAGGACTTCGCATGATCATCTCTCGCACCGCCCTAAGCGCCCGCACACTGGTTTTGACCGCGCTGGCGGCCGGCGCGCTGGCCAGCGCCTGCACGCCCATTGTGCGTCGCCACGGTTATGCGCCCGAACGCGAAGCGTTGACGGAGATTGCGCCAGCCCAAGACACGCGGGCCACGGTGCTCGCCCGCTTCGGCAACCCCTCCACGCGCAGCGTGTTTGACGACAATACGTGGTACTACATCACCGATGTGACGCAGCAATTGGGGTATCTCAGCCCTGAAACCAGTGCGCGCTCGGTGACGGCGGTGCGGTTCGACGCCCGCGGCGTGGTGGCGTCCGTGGATCGGTACAGCCTGGAAGACGGACGCATTGTGGCGCTGGTGGACCGTGAAACACCCACCCGCGGGCGGGAGCTGTCGGTGCTGGAGCAGCTGCTGGGCAATGTGGGCGCACTGCCGGCGGAATCGATCCTGGGTCAGGAGAACTTGCCCGGCGGGGCCGGCGGGCCGCGCCGCGACTGACGCGGCGGCTAACGGATTTGCGGGGCTGGGGCGGCGGCGACGCGGCAATCGACGACCCACACATCATAAACCCCATGCTCCAGCGGGTTTAACGCCGGGCTCGACGCAAACATCCAGCCTTTGAAAACCGGGACCCCATAGACGGCGTC
>CAZGCB010000142.1:0-5133 GCA_964524065.1 uncultured Caulobacterales bacterium | reverse complement strand
GGAGCGCTTGTTTATCGATCTGATAATCTCGGTGGTGTGTGACAGCGTCGTCGATGAGGTGTTGGGGGTGGACGAGCCCAAAACCATGACCGGCGTGCGCCTGCGCAATGTCAAAACCGGCGCCATGTCCGAGATCAACGCCGATGGCCTCTTCGTCGCCATCGGCCATGCTCCGGCGACGGAGTTGTTCAAAGGCCAGCTGGAGATGAAGGACGGCGACTATCTGATCACCGCGCCGGACTCCACCGCCACGTCGATCCCCGGCGTGTTCGCCGCGGGCGATGTCACCGACGACATCTACCGCCAGGCGGTGACCGCCGCCGGCATGGGGTGCATGGCGGCGCTGGAGGCGGAGCGGTGGCTGGCGGCGCAAGAGGCCGCAGCGCCCCAAGCGGCGCAGTAGCGTGATCTCCAGCGGGATGCAGATGCGCGATAAGGCGCATCTGTGGCCGCTTGACCACACCCGCCAAATTCTGACCTATCTGGCCTATGGATTGGGCGAAACTGAAAACATTCCACGCGGCGGCGGACACCGGCAGCCTCACCGCCGCCGCTGAGACGCTTGGCGTGTCACAATCCGCCGTGTCGCGCCAAATCGCGCAGCTGGAGCGCGAATTGTCCGTGATGCTGTTCCATCGCCATGCCCGCGGCTTGCGATTGACCGAACAGGGCTCACTCCTCTTCAACGCCACGCAAGATATGGCGCACCGCGTCGCCTTGGCGGAAACCATGGTGTCCGACAGCCGCGACTCGCCAGCGGGCGTGCTGTGTGTGGCGGCGCCGGTGGAGCTGGGCGCGTTGGTGCTGGCGCCCCGGCTGGGTGCGTTTTTGGCCGATTATCCGGATATCCAAGTGCGCCTGCAGTTGTCGGACGAAGAAGCCGATCTATCCGCCGGCGACATCCATGCTGCGCTGCGCATGTGGCGTCCGGAGCAATCGGATTTGATCCAAAGGCGACTGATTAGCGTGGAGCAAGGCATCTACGCCGCGCGCAGCTATGTGGCGGCCCACGGCGCACCCGAGACTTTGGAGGCGCTCGCCGAGCATCCGTTGGTGGTCTACACGGGCGCAACGCGCACGCCGATGCAGCAAATGTCCTGGTTGTTGCGCGAACAGGGCGGCGCCCTCAAGCCGCGCTTGTGCATCGACACCGCCATGGGCGTGTTGAAAGCCATTGAGGCGGGCGTGGGTATCGGAAGCCTGCCGGATTATCTCGCGCGGCATGTAGACTCGCTGGTGCGCGTCTTGCCCGATGTGCGCGGCCCGGCTTTTGATATTTACTACGTTTATCCGGAGGAGTTGCGCGGCTCGCGGCGCATCATGGCCTTCGGCGCCTTCGTCAACGAATGCGCGCGCGCCTGGGAGCGGGAAACCGCTTAACGCAGCAGCCCCCGTCCACGGCTCCGCCGCCCCCTGTTCCGGACGGTCTACGCCAAATGCGAGCGGAGCATCCAGGCCGCCTTTTCCGAGGCTTGCATGCGCACGGTCAGCAAATCCATCGTCGGCTGATCGCCAACTTTCTCGGCGGCGGGGAACGCCTCGCGTTCGGTTTTGGCGAGGCGCTGATGATCTTGGGCGAGCTCGACAATCATGTCTTCAGCTTTGGGAACGCTGGTCGCTTCCTGGATGGAGGCCAATTGCGCCAAGGCCGAGCCGGAGCCCGGCGCATACACGCCCAGAGCCCGCATGCGCTCGGCCACCTCGTCCATCGCCATCCACAACTCGTTATATTGCTGCTCAAACAGCGTGTGCAGCGTGGTGAACATCGGCCCTGTCACATTCCAGTGATAGCCATGGGTTTTCAGGTACAAGGCGTAGGTGTCGGCCAACACCCGTGCGAGACCCTCAGCGATGGCTTCGCGATCCGTCCGATTGATGCCGATATCGAGGTCCATGACTGTCTCCTGTGTCGTCCCGCTTGGGAATTAGAAAGATTCTAAAATAGGCGAAGCCCATCTCGCCGCAAGGAGCTTTTGATGCAAAACATGCGTTGGCTGGCGGCGGCAAGCGCCGCTTTGATGATGATCATGTCCTCAGTGACGGCCGCGTTCGCCGATGAACCACCGGCGCTGGCGGGCACCGAATGGTGGACGCCGGGAGAGGAAAGCCGCGTCGTCTTTTCCATGGCCGAGGACGGGACGCTGGAAGGCCGGTTCAGCTGGTTGAAGCGCGACGAGGACCTTGGCGTGGTCAGCCGCGACACCAACAACAAGGATGAAGCCCTGCGCGAGCGCGCCATTCTCGGCATGGCCTTCGTCTATGGCTTCGAAGCCAAGCGGGCGCGCTGGGTCAATGGCACGATTTATGACCCGCGCAATGGCGAGGAATACAAGTCTATCATTGCGGCAGGCGAGAGCGACGACAGCCTCGCCGTGAAAGGCTGCGTGGGGTTTGGGCCGGCAAAAATCTGTCGCGACAATATTTGGACCCGCTATAGCGCGGCAGACTCCTAAGCGGCGCTCCTATCAATCGCGCGGCCACTCAAACGTCCGTTCATTGGGGACAAGGCCGGCCGCGCGATAAAACCCTTCCGCACCGGGCGCCGCGATCAGGTGGAAATGGCAGTCTGGGTGGAGTTGACGGCGCACCGCTGCCATCAATTCGCGACCAATGCCGCGCTGCTGATACGCATCATCCACCGCCAGATCGGAACAATAGCAGGCATAGGCGGTGTCCGTCAGACAGCGCGCTACGCCTACCAACGCGCCCCCAGCGGCGCTGTCGCGCGCCGTCATGATGAGATCTGCGCCCGCCAACATCGTCGCCATGCGCGAACGATCCGCCACCGGCCGTCGCTCCGCCAGGCCGGAGCGCTGCAGCACATCCACGAAGGCGTCCACCTCCAAGCTGGGCTCCTCGGCATACACAATCGTCATGGCTTCCCCGCCCCTCCGGCCCCGCGCCAGCCACAGCCGCCCGTCACGCCGCGTGTTCTTAATCCTGTGACCCGTCACTGTCCGCAGCGCGCCGCGCGCGAGCCGCAGCGGCGGCTTGAAGGCGCTCCCGCAACCGCGCCTCAGCCCCGCGATCGGTGGGACGATAAAGCGCCTGACGCTCCAGGCCCACCGGGAAATAGTCCAAGCCCGCCATTCCGCCCGGCGCATCATGATCATAGGCGTAGCCCGCGCCATAACCGAGATCCTTCATCAGACGCGTCGGCGCATTGACCGCATGGCGGGGGGGCGGGAGCGAGCCACTCTCGCGCGCGAGCGCCTGGGCGCCCTTCCAGGCCGTGTAAACCGCGTTGGATTTGGGCGCGGCGGCGAGGTGGACCACGGCTTGCGCCAAAGCCAGTTCGCCCTCTGGCGCGCCAATGAAATGAAATGCGTCCTTTGCGGCGAGCGCCGCCTCCAAAGCCCGCGGTTCGGCGAGGCCAATATCCTCGCTCGCCGCGCGCACCAAGCGCCGCGCGATGAATAAGGGATCCTCTCCGCCCGCCAGCATCCGCGCCAGCCAATACAGCGCCGCATCCACATCCGAGCCGCGAATGGCTTTGTGCAAGGCGGAGATGAGATCGTAATGCGCCTCCCCGCCCTTATCGAAGACGGGTGCGCGCCGCTGCACCGCCGCGCCGAGGGCCGCCACGTCTAGCGGGGCCTGCGGCTCCAGCGACAGCACTTGCTCGGCCAGGTTCAATAAGGCACGGCCATCACCGTCCGCCATGGACACGAGCGCCGCGCGCGCTTCAGGCGTCAGCGGCGCGCTCCGGCCGGCTTCGGCCTCCGCGCGCGCGAGCAAAATCTCCAAATCCGCCGCCTCCAATCGGCGCAGCACCACCACTTGGCAACGCGACAACAGCGCGGCATTGACCTCAAAGCTCGGGTTTTCCGTGGTGGCGCCCACCAACGTCACCAAGCCGGACTCCACCACTGGCAGCAGCGCGTCCTGCTGGGCTTTGTTGAAGCGGTGGATTTCATCGACAAACAGCAGCGTGCCGCGCCCCGCCGCGCGTGCGGCTTCAGCGCGAGCAAAGGCTTTTTTGAGATCCGCCACGCCAGAAAACACCGCCGACAGCGCCTCATGCGCGAGGTCGGCTTCAGCGGCGAGCAAGCGGGCGATCGTGGTTTTACCCACCCCCGGCGGACCCCACAGAATGAGGGACGCCAAACGCTTACGCGCCAGCATGCGGCCAATGGGGCCCTGAGGGCCAAGCGCGTGGGCTTGCCCGACAATGTCGCTCAGCGTCTTGGGACGAAGGCGCTCGGCCAGGGGCGCGTCCGCCTCACCCCGCGCTATGCCGGATGCGGTGAACAAATCGCTCATGCGCGCCCGCCCTGCACGCTCTAAAGCCGGTAAACACGTTCGATGCGCCGTCCGCCGCGTTCAATCACCAGACGCCATTGGCGCCGGCCCTCATCACGCGCGAGCAGCGCGCCGAGATCCTCCGTGCTCGCGGCCCGCGCGCCATTCACCTCGAGGATCAGATCCCCCGGACGAAAGCCAAAAAAGTCCGCGGCGCTGTTGTTGCGCACGCGCACCACGGCCACGCCGCGGATCAGCGGATCCAGGCCCATCTCCTCATTAAAGCCGGGCGAGAGATTCGCCGCCTCCGCGCCCGCCAGCGGATGGCCGCCCTCCAGCACGCGCGCATCGCGCGGCGGATCTTCGCGCGGCGCCTCGGTGCGCAACTCCAGCGTGCTCGCACGCCCTTCACGCCAGAGCGCGACCGGCACATCTTCGCCCACCCGCCGGGTTGCAAGCACAAAGCGCAGCGCGTCCTCCTCATTCACGTCTTCACCGCCAATGCCCAGCACCACATCACCAGGGCGCACGCCGGCCCGATCGGCCGGCCCGCCGGGGTAGACGTCATTGATCAGCACGCCGCGTGGGCGATCGAGATCGAGCGCGCGGGCCATGTCCGCGCTCACCGCCTGGCCGGAAGCGCCGAACCAAGGCCTGACCACACGCCCGTCCGTTAGCGCCGAATCCACCACGCGCTCCACCAACGCCGCTGGGATGGCGAAGCCGATGCCGTTGGAGCCGCCGGAGCGCGAGAAAATCGCTGTGTTCACGCCCACCAGCTCACCATTCAGGTTCACCAAGGCGCCGCCGGAATTGCCCGGATTGATGGCCGCATCAGTCTGAATAAAGAAGGCGTAGTCCGTGACCCCGCCGGCCGAGCGTCCCAGCGCC
>CAZGCB010000141.1:0-5141 GCA_964524065.1 uncultured Caulobacterales bacterium | reverse complement strand
CACCACGCCCGGACGGGCGGTGTGAATGGTGACGCGACATTTCTTGTGCGGGCGCTCAATGACGATTTTGGAGATGCCGGCCGACGACAATTTGTCCTGCAGGATTTTGCGGATCTTCAAGTCTTCATGCAGCAACCGCGCATATTCGCCCGTATTGGCGTACCAGCGTGAGGCCCAGGTGCGGTTGATGCCCAGGCGCAGCCCGGTCGGATTGACTTTCTGGCCCATCAGGCGGCTCCCTCAACTTCGCGCACCACGATGGTGAGTTCCGAAAACGGCTTTTGGATTTTGCCGACGCGGCCGCGCGCGCGGGGGCGAAAGCGCTTCATCACCAAGTTTTTGCCGACAAACGCTTCGGCCACCACCAGATCGTCAATGTCGAGATCATGGTTGTTTTCCGCATTAGCGATGGCGCTGTTCAAGCATTTGCGCACATCCAGCGCGATGCGCTTGCGCGAAAACTCCAGCTCGTCCAGCGCACGCTGCACCGGCTTGCCGCGAATGCTCGCGGCCACGAGGTTCAGTTTTTGCGGGCTCACGCGCAGCATACGCACCTTCGCCATCGCCTCATTGTCGGCGACGCGGCGCAGGTTCTTCCCGTCAGGCCCTTTTTTCGGGCGCGGCGCCGGGTTGGGCGAACGCGGATTGTCGAAGCTCTCGGCCATCCCTATCTCCGCTTCGCTTTTTTATCGGCGGCGTGGCCGTAATAGGTCCGCGTGGGCGCAAACTCGCCCAGCTTGTGACCCACCATGTCTTCCGTGACCATCACGGGCACGAATTTGTGACCGTTGTGGACCTGGAAGGTGAGGCCGACGAATTGCGGCAAAATCGTTGAGCGGCGCGACCACGTCTTGATCGCCGGCTTACGCCCGCTGGCCTCGGCCGCGGCGTCCGCCTTCTGCAACAAATAGCCGTCCACAAACGGGCCTTTCCAAACCGAACGCGGCATCGGGCCCTCCTATCGCTTTTTCTTTTCGTGACGCGAGCGGATGATGAATTTATCCGTCGCTTTATTGGAGCGGGTGCGCCGGCCCTTAGTGGGCTTACCCCAGGGCGTCACCGGGTGACGGCCGCCGGAGGTGCGCCCCTCGCCGCCGCCATGGGGGTGATCCACGGGGTTCATGGCCACGCCGCGCACGGCCGGGCGCTTGCCCATATGCCGTTTGCGGCCCGCTTTGCCGAGATTTTCATTCAGGTGATCGGCGTTGGACACCGCACCCACCGTCGCCATGCATTGGTCATTGACCATGCGCAGCTCGCCCGACATCAGCCGCACCTGGGCATAGCCGCCATCGCGCCCCACCAACTGCGCATAGGCGCCGGCCGAGCGCGCCACCTGGGCGCCCTTGTGCGGCTTCAGCTCCAGATTGTGCAGGATCGTGCCCACAGGCATGGACTTCAATGGCATGGCGTTGCCGGGCTTCACATCCACCCGCTCGCCGGCCACCACCGTGTCGCCGGCAGCCAAACGCTGCGGCGCCAGGATGTAGGCCTTCTCGCCATCGGGATATTCCAGCAGCGCGATGAACGCCGTGCGATTGGGATCATACTCCAGCCGCACCACTTGGGCCGGCGCATCCCATTTGCGGCGCTTGAAATCGATTTTGCGATAGAGCCGCTTGGCCCCGCCGCCAATGCGCCGCGCCGTGACGCGCCCGGTATTGTTGCGCCCGCCCGACTTGGTCAGGCCTTCCACCAGCGTCTTTTCCGGACGGCCCTTGTGCAGGGCGGACTTGTCCACCAGCACCAAAGCGCGCCGACCGGGCGAGGTGGGATTGAACTTTTTGAGTGCCATAACCGTCGCCCTACAGCCCCGTGGTCACGTCAATGGACTGGCCTTCGGCCAAGGTCACGACCGCTTTCTTGATGTCGTTGCGCTTACCAGGAATGCCGCGAAACTTTTTCGTCTTTCCCTTGACGCGCAAGGTGTTGACCTTTTCGACCTTCACCTTGAACAACTCTTCCACCGCCTCGGCGATTTCCTTTTTGGTCGCATTCAACGCCACGCGGAACACCACCTTGCCGTCCTCAGACAACAGGGTGGACTTCTCCGTGATCACGGGCGCCAAAATGGTGTCATAGTGCCGCAGCTCAGGCATTAGGCCGCCTCCTCAACCGCCGGCTTGGCCGAGCTCAAGCGCGTATGCACCGCCTCGACGGCCGCCTTGGTCAGCACAAGCGTGTCGCGGCGCAGCACGTCATAGACGTTCAAGCCCTGCGCCGGCAGCACATCCACGTCTTTGAGATTGCGCGCCGCTTTGGCGAAATTCGCGTCCACCTCAGCACCGGCGATGATCAGCGCGTTCTTCACGCCCAATTTGTCGAGCGCGCCCTTCAGCGTCGCGGTCTTGGGCGCGTCGAGCACCGCATCGTCCAGCACGATCAGCGCCTCGCCGCCGGCGCGCGCCGACAGAGCGTGGGCCAGAGCCAAGCGCCGGATGCGCTTGGGCAAATCATGGCTGTAATCGCGCGGACGCGGACCGTGCGCCACAGAGCCGCCGACAAAAATATTGGCTTTGCGCGAGCCATGGCGGGCGCGACCGCCCCCCTTTTGCCGACCAAACTTGGCCGTGGTGCGCGAAACCTCGCCGCGCTCCTGGGTTCTGTGCGTGCCGGCGCGGCGCTTGGCCAATTGATAGCGCACCATGCGATGCAAGATATCGCGGCGAATATCGTCGGGCGCGATGCCGAACACCGCGTCTTCCAACTCAATGGCGCCCGCTTTGTCGCCAGACAGGGTGAGGACCTCAGCTTGCATCGCCGCCATCCTTCTTCTCTGTAGCGTCGCCCTCGGCTTGATCCGCGCCGCCTTCAGCATCCTCGGCCATGGCCCCGACACCCTCGGCGACGACCTCAGCTGCGCCCGCATCCGCCTCGGAGTCCACGCCCGCAAATGTGCGAAACGCGCCGGGCGTGGGCAAATCCTCAGCGCGCGCGCCCTTGACAGCGTCGCGCAATTCCACCCAGCCATCCGCTGGGCCCGGCACGGCGCCGCGCACCAGCACCAGACCGCGCTCCACATCCACACGCACCACCTCAAGGTTTTGCGTGGTCACGCGGACATGACCCATTTGGCCGGCCATCTTTTTACCCTTGAAAACTTTGCCTGGGTCTTGGCATTGCCCCGTGGAGCCATGGGAGCGGTGGGAGATTGACACGCCGTGGCTGGCGCGCAGACCGCCAAAGCCGTGACGCTTCATGCCGCCCGCAAAGCCCTTACCAATGGAGGTTCCCGCCGCGTCCACCTTCTGACCCGGCACAAAATGCTCAGCGGTGATTTCGGCGCCGACTTCAATCAGCTTGTCGTCGGGAACGCGGAACTCCACCAGCTTTTGCTTGGGCTTGACCTTGGACTTGGCGAAGTGACCGCGCATGGCCTGCCCCGCCCGCTTCGGCTTGGCCGCGCCCGCGCCGAGCTGCAGGGCCACATAGCCGTCCTGCTCCGCGGTGCGATGCGCCACCACTTGGCAGCCATCCAGCTGCAACACCGTCACCGGTACGTGCGCGCCGTCTTCCGCGAACACACGAGTCATGCCGACTTTTTTTGCAATGACGCCTGTGCGCCGAGTTTCCGTGCGCATCCTAAGCCCCGAGCTTGATTTCCACAGACACCCCGGCGGCGAGGTCGAGCTTCATCAACGCGTCGACTGTCTGGGGCGTGGGATCGATGATGTCGAGCAACCGCTTATGGGTGCGGATCTCAAATTGCTCGCGCGACTTTTTGTCGATGTGCGGGCTGCGATTCACCGTAAACTTTTCGATGCGCGTCGGCAGCGGGATGGGCCCGCGCACCTCAGCGCCCGTGCGCTTGGCGGTGTTGACGATTTCCGACGTCGAGTGGTCGAGCACCCGGTGGTCGAACGCCTTCATCGTAATGCGAATGTTTTGGCGATCCATCACCGGACCCTCAGCAAAACACGCCCCGCTGCGGCTCTGCATGAGCGCCGCGACGGAAGCGAGGTGTCAATTGTGGTGCGATACAAACCGCGTTTAGGACGAGCCTACGGCCGGTTCATCTCATTAGCCTTGATACATACCGAGCAGCCTCAGACGCGTCAAGGGATGATTCCGAATTTCTGCAAGTGAAAGTGACGGCCCTCGGCGCTCCGACACGCTCAGCTCTTGGCGAGGACCGCAGCGCACACGCCGCTTACCACCACAGTGAACTGGAGGCTAAGAGCGGCAAAAACAAAGCGGCGCCGCTGACGCGACGCCGCCTGAACTCACACGCGCTTGCTTACTCGACGATTTTGGACACCACGCCAGCGCCCACGGTGCGGCCACCTTCGCGAATGGCGAAGCGCAGCTTTTCTTCCATGGCGATGGGCGTGATCAGCTCCACATTCATTTCCACATTGTCGCCCGGCATGACCATTTCGGTGCCCTCATTGAGGGTCACCACGCCGGTCACATCGGTGGTGCGGAAATAAAATTGCGGACGATAATTAGTGAAGAAAGGCGTGTGACGGCCACCCTCTTCTTTGGTGAGAATGTACGCCTCGGCGATAAACTTCTTGTGCGGCGTGATGGAGCCGGGTTTGGCCAACACTTGACCACGCTCCACACCATCACGGTCAACACCACGTAGCAACGCGCCAATATTGTCGCCAGCCTGACCTTGGTCCAGGAGCTTGCGGAACATTTCCACGCCGGTGCAGGTGGTTTTCCGCGTATCGCGAATGCCGACGATTTCGATCTCGTCGCCCACATTCACAATGCCGCGCTCCACACGACCCGTCACGACGGTGCCGCGACCGGAAATGGAGAACACGTCCTCGATGGGCATCAAGAAGGGCAAATCGACAGGACGATCAGGCGTCGGGATGTACTCATCCACGGCCGCCATGAGCTCCAGAACTTTTTCCTTGCCGATATTGTCGTCACGACCTTCCACCGCAGCCAGGGCCGAGCCCGCCACGATGGGGATGTCGTCACCCGGGAATTCGTAGGAGGAAAGCAGCTCACGCACTTCCATCTCCACCAATTCCAGCAATTCCTCATCATCGACCTGGTCGACTTTGTTGAGGAACACGACAAGCGCCGGCACACCGACCTGGCGCGCCAACAAAATGTGCTCGCGCGTTTGCGGCATCGGGCCGTCGGCGGCGTTCACCACGAGGATCGCGCCATCCATTTGCGCC
>CAZGCB010000140.1:0-5214 GCA_964524065.1 uncultured Caulobacterales bacterium | reverse complement strand
GTGTGGCGACAGGCCAGCCCCAAGGCGGGACCGCCGGCGCGCCGCCTTCACCATGGGGTCACGTCACACGCACACCCGGGTCAATAGAGCGGATCGAGATCCTCATCATCGTCTTCTTCATCTTGCGGTTCGGTCGGCTGGCCGCCGGACAGACGTTGGTACAAATCGCGCAAGCTGCGCTGCGGCGAGGGCGCACGCCCCACAGACACCCCGTCTTGGGCCGAGCTGCGATCGCCGATGCACGCCCGCTCCGTGGGTTCGGTGCCGGGGTGGAAGGCTTCCACAATGGGCACCACCTGACACGATCCCACACGATAGGGCGTTTCGGCCCCCGGCTTGGCGAGCAGGCCGCTGCGCGTATCGATGCGCTGGAAGGAGACGCCCGGCGGAATGCGGAATGGGATCACATCATAGCGCGGCAGCGCTTCAGCCATGAAGTATTGGAAGATGGGGGCGGCCACTTTACCGCCGCCCTCGCCCTCGGGAATGGTGCCCATGGGGCGCGGGCTGTCGAAGCCGACAAACACGCCCACCACCAAATCGGGCGAGAAGCCGACAAACCACGCGTCGCGATACTCGTTGGTGGTTCCGGTTTTGCCCGCGATGGCGATGTCGGCGTCGAAGCTGTCGCGCAACTTACCGCCAATCGTACGGGCGGTGCCGCGCTGGGTCACCCCTTCCATGATGTGCACCATTTGAAACGCGGTGACGGGATCGATGACGTCCGGGCGCGGATCGGGCAGCACCGGCGGCAGCGCCTGGTTCCATTCGCCGGTGAAGCACGCGGCGTCGCACTCGCGCTCTTCGCGGCGGAAAATGGTCAATCCGTCGCGATCTTGCACGCGATCGAGAATGGTGGGCGTCACCCGCTTGCCGCCATTCACGAGCATGGCGTAGGCCGACACCAGACGCTGCAGCGTGGTTTCGCCAGCCCCCAGCGCCATGGCTTCAAAGGGCGGCAGATTGTCGTAAATGCCGAAACGTTCGCCGTAGGACGACACCCGCGGCAGGCCGATCTCATTGGCGAGGCGGACCGTCATGGTGTTGCGCGAGCGTTCAATGCCCACGCGCAGCGTCTGCAGACCATACCAGCGGCCTTCATAGTTGCTTGGTTTATAGAAGGTGCCGTCGCGCCCGCCCGTCGACACATAGGCGCCGTCCAACACTTGATGCGCCGGGGTGTAGATATGATCGCCGCGCGCGTCGGTCAGGTCCAAAGCGGCGGCGTATACGAAAGGCTTGAACGCCGAACCCGGCTGGCGGCGCGCTTGTGTGGCGCGATTGTACTGGCTGCGCGCAAAGGAATACCCGCCCACCATGGCCAGCACCCGGCCGGTATGGGGGTCCATGGCCATGATGGCGCCTTCGACTTCCGGGATTTGCCGCAACGCATAGAAGGGTGTCTGCGCCGGCGGCGCGGGAACGGCGTCGGCGTCGGCGTCCGCCGGTGCGACCGCTGATGCGTCACCGCCGGCCAAGGCCTCCACCAGGATCACATCGCCGGGCGCAAGGATGTCGCTGGGCTGGTTCAGCAAACGGGCGGCGTCACCTTCTTCATTGATGGGGCGCGCCCAGGCCAAAGGCGTATCGCCGAGGGCGACGCCGTCCTCTTCGCCGGCATAGATCACCACGCCATCGCCGGTCATGGCCGGCGGGGTGAAGGGAATCACGCCCTCAGACCCGTCCAAGAAACCGATACGGACCGGACCGGCTTCCTCCATGTCCAGCACCACGGCCTTGCTCCACGGCGCGATGTCCGAGGGGGTTTCGGTTGCGGCGAACCGCTCCAACCAGCCCTCGCCCAGCTCGATGCGGGTCAGCGGACCGCGATAGCCATGGCGGCGGTCATAATTCTCCAAGCCTCGGCGCAGCGCGTCGCGCGCCGCCACCTGCAACTCGGTGTCCAGCGTAGTGCGCACGGACAGGCCGCCATCATACAGCTCCTCTTGGCCGTACATGGAGAACACCTCGCGGCGCACCTCCTCCACGAAATAGGCGGCGGCGGTATAGGTGGAGCCGGACAAACGTTCGGCCGCCACCAAATCTTCCTTGGCCGCCGCGTCCCGTTCGGCCTCCGTGATGTACCCATTCACCGCCATGCGTCCCAACACATAGTTGCGGCGTGAAATGGCGTAGGCCTTGTTGCGGGCGTGGGTGATGTCGAGGCGGCTGGGGGCCTTGGGCAGCGCGGCGAGATACGCCGTCTCAGACAGGCTTAGCTCGTCGAGTGATTTGCCGAAATAAAGCAGCGAGGCCGCCGCCGTTCCATAGGCGCGACGGCCGAGATAAATCTCGTTGAGATACAGCTCCAGGATGTCGTCCTTGGAGAACACCCGCTCAATCCGCATGGCCAAGACAATTTCGCGCACCTTGCGGCGAATGGTTTGGTCGCTGGAAAGGAGAAAATTCTTGGCCACCTGCTGGGTAATAGTGGAGCCCGATTGCAAACCGCCGGCGCCGCGAATCTGGTTGAACACCGAACGCGCCGCCCCCCGTACAAAGCCCCAAGGGTCAAAGCCGTTGTGGATGAAGTAGTTTTTGTCTTCCGCCGAGACATAGGCCGCCACCACCGTCTCGGGGATATTTTCGATGGGAACGAAGACGCGGCTTTGATTGGCGTACTCCGCGATCAGACGCCCATCGCCGGCATGGACGCGCGTCATCACCGGCGGCTCGTAATCGCTCAGTTCTTCGATGCCGGGCAGATCGCCGGTGACGCGGATGACATAGGTCGCCAGCACCGCCGTCCCCACCACAGCGCCGGCGACGCCCAGCGCCGTTAGGCCGAGGAAAATCTTAAACAGCAAAACCAACCGGCTCGCGCTCATGCGTCCTATCTCCCATGTGTCCGGCGTCGCGCGCCGGGCATGATGAGGCATGCTTGAGGGATTCGACGCGAGTGTGACATCGCGCTCCCTTCTGAGGCCTTATTTAGAGGAAGCTTTAGCGCTGCGCCACCAATGGCGCACGGCGCGCGAAATAGTCGTCGATCGCGGCGGTGATGCCGCGCGCCAGACGATCTTGGTGACGCTGGGTGGTGAGCAGGCGCTCATCAGCGGTGTTGGACAAAAAGCCCATCTCCACCAACACGGCCGGCACGTCAGGGGCGAGCAGAACATAAAAGCCGGCGCTGCGGTGGCTGTTGCGCAAAAGCGGGCCGGCTTCATCCAGGCGGGGCAACAGCGCCTCCGCGAAACGGCTGGACTCTGTGTTGGTCTGACGCTGGGCGAGATCGAACAAGATGTCGCTGATGTCTTGCGAGCGCCCCCGCAAATCCACATCGCCAATCCAGTCCTGGCCCGCTTCGCTCAATTCGCGGCGGGCCCGCCCCGCTCCGCGATCGGACAAGGTGTAGACCGAGGCGCCGCGCGCGCTGGGCTGGTCAGGCAATGAATCCGCGTGGAGGGAGAGGAACAAATCCGCCTGCGCCTCCCGCGCCAAACGTAAACGTTCCTCCAGGGTCAAAAAGCGATCATCCGCCCGCGTCAGCACCACATGATAGCGCCGCGTGTTCTCCAACCGGCGGGCGAGATTACGCGCCACGGCGAGATTGACGTCCTTTTCGCGCGCGCCGCCACGGCCAATGGCGCCCGGATCACGCCCGCCATGGCCGGCGTCCACGACAATGACCGGCCGCCCATCATCGCGCCGCGTGGCGGCTTGACGGGCCGTCGTGGCGCGGGGATCACGCGGCGCCGCGGCGCGCGGCGCGGGCGCAGTTCTGGGCGCGCCGGCGAAGTTTTGCCGGATGACGATACCGTCGGATTGGGCGCGAAACACCTGCCAGGTGGCGGGCGTGAACTGCATGACCAACGCGCGACGGCTGGCGGATTCGTTCAGCGCCTCCACCCGCGCCTCCACCAACACCGGCTTTTCCAGCTCAAACACCATGCGCGAAATGCGCGGTGAATTTTGCGCATAGCGATAGCGGGTCACCACATGGTCGCCGGACGCGACACGCTGGCCGTCGGGTCGAAGCTCGCCCTTGAGATCGAATTGGGAGGAGGAAAAGTCGATTACGATGCGCGGCGTCTCGCGAGCGATGGAAAACGCGCGCACGTCCGGCCGCCCGGCATATTCGATCCGCACCGTGGTGACGGGCCGCTCATAATCAAACTTCACCGCCTGAATGACCCGGCCGGTGGCGGGTGGGCGGGAACTGTTCGAGCTTCCCCCAGCACCGCCCGCGGATTGGCAGCGGCGCTCCATTTCGCGCACGCGCTCGGGCAGATCGCCGCAGCGCATATTGTCGATGGAGTTGCGCCCGAACTGACCGTCAGGGCTCACCACGCATGCCGAAAGCAGGGCCACGCTCCACATCATCATGATGGCGCGCGTGAGCCATGCCATGGCGTTCCTTCCTTGAGACAGGCCCATATCGCTTCGCGCCGCGTGGGACGCGCCCCCTGAGATGGCCGGATCGTGCTTGATGAACGGTTAAGCGCCCGCCAAACACGTGTAGCTTTTCATAAACCAATTTCTGGTGCAGTTTCGACATGGCGTTCGAGGAGCCGACCCGCTTTGTGTCGCTTTAGATCGCCGCTGCGGCCTTAACAGGGCAGGATTCGACACGGCCGGTTGCATCGCCCGAGTCGTCTGTTCACATAAGGCTTAGACTGAACACACGCGCGGCGCAGGCCATGGCTTCACGCTGGTGGCGCGCCGCGAATAGGACAAACCATGCGTCGCAACGCCCTTTTTCTGATGACGGCCGGCCGCCTCCGCGGCCCACGGCCGACGGGCCCGACGCCTTTCGAACGCGCTGCGTCATATGGTCCCGTTTCGGCGGAACCGCGCGCGCGTTCGCGCGGAGACAACATCCATGACCAAAAGAATGCTCATCGACGCGGCCCACCCGGAAGAAACACGGGTGGCGGTCGTCGACGGATCGCGAATTGAGGAATTCGACTTCGAGGCCAGCGCCAAGCGCCAAATCCGCTCCAACATTTATCTGGCCCGCGTGACGCGGGTGGAACCCTCGCTGCAAGCGGCCTTTGTGGACTATGGCGGCAACCGTCACGGCTTCCTCGCCTTCAACGAAATCCACCCGGATTACTACCAAATCCCCTATGAGGACCGCATGAAGCTCCTGGAGGAGGAGCGGGCGGCCCAAGATGAGGATGCGGGCGATGTCGGCGAGGGCGAGGGCGAAGACGTCGCCGCCGAAAGCGCGGCGGG
Source organism: uncultured Caulobacterales bacterium (assembly GCA_964524065.1). Classification (GTDB taxonomy): domain Bacteria; phylum Pseudomonadota; class Alphaproteobacteria; order Caulobacterales; family Maricaulaceae; genus CAZADA01. Next base: position 36 of record CAZGCB010000140.1, on the reverse strand, counting down.
CGCCGAAGACGCCGCCGATGCGGGCGATGATGATGA
>CAZGCB010000139.1:0-5321 GCA_964524065.1 uncultured Caulobacterales bacterium | reverse complement strand
GCTTCGTCGCCCCTCAGCGCGGCGGGCATCTCCAGACAAACAGCAAATACGCCGCGCCAATCCAAAGGGCTGCTGAGCCGCCCACCAACGCCGCATCGATGATCCGCACCGCGGTGTCATTCTGCTGCACGATCCAACTCAGCGCCGCCTGAGAGGCCGCGCCGCTATCGCGCAAGTCGATGCGGGCGCCGACGAGATTTTTGCTGAACAGATAAAACAACCCGCCGAAAACAATAAAACCCAGCGTATACAAAAGAAACGATAGAAGCTTCAGCACCATGCCGGCGCCGTTGAGGAAGTAGTACGTCGCGCCAAACATGGCGAAGTTCAGCGTAATCAAAAGCCCCAACGCCTCGGCCTGCCCCTTTCGGATCTCGACCAACAGATCCAGCAATTCATATTCATTCATGCCATCACCCTCATCACTACACGGCTTCGCGCGACTGCGGGCGCGCACAACCGGACCGCTAGCGGCAACCGCAGCCCTGCGGCGCGCTTCGACCTCCACGACGGTGCGTTATGGCGTCCATATCGCCGCCATGCTGTTCACATCCGCACGCAACGCGTCACAGCTTGGCGAGGGGAGTGTGTCGCCATAGGCCCGACCAGCCCTCCAGCCGAGCGGAAGCTTTGCGTTCGCGTCGCGCTCTCTCTAGGTTGGCGCGACGAACAATCACGGGGCGCGAGGGCGGCACATGGCATGGTGGTGGAAAGCGCCCCTCTGGGCGAAGGTGATGGGCGGTCTGGCGCTGGGCCTCGTGGTGGGCCTTGCGTTGCGTTACGGCCTGGGCGCAGACACGGGCGGGGCCATCGCCACCACTTGGTTCAAGCCCTTTGGCGACGCCTTCATTCGCCTCATCCGCATGCTGGTGGTGCCGCTGATTTTCTTTACACTGACAGCGGGCGTCATCGCCATGGGCGACCCCAAACGCTTGGGATCCTTGGGCGGACGGGCGTTGGGCATGTATATGATCACCACCGTTTTTGCGGTGACGTTGGGCCTGGTGTCGGCCTCGCTGTTCAATCCAGGCGCAGGCGTGGACATCGCCGGCGCGGACCCGAGCTTGGCGCAGGACTTTCTGGACACCAAAGAAGATCAAGACGCCGCGCGCGGTCTGGCTAAGCAACTCCTCGCCATAATCCCCGAAAATCCTTTTGAAGCTTTGGCTACGGCCGATGTTTTGGCGGTAATTTTCTTCTCGATTATCTTCGGCGTCGGTATTCTCATTTCTGGGGAGAAGGGCGCGCCTTTGGCCAAAGGTATGGAAGCCGGCGCCGATGTGATGATCCGCATCACCGAGTTTGTGATGCAGACCGCGCCCTTCGGCGTCTTCGCTTTGATTGTCCATATCATGGCGACACAGGGTCTGACGATTTTGGACAATCTTTTCTTGCTGGCTCTGGCGCTTTACACGGCGTGTCTTATCCATATGGCGTTCACCTATGGATTTCTCATCATCCGCACGGTGCTGCGCTTGCCGGTCATTCGCTTTTTTCGCGGCATGACGGACGCCATTGCGGTGGCTTACTCCACCGCCTCGTCCTCGGCGACATTGCCCGTGACCATCGCCAATGCGGTCGACAATTTGGGCATTAAGCGGCCGGTGGCGTCATCGGTTTTGCCGCTGGGATCGACAGTAAATATGGACGGAACGGCGCTCTATCAGGGCGTGATCGCGGTGTTCGCGGCGCAAGTGTTCGGGATTGAACTGAGCTTCGGTCAATATGTCATGGTGGCGCTGGCGGCGACCCTCGTCTCTGTGGGGACGGCGGGCATACCCTCCGTCAGCCTGTTCTTGGCGTTTATTACGCTCAACGTCATCGGCATTGATGAGGGACAGGCGGCGCTTCTGGTGGCCTTCATTTTCCCCTTCGATCGGATTTTGGACATGATGCGCACCGCCACCAATGTCACCGGCGATGCGGCCGTCGCCACCGCCGTCGCCAAATGGGAGGGCGAGCTGGACGAGGACACCTTCCGCAGCCCGGCGCGGCTGTGAGGAGGAGGCCTAGTCCACCAGCTCTTGCTTCAAGAACGTGTAGAGCAACGCAGTGCGTTTGGCGGCCTCTTGCAGATTGGCGGCGGCGGAATGGCCGCCATCAATGTTTTCATAGTATTTGAACTCGTGACCCAATTCCTCCAGAAGCGCGGCCATTTTCCGCGCATGGCCGGGATGCACGCGATCATCTTTGGTGGAGGTCACGAACAAGATGGGCGGATAATCCTGCTCCGCCGCGACATTATGGTAGGGCGAGATGGCGGCGAGAAAGGCCCGCTCCTCCGGAATATCGGGATCGCCATACTCCCCCACCCAGGATGCGCCGGCGAGCAGTTTGTCAAAGCGCAGCATGTCCAGCAGCGGCACGGCGCAGACCACAGCGCCAAACAGCTCCGGCCGTTGGGCGTACATCACACCCACCAGCAAGCCGCCATTGGAGCCGCCATAAATCCCTAGACGTTCGGGCTTGGTGATCCCGCGGGCTTGCAGGTCTTCGGCCACGGCGATGAAGTCGTCATAGATGATTTGCCGGTTGGTTTTCAGGCCGGCCTGGTGCCATTGCGGGCCGAACTCTCCGCCGCCGCGAATATTCGCCACCACATAGACGCCGCCCTCCTCCAGCCAGAGCTTGCCGGTGAGGCCGCTATAGCTGGGCGTCAGCGGAATCTCGAAACCGCCATAGCCATAGAGCAAAGCGGGGTTGTCGCCATTCAGCGTGATGTCGGCGCGGTGCACGACAAAATACGGGATGGCGGTTCCATCGCTGGAGGCGGCCTCGAATTGCCGCACCGTCAGCCCCTCGGCAGCGAAGCGGGCCGGCGCCGACTTGGCGCCCAACCGCGCGCCGCTCACCACATTGAGGGCGGTGAGGGTGTCGGGCGTGAGATACCCCTCATAATTGAGGAACGCGATGTCGCTGTCGTTCTGCGCCGACACAATGCCGATGGATCCGTCATCGGGCAGCGCCAAACGCTCGGATACCCAAGCGCCGTCTACGACATCATAGGCGTCGACAGCGTCGCGCACATTCTCCATCACCGCCACAAGCAGCTTAGACTGCGTCGCCGCCAGGCCGGACAAAGACGCACGCGGACCCGGCGCGTAGACCAAGCGCACGGGGCCGAGCGCGCCGGTTTCGGCGAAGGTCGTCCAGTCGAACGACACCAAAGCGCCCTTGGGGTGGGTCGGCCCGTCCGGCTCCGGCGTCCAGTCCTCCTGCAGGCTCACCACCATCTGGCCCTTGAACACAGCGGCCAGGGAGGATTTGCGGGGAATGGGCACGCGCACGGGGGCCGGCGGCGTTTCGGCTGCGGCCGTCATGGGGAGCCAGAACACGGAGGATTCGTAGAAGGTTTCCGCCCGCCATGCGAAGAAGAGCGGCCCGTCGGCGGTCTGAATGCGAGCGGGGCTGACGCTGACATCCGCGCTTTCACCGCTGAACAGCTCGACCGCCTCCCCCAACGCTTGCCCACGGCGCAGCAGGCGCACGGACAGCGGATAGCCGGACTCCGTCATGGAGGCGCTGGGCGCGCCGTCTTCGGGCGCGCGGCCGGCATGGGCGTCCCAATCGGTGGCGACCAGCAGCGTGTCCGCATCCACCCAGACCGCAGAGCCCTTGGCTTCCGGGATGTGGAAGCCGCCCTCCACAAAAGCTTTGGCGTCATGGTCCCATTCGCGGCGTACGGCGGCGTCTTTGCCCCCGCGCGACAAGGTCAGCAAGCAGCGCGTATGGGCCGGCGGCAGGCAGACCGAGCCCTTATAGACCCAGTTCTCCCCTTCAGTTTCAGACAGGGCGTCCACGTCTAGCAACGGCTCCCACTCCGGCGCGTCGGAGAGGTAGCTGTCTAAACTCGTGCGGCGCACCAGCCCGCGCACATGGGTTTCATCCTGCCAAAAATTATACACCGCGCCGCCGCGATAAACGCCGTACGCCAACTTATCGGTGGCGTTGACGATGGCCAGGGCGTCCGCCTCCATCGCGGCGTAACGGGGATCGGCCTGCAGCGCCTCTAAAGAGCGCGCATTCCAGGTGCGCACTTGGGCCAAAGCGCGCTCCCCCTCCACCTCCTCCAGCCAGAGGCGCGGATCGTCCGTCAGCGCCGCCTCCCCGGGACGTTGCGCGGCCGGGAGCGTGTCTTGGGTCTGATTTTCGTTGCTCATGGGGGCAGGCTCACTCTCACCATCGACAAGGGGGGCATGGCCTGGGTCGGCGGACCTGAAAAGGAAAAAAGCCGCGGCGAGAGCGACAAGCGCCCCGATCCCGATCATCCAGCGCATGACAGTCCCCAAGCCGCGTGAGCAGGACTCGCACTGTGTCACGCCGCGCGAGATGATTCCAGATGACGCCAGCCCACGAACGCTCCTATGCTTCTACCATGCGCATCTACAAGATGAACGGTCTGGGCAACAGCTTTGCTGTGTTTGACGCACGCGATCGCGGCGCGTTGAACCTGTCGGCTGCGCAGGTGAAAGCCATCGCCGATCCGCAGCAGGGGCTTGGCTGTGATCAGGTGATCGTGCTGGAGCCCTCCATTCGCGGGGCGGCCTTTATGCGCATTTGGAACGCCGATGGGGGCGAAGTGGCCGCCTGCGGCAACGCCACGCGCTGTGTCGCCTGGCTGATCATGCAGGAGCTGGGCGCCCTCGACACCGCGATTGAGACAGGCGCCGGCATTCTCAGTGCAGAGATGCGCAGCCCGCGCGAGGTGTGCGTGGATATGGGCTCGCCGCTCTTGCGCTGGGAAGAAATCCCGCTGGCCGAACGCCAGGACACGCGCAAGCTCGACCTCGCCTTTGGGGATGTGGACGCGCCGCTGATTTCTGCGCCCGGCGCCGTGAATATGGGCAATCCGCACTGCGTGTTCTTTGTCGAGGATGTGGAGGGCTTGGCGGTGGACCGGTTGGGGCCGCTGGTGGAGCGCCATCCGCTCTTTCCGCAACGCGTCAATGCCGGCTTCGCGCAGATCATCGCGCGCGATCACATCCGCCTGCGGGTGTGGGAGCGGGGCGCGGGACTGACTTTGGCCTGCGGCACCGGCGCGTGCGCGGCTTTGGTGGCGGCCTACCGGCGCGGCCTGGCGGATCGGGCGGCGCGGGTGACGCTCGATGGCGGGGATCTCGACATCACCTGGCGGGGCGCGGACGATCACGTGCTGATGACGGGGCCGATCACTCTGGAATACGCCACGGAGCTGGAAGACGCCTTCGCCTGACATCATCGTAAGATCCCAAGCGAGTTCACCCCACGCGGACTTGCGCCCCTGTCCTTGACGGCGGCCCCCGCCGCGCCCAGCTTCGCCATGCCATGAGCCTTGTTTTGGA
>CAZGCB010000138.1:0-5331 GCA_964524065.1 uncultured Caulobacterales bacterium | reverse complement strand
CCCGAACGCCAAAACCGCTCACCAAACGCCGCGGCCCAAGAGTTTTTACGTCTGTTCAATGCACACATCCCAGACAAGTCAGACGAGGGAAAAGCCAACCCCGGCCGGGGGAATATTGGACATGTCTTGACAAAGTATTTTGCCGGCCGCGGCATCAGTCCAAGCCGCGCTGACGCCGCCGCTTTTGTGCGTAAATACGACAGTGACAACAAGAGTATCGCGCGAGACTTTCTCAAGTCCGAAACCTTATTCAGTGATGATTTCTCGAAATACCCAGAAGAGCCATCCGCGCCGCTCACCGTCGAAGAGGCGGTGGCGATCGCAGCCGCCTTGTGGGAACGGAAACAAACCGAGATTGCGAAGCTCAAAAAGCAGCTGGAAGACGAAAGGGCCAAGACAGCCACGCGCAACAACGTCGCGGTGGCTTGATCGCTGGCCACGCGGCCGCCAATGGCGCCGGCGCGCGCCCTTGCACAACGAGCAAAGACACCCTAATATCATCCGAAATCGCTGGTTGTCCTTCGGGATTGACACGCGGCTCCCGCCCGGGAGGCCGCGTTTTTTATGTCCTGCGGACCACCGGCCAGCAAAAGGCCCATCGCCCGTGCGCGCCAAGACCCCGTTTGAAGAGCGCTTGCTCGCCCTCATCGATCCCGCCGCGCAGGAGGCGGGCTTTGCGTTGGTGCGCCTGCGCGTGCAGGGCCGCAGCGGCTCGGGCCAGCGCTTGCAAATCATGGCGGAGCGCGCCGACGGAACCATGGGCGTGGATGACTGCGCGGCTTTGTCGCGGCAGGTGTCGGCGATGCTGGATGTGGAGGATCCGTTCACCGGCGGCTGGGAGTTGGAGGTGTCCTCCCCTGGCGTCGACCGGCCGTTGACGGCGCTGGAGCATTTCGCGCGCTGGGACGGGTTTGAGGCCAAAATTGAACTCGACCGCATGGTGGAGAATCGCCGCCGCTTCAAAGGCGTGTTGGCCGGTATCGAGGACGACGCTGAAGCCGTGTTGGTGGATTTGGAGGGGGAGGAGGACACCGCCCAAATTCCCTTCGCTTGGATCACCGAAGCGCGGCTGGTGCTCAGCGATGAGCTGATCGCCGAAAGCCTGCGTCGCGGGGCCGCCACCCTGGCCCCGGAGGGCGTCGATTACGACTCGGCCGAAGACGCCGCTGCGGCTGAGGAGGACTAACGCTGCGCTGGCTGCGGTGGCTGGGCGAGATGGCGCTGCTGCTGGCGGCGGGTGGCGGGCTTGGCCTCGCCGCCGCCTGGCTAGAGGGGCGCAGCCCGGACGGGCTGGTTCCGACGCTGCTCGGCGTCACCACCCTCGCCGCGCTCATCTACGGCGCAGGGGCATGGTGGGGCTACATCCGCGCGCTGCGCGAGGACGACGAATGGGACTAACCGCACCATGTGAGTGGGTGCGCGTGATGGACGCAACAACAGACCGCGGGGGCGCCCCGCGATGCAGGAGACGACGACATGGCTGTGGGTATCAGCGCCAATAAGCTGGAATTGCTGCAAATCGCGCGCGCGGTGGCGGAAGAAAAAGGTATTGAGCCGACCCTCGTCATCAGCTCCATCGAAGAGGCCATTGAACGCGCCGCCCGCGCCAAATACGGGCCGGAGCTCGACATCAAAGCCACCATCGACGTGCAAAACGGCGAAACCCGCCTGGAAAAGCGCATCACCGTGGTGGAGGACGAGCTGCTCGAAAACGAGCAAGCGCAAATCACGTTGGAGCAAGCCCGCAAGCTGGAACCCGACGCCGATGTGGAGATCGGCACGGTGTTCACTGAAGAATTGCCGCTCTTTGAATTTGGCCGCGTCGTCTCGCAAACCGGCAAGCAAGTGGTGACCCAGCGCCTGCGCGAAGCTGAGCGCGAGCGGCAATATGAAGAGTACAAAGACCGCGTCGGCGAGATCGTGAACGGCATCGTCAAGCGCGTGGAATATGGCTCGGTGATTGTCGATCTCGGTCGCGCCGAGGGCGTGATCCGCCGCAATGACGGCATCCCGCGCGAGAACTTCCAAATGGGCGACCGCGTGCGGGCCTACATCTATGACGTGCGTCAGGAGCCGCGCGGCCCGCAAATCTTCCTCTCGCGCGCCCATCCGCGCTTCATGGCCTCCCTCTTCTCGCAGGAGGTGCCGGAAGTTTATGACGGCGTCATCGAAATCCCCCATGTCGCCCGCGATCCTGGCTCGCGCGCCAAAATCGCCGTGCGCAGCAACGACAACTCTATTGACCCCGTGGGCGCGTGTGTCGGCATGCGCGGCAGCCGCGTGCAGGCCGTGGTGAGCGAGCTGGCGGGCGAGAAGATTGACATCATCCCCTGGAACCCGGATCCGGCGACCTTTATCGTCAATTCGCTGCAACCGGCGGAAGTGGCCAAAGTCGTCCTGGATGAGGATGAAAATCGCATCGAAGTGGTGGTGCCGGACGATCAGCTCTCGCTCGCCATCGGCCGCCGCGGCCAGAATGTGCGCCTCGCCTCTCAGCTCACCGGCTGGTCCATCGACATCATCACCGAGGCCGATGAGTCCGAGCGTCGCCAGAAAGAATTCGCCGAACGCACCGCCGCCTTTATGGAGGCGCTCGATGTCGACGAGATGATCGCGCAGCTGCTGGTGACGGAGGGCTTTGAGTCCATCGATGAAGTCGCCTTTGTCGAGCATGACGAGATCGCCAGCATTGAAGGCTTTGGCGACGCCACCGCCGAGGAATTGCAGGCCCGCGCCCGCGAGCATTTGGAGAAAGTCGCCGCCGAGCTGGACGCCAAACGGCGCGAGCTGGGCGTCACCGACGAGCTGGCGGAAATGGACGGCCTCACGGGCGACATGCTGGTGCGCCTGGGCGAGAACGAGGTGCGCTCCATCGAGGATCTGGCCGGCCTCGTCACCGATGATCTGCGTGGCTGGTACGAAACCAAAGACGGCGAACGCGTCCGCGAGGAAGGCTATTTCGAGGGCATGGATGTCAGCGCTGAAGACGCCGAGGACATGATCCTACGCGCCCGCGTGCATGCCGGCTGGATCACGCAAGAGGACTATGAAGCCATGCGCCCGGCCGAGGACGAGGAAGAAGTCGCCGAAGCCATGGAAGCCCTCCAGGATCTGGAGAATATGAGCGAGGAGGAGCTGGCCGCCCTCACCGCCGAAAGCGTGTTCGGCGCGCCCACGCAAGACAGCGCAGCGGCGGACGACGAGCCGGCGCCGGAGGAGCGGGGCTAGGCCGTTCGGCGCGGGAGCTTCGCCCATGAGCGCCGCCGCCCCCCCACGCCAGGCGCCAGGGCGGTCCGCAAAGGCGGGCCGCGAACGCCAATGCATCGTCGCGCGGACGGTGATGCCGGAGCACCGGCTGATCCGCCTCGTCATCGGGCCTGACGGCGCGCTCGTCCCCGATCTCGCCGCCAAGCTGCCCGGCCGCGGCGCCTGGATCGAGGCCGCACGCCCGGCGGTGGAGACGGCTGTGCGCAAAAATCTCTTCGCCCGCGCCTTCCAGCGGCCGGTCAAACCGCCGGCGGATTTCGCCGACACCCTTGAAGCGCAGCTGGCCCAGCGCTGCCTCAGCCTATTGGGATTAGCGCGGCGTGCGGGCGAGTTATCCGTGGGCTACGATCAGGTGCGCGATAAATTGAAGACTGGAAAACCCGCTTGGTTGATCCTCGCCCAAGACAGCGCGGAGGGCGGTCGGACCAAGATTCTGCGTCTCGCACGGGCGACCGAACATGACCTGTCGGTTGCGGGATGCTTTTTGGCTTCCGATATGGGAGAAGTATTGGGACGGGGTCCGACAATGCATCTGGCGTTGCGTTTCGGTCCCAGTGCGGCGCGTTTTACCCAGGATGTCGGACGTTTGTCCGGCTTTCGGCCTCTTGCGCCCACAACATGGCTCGACGTGGCGCAAGTCGATCGTTAAGCCCTGAAGTAGTAAATTTTTAACGACCAGGCTGGCGCATTAGCGGTCGGATGGCGCATCCTGACTGTGGCGACCTGGTTCCGAAGCGAGACCGTATGAGCGAAACCAAAGACACCGAGCGTCCTGGCGCAGGCGGCCGAACGCCGCTCACCCTCAGCCGCAATCAAGGCGCAGGCACTGTGCGCCAAAGCTTCGCGCGTGGGCGCGAAAAGCAGGTCGTGGTCGAGAAGAAGCGCCGGCGGGTGATCAATCCCAAGGACAAGGCCGCCGCCGCGAAAGAGCTGACCCCGGCGCAAAAAGCCGCCAAACAGCTCGGCCTGTCGGAGGAAGAGTTCAAGCGCCGCCAGGCCGCCATCGCTGCGGCGAAGGCGCAGGCCGCCGAGCGCGATGCGCGCAAGAAAGCCGAAGAAGAGGCCCGCCAGGTCCGCGAGGAGGAAGATCGCCAGCGCCTCGACGCTGAACGCAAGCGCGCCGAAGAAGAAAAGCGTGCGGCCGAGGAAGAAAAGCGCGCCGCCGAAGAGGCCGCGAAGGCTGAGGCCGCCCGCGCAGCTGAAGATGCCGCCAAACCTGCGGCGAAAGCGCGCAGCGCCGACGCTGCGCCGGCCGCGCGCCGCGGCGCCAAGCCCGCAGACGCTGAGCCGAAAGTCACCTCTCAGGTGGAGCTGGAAGCCGCTGAAGCCGCGGCGGAAGCCGCCGGCGGCCGCATCAAACGCGCCAAGTCCCAAGCCGACACGCCCGCCAACAAACCGGCCTCACGGCAAAAAGGCGAGCCGGAGCGCCGGCGCCACAAGCTCACCATCTCCTCGGCCCTCGACGCCGATGGCGGCGAGCGTCAGCGCTCCCTCGCCTCCGTGCGCCGCGCCCGCGAACGCGAAAAGCAGCGCCGCCAACAGGGCGGGCAAGACCGCGAAAAGGTCATGCGCGAAGTGGTGATACCGGAAGTCATCACCATTCAGGAACTCGCCAACCGGATGACCGAACGGGTCGCGGATGTGGAGAAGTTCATGATGAAGCAGGGCCAGATTGCCCGCGCCAATGACGTGCTCGACGCCGACACCGCCGAACTGATCGTCGATGAATTCGGCCACACCGTGAAACGCGTCGCCGAATCCGACGTGGAAGAAGGCTTCATCGTCGAGGATCACAACGACGAGGCCACCCAGCCGCGTCCGCCCGTGGTCACGATTATGGGCCATGTCGATCACGGCAAAACATCGCTGTTGGACGCCATGCGCTCCACCGATGTGGTGTCGGGCGAGGCCGGCGGCATCACCCAACATATCGGCGCCTATCAGGTGAAACTGAAATCCGGCGACCGTATCACCTTCCTGGACACGCCGGGCCACGCGGCCTTCTCGGCCATGCGCGCGCGCGGCGCGACGGTGACCGACATCGTCATCCTGGGCGTGGCGGCC
>CAZGCB010000137.1:0-5394 GCA_964524065.1 uncultured Caulobacterales bacterium | reverse complement strand
TTTTCATAGGCGTCCACCGCGCGCTGGGTGTGGCCGAGAAAGGCGAGGCCGCCGATTTGTTTCCAGAAGGCGGCCGCCTCGCGGGTTTTGTCCTGCGCCTCCGCCGCGGCTTGGCGGGCCGCGCTGTCTTGTTCCGCGGCGAGGGCGGCGAGGCGGTCAAAGCCAGCCTCGTCACCCGCCAGTACTTGGCGCACCGCCGCTTCGCGATCCCCGCCTTCGGCGGCCAGGGCTTCGGCGCTTTCACGGACTTGCGCCACAGCCTCCGCATCTGGCGCTGGGGCGCCCTGCGCCTCCGCGGTCGCTGTTTCGCGCAGGATGAAGGCGTCCAGCTTCGACGAAAGGTCTTTGATCATGGCCGCTTGTTGCGCGTCGCGCTCGGCAGCAGCCTTGTCCCGCGCGGCTTGTTCTCGACGAAGCCGTTCGCGTTCCGCCGCAGCGGCCGCCTCATCGTCCGCCCGCTTTCGCTCCTCATCCTCGCGTTGCCGTTTCAGCCGCACGCCGCGTCGCCAAGACACCAGCAGGCCAATCGGCACGCCAATGATCGCGATCACACTGGCGATGAGGCCGATCTGGTCGACAAGCTCCAGGCTTTTGAACCACGCCAACAGCGCGCCCGCCGCCTCAGCGACGGTCGCAGCGGCAGCGTCGAGTCCCTCTAGAAACGGATCCAGCGGCCGCGGCCCGGCCGGTTCCGCTGGCTCTGGCGTTGGTGTCGGCGTGTCTGGTTCGTTCATCCCGCATCCCCCGATACGCCGCTAACATGCCCCAGGGGGGCCGCGGCGTCCATGCGCGGGCGAGGGCGCCGCGGCGCCGGCGCAAAAGCGGGCCGCGGCGCACCGAAGCGGCGATCACCGGCCTCGTTTGGGCCGCGTTTAGGCGTCGAAACCGCGCCATGACGCGCGGTGATGCGGGGATAAGGCGCGGGCGCGGGCGCTATTTCTTCTCCCCACCCTGGCCCGTGGCGGCGCTCAGCATTTGCAAAAAACTGTCCGCCCACAAACCAGAATAACTGGTCCAGTTCTTGATCAACTCCGTGGGATCGGCCAACTCCATGTTGGCCTCCAGGCGTTTCACCACCTCAGCCACCACGCGCTCATTCACCGGCGTAACATCCGGCAGACCAAAAAACGCGCGCGCTTCTTGGGGGCTGCACTCCACATTCACCGTGACTTTCATGTCGTCCTCCGAAAGGCGGCGGCCTTTGGAGGCCATCATCGCTTGTTTGCACTTGCTCAGAACAGCAATATGACTCAGCAACACTTATATTCCTGGCGCCCAAACGGCGCGCCCGATCCCTCTCTTCGCAGATGCGGGATCGGACACAAGCGGAGGGGCGAGCATGAGCGGCCACACCATCGAGATCACCACGGGCCATGGCACATTCTCGGGGTATCTCGCCCGCCCCGGTCTGACAGGCGCCGGCCCTGGCATCGTGGTGCTCCAGGAGATCTTCGGCGTCAACACCGTGATGCGTCAGATCTGTGACGGGCTGGCCCGCGAGGGATTTGTGGCGCTGTGTCCGGACTTGTTTTGGCGGATCGAGCCCAACATCGTCCTCACCGATCACACGCAAGAGGAATGGGATCGCGCCTTCGCGCTGTTCAACAGCTTTGATGTGGACGCCGGCATCGACGATATTGGCGCGTCCATTGCGGCGCTGCGTGATCATGGCGCGTGCACGGGCAAAGTGGGGGCGGTGGGATACTGCCTCGGCGGCCTGTTGTCCTATCTCACCGCGGCGCGCACGGATGTGGACGCATCCGTCTCCTATTACGCCGTGTCGCTGCAAGATCGGCTGGGCGAGGCGGATCGCATCGCCGCGCCGTACATGCTTCACATGGCGACAAAAGACAAATTCGTGCCGCCAGAGGCCCAGTCCCTGGTGACCGAAGCGCTGCACAACCACCCGCAAGTCACCCTTCACACCTACGCCGAACGTGACCACGCCTTCGCACGCGAGGGGGGGGAGCACTTCCATGCCGGCGACGCCGCCTTGGCTAATGAGCGCACCATGGCGTTTCTGAAGCGCCATTTATCTTGATACGGACTATCCACGACAAGAGTCGGTGATCGGCGCAGGATCAGATTCCCTAGCGCCAATGGTCGAGGGCGCCTTGACCTCGCATTGAAATGGTTAATCGTGTTCCTCAGCATCGCAGAAGGGGGACACCATGCGCTTAGTCCTTGCGGCCGCCATCGCGGGCGGCCTGGCAGGCGGCGGCTGAGCCGTCGAAATCCGCGACCTACAAACGTCCTTCGAACACAAGGTGACGCCCAACACACACGCGCTGCTGGTGAATGTCCGCGAACGCGGCGTCGCAAATGTGGACGAAGTGCGTGTGGAGATTGACGGCCAGCCGGCTCAAGTGATGACGGAAGGGCCGGACGACAAATATGGCCTCGAGTTTACGCCGGATCGTTGTCAATCCGTGATTGAATATCAGTATACGGTTAAATTTGGCCCCCTCCGCAACATTACGCGTGCGCCGCGCAGCGGTGCGTTCCGTCGCCCGATTTTGGGCGTGCCGGAGGACTGCGCCCTGCTGGGGACCACAGGCGCGCACACCTTTGTGGTCACCAGCACTGTCGACGCCGTGGATCAAACGCCAGGCGACGGCATATGCGATGCGCTGATCCCCGGCTCCACCGAACCAGTCTGCACGCTACGCGCGGCGGTGATGGAGGCGAACGCGACGCCGGAAGCGGACGTTATCCTGCTGGAGAACAAGCGCTATCGCCTCACGCTCCGCGCGAATGAGGAGGGCGTCACTGCTGACGCTTATTATGGGGATCTCGATATCACGCAGCCCGTGACCATCCGCGGCCCGGCGAAGGAAGAAGGCGGGCGCCTCACCAATGCGTCGATCATGCGCGCTTTGAACACCGATGACCCCACGGACACAACGGCCGTGTCAGAGTTTCTGCGCGATGATGAGGACAAGGACGATTTCATCGCCAAGATCGACGCCGGCGAGAATTCGCGCATCTTTGAAATCACCACGCCACGCTCAGCCGATGGGTTGGTCAGCCTGGGGCATATGATGCTCACTGGCGGGCGCGTGACCGACGAACCCGGCGGCGCCATCCTTAATCAAGGTTCTTTAGCGCTGCGGGGCGTCGCCTTGGTGGAAAACACAACCTATGGCGGTCTGGAAGCCGGCGGGGGCGCTATCAATCATGGCGGCGCCATCTTCAACAGCGGCAGTCTCATCGCCACGGAAACCGCGTTCATTTGGAACTGGGCGTGGAAGGGCGGCGCGATCATGAACGATTATGACGCGGATGCGACCATCACCCGCTCCTTGTTCACACGCAATGCCGGTCGCGCAGGATCCGCCATCGCCAACCGGCGGGACGCCACGATGACGATCGAGGCCACCAGCATTGTTCAAAACCGCCCCGACGTGGCGCCGCAAATCGTCCGTAATGAGGGCGATATGACGCTGCGTTTCGTAACGATCGCTCGCAACACCTATGCTACACCAGGGGCCGGGGTCGCGCTCAGTTCATACGGCAGGACACGTGTGCAAAACAGCCATTTCCAAGCCAATGAGATTGACTGCAGTGGCAACATCACCTCGCTCGGTGGCAACGTATTCCACACTCTCGGCGGCAGACCGTCGTCCAATAATACCTGCACGATCGACGCCTTGGGCACGGATCTGACCCTGTCTGATGTCGCTACGCTCAACAGCACTCTCGTGGATTTGGGCGGGTTCACGCCCATGCTGCCGATGGGCTTGGGACGCCTTGACGCGCTGCCGGCCAGCGCTTCGGGCTGCCGCACGGGCATGAGCCAACGTGGCTACACCCGCCCCATCGACAGCGATGGCGACGGCGTCGCCGGCTGCGAGCCGGGCGCCCAGGAAAAGACGCCGTAATTTCCTTAAGCGTTGGAGTTTAACATACCTGAGGCGAAGGGCGCGGGGCGTGACGCCTCGCGTTCCTCGCGCTCTGACACACGGTCTGCAGCCGAGAGTTTGGCCTTTCGTCAGACGCGCTGATTGGCTACCACCACCGCAATGGGACATGCGATGGGGTGCGTGATGCTGGTGCGATGGGGCGGAGCGGTGGTGGTTTTGGCGGCGGCTCTGACGCTGTACGCGGTCCAGTCCGATGGTCGCGACGACACGGATGAGCGCGCTTCGGCTGTTCCCATGGATGCACGCACGGTGGGGCTGCCCCAGTTTCTCAGCTGCTTGCAGGACGAGGGTGTGACGCTCATCTCCGCGCATCGCGGCGGGCCAGGACCGGGTTATCCAGAAAACGCCATCGCCACGTTCAAGCGCATCGCGGCGGCCGGGCCGGCTGTGTTGGAAGTGGACGTGCGCAGCACCGCCGACGGCGTTCTGATGCTGCTGCACGACCGCGATTTGGCGCGCACCACGACTTGCACCGGCGCGCTGGACGACACCACGGCGCGGGCTGTGCGCGATTGTCGTTTGAAGGACAATGAAGGTCAGTTGACGGGCTTTCCCATCCCCACGCTGGCGGAAGCGCTGCAGTGGGCGCGCGGACGCGCCATCCTACAGCTGGACATCAAACGGCGCGGAGCCTTTGCGCCTGTGGTCGAAGTCGTCGCGCAAGCGGACGCGTTCGACCATGTGATTTTCATCACCTATTCGCTCGAGGCGGCCCTCGAAATCGCCGATTTGCATCCTGATGCGATGGTGTCCGCCAGCCTCGACGCGGTACCCGATCTCTCTCGGTTGGAGCAGGGGGGGCTGCCTGCGAGCCGCACGCTTGTGTGGACCGGATTTGGTGAGGAAAAGCCGGATTTGGTGGCGGCGCTCGATGAGGTCGGCGTGCTCAGCAGCTTTGGAACGCTAGGCTTTGGCGACTCCATCGATGATCAAATCGCCGCAAGCGGGGATGTCGATCACTATCGCCGGATCGCCGCCACGGGGGTGGATGTCATCGCCAGCGACGCGCCTTTGCTCGCCCTCCAAGCGCTAGCGGCGGCCGATGATCCAGCGGACGACATTGTAGCATGTTCAACCGCCCGTTAGCCGCTGACTAGCGTCATTGCGGGCGGTGTCTGACGCCGCCTAGGTGTTCATGCTCTGGAAGAACTCGTCATTATTTTTGTTCTGACGGAGTTTGTCCAAGAGGAACTCGATGGCGTCCTGGGTGCCCATCGGGTTGAGGATCCGGCGCAGCACGTACATTTTCTGCAGCACCTGTTTGTCCACGAGCAGCTCTTCCTTCCGGGTGCCGGACTTGGTGACATCCATGGACGGGAAGACGCGCTTATCGGCGACTTTGCGGTCCAGCACAATCTCGCTGTTGCCGGTGCCTTTGAACTCCTCGAAGATCACTTCGTCCATGCGCGATCCGGTGTCGATGAGCGCCGTGGCGATGATGGTTAGCGAGCCGCCTTCTTCCAAATTCCGC
>CAZGCB010000136.1:0-5404 GCA_964524065.1 uncultured Caulobacterales bacterium | reverse complement strand
CTCCGGTTTCAAAAACACCTTACCTCGGTGTCCTCAAAACCGGCGGCAGCTCAAATGCTAACATGCGCTACCTGAACCGCTCCCATTGTTTGGGCCCCCTTAGCGTTAGGATTTCCGGGGCGAGACCACGCCCTCGTCGGAGTGTGGGCGCGTGGCGATCCGTCACCGCTGAGAGCGCCCTCTGCACTAGACTTCGACGAGCGCCAAGACGCGCATATCGATGTCGGAGAGTATCGACCGCGCCTGGTGATGAGCAGACGCCCGGGAATGATCTGCAAGCTTTTGCTTTGGATCGCTCTTGCCCCGTGCGCATCATAGTGACGTTGTATGCTAAGTGTCAGGAGGCCCGCTGTTTACTGTCTCAGCGCTGAGGCATGGCGCCGGCTCACGGACTGCCTCCTAAACCTTCTCCGTGACTTTAATCGCGACGCGACAGCCGAGTTTGATGAGGCCGGAAAGTAGGGGATAGGCCGCGGCCTCCTTGGCGCCTTCTTGCACGGCGAGGTCCTTGTGCGCCGTCTCCTCATCACGGAACTGGGCGAATTTCTCCGCCAGCTGGTCCTCGCCGAAGTCCTGCAACTCGCCCACTTGCGCGTCATAATGGCCCTCAATGACGCTCTCCACCGCTTCGGTGCAGGCATGGGCGGCCTTCTCGCCCAGCAGCGCGGTGACAACCCCCAGGCCGTAACCCGCCACGCTCCAGAAGGGCATCAGCGCCGTGGGGCGAACTTTGCGTTCCATGATCAGGCGGTCGAAGGCGTCCAAATGGCTTTGCTCGTCAGCCTCCATCTCCGCCAGTTGCGCGGCGATGCGCTGGGTGGAGGGGCGCTTGTCGAACACCGCGCGCTGACCGCGATAAATCGCCACCGCGCCGTATTCACCGGCATGATCGACGCGGATCATCTCCTCCACCCGGCGGGCTTTGCCGCCATCGCCGGGCATGGCCGGGCGGTCCGCCGCCTCAAAGGCGTCGGCGGAGGAAGAGGCGTCGGCGGGAGAAGGGGCGGCGGCGTCAACCATGGGAGCGCTCCTGCATGGGTGAGAAGAGGGGGATGGCGAGACGCCCGCGGAGGGCGGACAGCCCGCTAAGCCCAGCAAGGCTGAGGGCGAGCAACATATTCCAGCCGGCCATGGACAGACCCGCCACACGCAGCGCCGCCAGCTCGCAGCTCACCACGCGCATGGGCGCGTCCAGTCCCGACAAGTCGCCGGCGCGCACCCGCACCCCCTCCTCGCTGGTGCAGACATTGGGCCCGGTGAACCAGCCCCACTCCACACCGGCATGGTAGAAGGCGACGCCGGCGCCGCCGAGAAAAACTAGCGCCATGACGGCATCGGCAAGGCGCGCGGCGGTGTTGTCGGGACGCGGGAGCCACAACGGCGCGCTGAGCAGGGCGACGCCCGCAGCGGCCCAATAAAACCAGCGTTGCACGTAACATAAAAAGCAGGGGCTGAGGCCTAAGAGCGGCTCGCTGAGGCGTGCAGCCGCGATGGCGCTTAATGCAAGGAGGCCAGCCGCGAGGGGCCAGTACCGCCAGATGAGGCCGGCCCAGCTCGCAGCCTGTGCGCGCAGCGCGTGTGAGCCCATGGCGTCGCGTTCTCCTCATCGGCCGCGGTGCGGCGTCCTCACACTAGAGATAAGCGCTTATGCCGGCGGGGCCAAACGGCCCGGCCGCGCGTTCGCCGCACGTCTAAAGCCCCAGCAAGCCGGACGCCATCTCCCACAAGGCCGACAGCGCAGCGCGCACGCCGCCATCTTCAGCGATCAGAATGTCGAAGACAAAGAAGCCGGCAAGACCCAGGGCGCCGATCCACAGCGTGCCCAACACCAGGCCGAAGGCTATCAACAGGCCGTCGCGCTCCATCATCCCATAGGCGACCAACGCCACGGCGAAGCCGGGCAGGGTGTTGGTGCCCGGGATCGGAGTGAGGATGGAGGCGCAAAACACCACCAGCACCGCCCCGATGATCCGCTCGGCGGCGGGGCCGGTCATGAAGAGCAGACGCGGCTCGGCGAAGCGCTCGGCCCAGCCGAAAAAGCGCCGGGCGCCCTTGGCGACACCCTCAAGCCCTGCGCGATCGATGCGTCGCTCGGCCAATTTGCCGGGCAGCCAGGGCTCATGACGGCCTGCCGCCATTTGCAACGCCAGCGCCATCATCGGCAGAGCGACGATTTGCGGCACGCCCCACAAAAACGGGATGCAGCAGGGGATGGCGAGGGCGAACAACATGGCGCCGAAGGCCCGTTCGCCCAGGCGCGCCATGAGCTCATGGAGCGTGAGGCCCGCTTCGTCCACTTCTTGAGCGAGTATGGCGAGGGATTCCAGCAAGCTGGCGCGTGGCGCGACCTCCTCAGTCCCGTGTGCGGGCGCATTGGTTTCAAACGACATGCGCGGACATCTCCCCAATCCAAAGCGTCATGACGACGGCGCTCAGCGCTAACAGGTCGCGTCGGCAGCGTCCACGGTGGGCGTGTGTCGGCGCGCGGCTCAGCGCCGCCCCCACACCATGGCGCTGGTCGCGGCGTAATTCCACACAACGCCGATAAGAATCCCCACCAAGGCTGGCCCAATGACCGTCACCTCTTGGAAGCGGTTATGCAACATGGTGGCGACGCCGACATTGCCGATGATCCCGACAGAACACAGTAAAGCGAATAGGAAGAAGCCGCGCCAAAAACGCCAGCCGCGCAACCGTTTATCGTAGTAGGTGATGAGGTTGTTGAAGCTGAAGTTCGAAAACAACGCGATGAGCGTACCGGCGGTTTGCGCAATCATGAAGGGAAGCGCAGCCGCACGGTATAAGGCCAGCATGACGGTCATGTGGACAAAGACACCGCCGCCGCCAATGAGCGCGAAGGACCAAAACCGAGGCGACACAGGAATGACGCGGCCCAGATATTTGTCGAGAAAGAATAGAAAAAATTCGTAGATCACCCGCTGGTCGAGTTTCGATTCTCCCGATTGGCGCGGTCGGAACTCGAAAGGTTCCTCCACAACCTTCGGGCGCGGGCTTTGCGACACGATGATGTCCAGCAAAATCTTGAAGCCAAATTCGGACAAGTGCGGCAACGCCGTGTGCAAAGCCTCGCGCCGCATGGCGAAAAAGCCCGTGAGCGGATCGGTGAGGGACAGGCCGAAGGCCAGCTGCGCGAGCCGCACGCCGGCATCGGAGATGCGTCGCCGCTGCGCGTTCGCGAGCCCCTTAGCCCCGTCCGGCGTCAAAAACCTACTGGCGGAGGCCATGTCCGCGTCGCCGCTCGCCACGTGCTGGTAAAGACGCGGCAGCACCCGCTCATCATGCTGCAAATCTGCATCCATCACCGCGATGACATCAGCCGCGGCGGCCAGGGCGCCCTCCACCACCGCCGAGGATAAACCGCGGCGGTTGTGGCGGGCGATCAAACGCACCCGCCGGTCTTGGCGCGCTAGGGTGCGCACCAGCTGAGGCGTGCCGTCCACCGACGCGTCATCGACAAAGATCACTTCCCAGGCGATGTCAGTGAGGGCTGCGTCCAGCTTGTCGACCAACAACGCGATATTGCCATGTTCGTTCAGGGTCGGCACGACGATGGACAGCTGCAGCCCCGCCGCGGCGTGCGCCGTCGCGGCCGGCGCGTTGTCCGCGACGGGCTGCGCTGCAGCGTCGCAGGCCCCCAAGTGCGGTGCATCGGCGCGCAGGTCCGTCATGACCCCTCCTGCAGGTAAGCAACCCAAGTTAAGCCGGGCTCAGCGATAGCTCCGCGGCAGCGCCGCGTCCACCGACGGATGCGGCGCCGCACGCGCGGCATCGGCGCAGCGCCTCGACAGCCCCCTGCGACACGCCATCACACGGCCGCGCGCGCCAGATCCACATGCGCCACCGCAGCGCCCACATCGCCGAAGCGCGCCTCCACGCGCCCACTATCGGGCACCGGCAGGGCGGGGGCGCAGCCGCCCAACACCACGGGCGCGCCGGCGGGCAGGGTGAGACCCAAGCGGCCAAGGGTGATGAGAAACTCGCTCAAAGTGCCGTATACGCCCCCGATCAGGGCGTCTTTGGCGAAGCCGATGGAGACGATGGTTTTGCCAAACGCCAAGGCGCAGGGGGCCGCCTCCAATTCGGGAATGTGCGAGGCGCCCAGCCGCGGGCCCAGCACCAAACGTCCCGCCCCGCAGGCATCGGACAAAAGCCAAGGCAGCCCGGCTTGACGCGCATCGCCGATCACGGTGTCCGGCATTTCCAGGGCCGGGGCGGCCCAAGCGATGAGGCTAGGCAGCTCGCGGAGCGCATAGCCCTCCGGCCGCGGCGGCAGATCGCGCTGCACCGCGATCGCGATTTCCGGTTCGGCGACCGGTTGACGCGCCTGCGGCCACAACACTTCGTCCCCGTCCACGAGATCCTGGGGAGCCAGGGCGCCGAAAAACGGCAACTCATTGGCGAACATGTCCAGACCGGCTTGGTTCGTGCCGCCAAGCTTGAAGGCGGCGGGACCTCGCGCCTTCAAGCGCTCCAGGCGCGCCGCCTGCGTGGCGTACCCGTCTCTGTGCGTCTGCGGCGCCAGCTCGGCGGGCAAGGGATCAAGGACGCGCCGGTCGGCGCGCGCGCTGGCGAGAGCGTGATCGCGATCGCGCGCGGTCGCGTCGATGGGAAACCAAGATGTCATCGTGGGAGGGGATGCTCGCACATGCGGCGTGAAAGTAAATATGTCGCCACTGTGACATGGCGCGCGCTGGCGCGAAAGCTGACCATCGTCCTGTAGGCACATACGCGCGTGGCTGGTGGCAAGCGCTTTTGGCGCCTTTGCGGGGCTCAGGTGGTGATGCGCGGCGCCTGGGCGCGGCTGTCGCCGATCGCACGTGTGCGACAGGTGACAGCCCCGGCGGTCTGTGCCAGAAGGGCGTCTTGCTCAGCGGGTGTGGCGGAACTGGTAGACGCGCTGGATTCAAAATCCAGTTCTGGTGACAGAGTGAGAGTTCGAGTCTCTCCACCCGCACCATTTTCATCTGCACATCGCCGCCGGCCACCCCGATGTGCGGGTGCAGGTTCGAGGAACATCCTCTCACCTGCACCATGTCTTCCGGCGTTACGGCTCGCGACGGCGCGCTCGCTGCTTGAGCACGGACGTGGTTCGAGGATTGTCCCGAACCCGGAGCCAAGTGTCATTACAAGCCGGAGAGTTCAACGATCGTCTTGAAAGCCCCCGTGGTTTGCGGGGCGCGAACCCCGCTCCTTCAGCCCAGGTCCGATCGCCCGTAACGGAGGATTTCAGGCCATGTGTTTGGTGCAGGCGAGAGGTTCAAACTCAAGCCAGCCCCAGGCGGGGAGGGTGAGCGTGGCGGCGACCCGCACGCTGGCCATGGTGGGCCGGGAGGGACTCGAACCCCCAACCAAGCGGTTATGAGCCGCCGGCTCTAACCAATTG
>CAZGCB010000135.1:0-5712 GCA_964524065.1 uncultured Caulobacterales bacterium | reverse complement strand
ACGAGCGTGACCTTCTCAGCAAAATTGGTGAGGAACAGCGCCTCCTCCACGGCGGTGTTGCCGCCGCCCACCACAATGACGTCCTTGCCGCGGTAGAAAAAGCCGTCACAGGTGGCGCAGGCCGACACGCCCCCGCCTTGGAAGTGTTGCTCCGATGGCAGGCCGAGCCATTTCGCCTGGGCGCCGGTGGCGATGATGACACTGTCGGCGGTGTAGACCGCCCCGCTATCGCCTTTGAAGCGGAAGGGCCGGCTTTGCAAGTCGGCTTCGAGGATGATGTCTTCAAGGACACGCGTGCCGACATGCTCGGCCTGAGCGCGCATCTGCTCCATGAGCCAGGGGCCTTGGATCACGTCAGCAAAGCCGGGATAATTCTCCACTTCCGTGGTGATGGTGAGCTGCCCGCCCGGCTGCAGCCCCGCGATGAGCACGGGCTTCAGCATGGCGCGCGCGGCGTAAATCGCTGCGGTGTAGCCCGCCGCGCCGGAGCCGATGATGATCAGCTTTTCGTGTTGCACTTGCCCATCGCTCATGGCGTCACCTCATTCCTCGGCCCTGTCAGGACTTCGCGCGGCGGTCACGCAGCGCAGGGGCGTCCGCATCGGGTCTCTAATCAACGTAACAGACTTGACGCGCGGGGACATTGAGCCCCCCGCAGCCGATACCAGATATAGGCGAGCGCGGGTGGGAATGCTCCCGCGGTCGCCGGTTCGTGATGGCGCTTGAACGCCGAGCCTGAAAGGGCGGCGGTCAAAGCATGCGCCCGACCGACGCCCCCTGGAAGGCATCAAGCCTAGAGCGCTTCGGCGTGCTCTTTCAGATAGGCCTTCACGCCGTCGCTCGTGGCGGTCATGCCCGCATCGCCCTTGTTCCAGCCGGCGGGGCAGACTTCACCATGCTCTTCATGGAACTGGAGCGCTTCGACCAGCCGGACCGCTTCATCGGCATTGCGGCCAAGCGGGCCGTCATTGATCATTTGATGGCGCACCACGCCCTCGCGATCGATCAAGAAGGTGCCGCGCAGCGCGATGCCGGCCGCGTCGATCAGCACGTCATAATCGCGGGCGATGGCTTTGGTGATGTCGGCCACCATCGGGAACTTCACCGGGCCGAGGCCGCCCTCTTCGGTCGGCGTGTTGCGCCAAGCGAGGTGGGTGAATTGGCTGTCCACCGACACGCCGACGATTTTGGTGTTCAGTTCCGCCAGTTTGTCAGCGCGGTGGGAGTAGGCGAGAATTTCCGAGGGGCACACAAAGGTGAAATCCAGCGGCCAGAAAAACACCAGGCCGTAGGAGCCGTCGAGATGCTCCTTCAGATTGAAGGCGTCGACGATTTCGCCATCCGCATTGACCGCTGTCGCTGTGAAATCCGGAGCAGGTTTACCCACCAATACGCTCATAACTGACCCTTTCTAGAACACTTCTAACTCTGATGCGAGCGACATAGGCTGCGCTGCAGCATGGGTCAACGGCTTTCGAGGCAACAGATTTGGGAAAACGTGCGTGCGCTGCATCATGGGCGGGGCCCGTCTGGGGGAGCGCGCGGCGTGGGATGCGGCCTCGCCTAGCCCGAGGGGCTGCGCGCCTGTTTGTGCTCATAAGCGTCCAACAGGGCGCCGGCGGCTTTTGTCGTCTCCAAGAGGGGGCTGACAGGCCAGATCTCGAGCGCGCCCGTGAAAGCGCGGACGTGGCCGCTGGCGCGCAGCGCGTCATACAGATGCGCCAACTTGCCGTCCTTGCCCTCCATATCGGCCAGCAAGACGGGACGCCCGGCGCTGGCGGCGTCGGTGATCATGTTGGTGGAGTCGCGGGTGACCAGCACCACCTGCGCATGGGCCAAAAAGGGCAGATAGGGGTTTGGCCCGTCTGCCGCGCCTGTCCAGAGGACCACGCCGGCGTCGCCTGCCGCTAACGCTCGCAACGCCGCCATGGCGGGCTCGGGTGTGCGCCGCGATGTGGTGATCATCAGGCCGACGCCTTGGGCGCGCAAATCCCGCAGCTGGTCCGCCAGGCGCGTTGCGCCCTGTGCGCTGAGGCGGTGACGCTTGGAGCGGCCGCCGACAAGCACGGCCAGACGCGGCTGCGGCAACGCCTCAAGCGCGTTCAGCAGCGCGAGCGGGGCGGTGTCCAGGGCGGCGGCGATCCGCTCCGGCGTAATGCGGTTGGGCGCGCCGATGATGGAGAGACTGTTGGGACGCGCGAGCCCATCATGCTCCGGCGCGATGATCAGATCGAACAGGTCGTGGCCCGTCCGCGGATCCTGCACAAAAACCATGAGGGGTTTGCGCGATCGGCGATGCTGGGCGCGCGCGGCGGCGAGGGCGGCGCGCCCGCACCCGATCCAGATATCGGGTTCCGTGGCGGCGCCCAGGGCCTCCGCGACGTCATTCAGCGGCGTCTCTGCGGTGCGGCTGCGCCAGGCGTGCCGCCTGAGGGCGCCGGCGCGCGCCGGCGCCCGGCGCATGGCGCGGATCCAAGACGGGCGCGCCACATGCTGACGCACAATGTCCACCGGCGTCAGCCGGGCCAAAGCTTCGGCCAAACCCAGCGCCTGGTTTTCAATCCCGATACGTCCATCGGAGACGACCCGGCAGTGCAGTGCCGGTGGTTCCGGCGGCGTCATCACCGCGTCGTCCACGGCGACCCCGTTGATATGGTCCATCGGCGCGTCCCCTACGCGGATGCAGAACGCCCCGCCAGCCTGAGAAGCTGCGGGGCGCATCATGGCGCGGTGCAGGCGCGCCGCGTATCCTGTCCTATCGTGCGGCCCGCTCACGCAGACCGTGCACGGGCTTACAACCAGGTGAGCTCCAAAATTTCAAAAGATTTGGCCCCGCCGGGCGCCGACACCTCCACGACATCACCCACTTCCTTCCCGATCATCGCGCGGGCGATGGGCGACGTGATGGAGACTTTCCCGTCGCGGACATCGGCTTCGTCTTCGCCGACGATTTTATAGACAGCCTCTTCATCGGTATCTTCATCGACGACTTTGACTGTGGCGCCGAACTTGACTGTCGCGCCATTCAGCTTCGTCACATCGATAACCTGAGCGCGCGTCAGTTTGTCTTCAATTTCAGCAACGCGCGTTTCAATGAAGCCCTGGCGTTCCTTGGCCGCATGGTATTCAGCGTTTTCCGACAAATCACCATGGGCGCGCGCTTCTTCAATCGCGGCGATGACAGCTGGGCGCTCCACGGTTTTTAAACGCTTCAATTCATCGTCGAGGGCGCGTTGCCCTTCGAGCGTCATAGGGACTTTTTGCATGGTTGGGGTTATTCCCGCTTTTCGTACGGCGTGGCTAACCCGCCGATATTCAAGCCATTTGGGTAGAGTAGGATTGCAGCGACCGCACTTCAAGCGATCCTGCGCCCACAGACGTGATTGACCCAACAGCCGCGCGAGCCCCAGCCACGGTTGTGTAACAGGGTACCCCCAAAGTCAACGCGGTGGAGCGAATGGACAAGGAGTCCAAAAGGCTCTGGCGACCTTCGGTGGTGTTGCAAATCAAGTGGATGTCGCCGTCGCGCATGGCGTCCACCACATGGGGGCGCCCTTCATGGACTTTGTAGATCGGCGCCACGGTGACGCCGGCCTGCGCCAGGTGGGCGGCCGTGCCGCGCGTCGCCACCAACGCAAAGCCGCAGGCGATAAGCTCATGGGCCAGCTCCACGCAGGCTTCTTTGTCGGTGTCCTTGACGGATAAAAAGGCCGCTCCCTGGCGCGGCAGGCGCACGCCGGCGCCGTCTTGGGCCTTGGCGTAGGCGCGCGGGAAGTCCGTATCGAGGCCCATGACCTCGCCCGTGGAGCGCATTTCCGGGCCCAAAATCGGATCGACGCCGGGGAAGCGCTTAAAGGGCATCACCGCTTCCTTCACCGCCATATGCGGCGTCTTGGGCGCGCGCGGGCCGAGTTTGAAGGACGCTAGAGCCTCGCCCGCCATCACCCGCGCGGCGATGGCCGCGATGGGCACGCCGGTGGCCTTGGCCACAAAGGGCGCTGTGCGTGAGGCGCGGGGATTGGCCTCGAGGATGAACAGCGTTTCGCCTTGCACGGCGAACTGGACATTCATCAGCCCTTTGACGCCCAAGGCGCGGGCGAGCGCGACGGTTTGCGCCTCAATGCGCGCTATGATGGCGGGCGACAAGCTGTGCGGCGGCAGGGCGCAAGCGCTGTCGCCGGAATGCACCCCGGCCTCCTCGATATGCTGGAGCACCCCGGCGATATAGACGTCCTGGCCGTCGCAAATCGCATCCACATCCACTTCGACGGCGTCGCGCAAATAGCGATCCACCAGCAGGGGCGTCTCGCCGCTGACGGTGACGGCCTTGTCCACATAGGCCTCCAAATCCTCAGCGTTGGAGGCGATCTCCATGGCCCGCCCGCCCAGCACGAAGGAGGGGCGCAGCATCAGCGGATAGCCCAGGCGCTCGGCCGCCGCGCGCGCTTCATCGGCCGAGCGGGCGATGGCGTTGGGCGGCTGGTTCAGGCCAGTGTCTTCCAGAAGGTCGGTGAATTGGGCGCGGTCCTCAGCCCGGTCGATGGCCGCGCGCGGCGTGCCGAGAATGGGGATGCCGGCGTCATCGAGGGCCGCGGCGAGCTTCAGCGGCGTTTGGCCGCCGAACTGCACAATCACGCCGAGCAATTCGCCAGACTGGCGTTCAGTCTCGATGATCTCCAGCACGTCTTCAGCGGTGAGCGGCTCGAAATAGAGCCGATCGGAGGTGTCGTAATCGGTGGAGACGGTTTCG
This sequence comes from uncultured Caulobacterales bacterium, assembly GCA_964524065.1. Taxonomy (GTDB): domain Bacteria; phylum Pseudomonadota; class Alphaproteobacteria; order Caulobacterales; family Maricaulaceae; genus CAZADA01. Next base: position 962 of record CAZGCB010000135.1, on the reverse strand, counting down.
GGATTGCAGTTCACCATGATGGACTCCACGTCCATCTGCGCGCAGGCGAAAGCAGCGTGGCAGCAGCAATAATCAAACTCGATGCCCTGGCCGATACGGTTGGGGCCCCCGCCGAGAATGATGATCTTCTTGCGATCGCTGGGCTCGGCCTCGCATTGCGCCGGCGTCTCCTGCAGCGCGCCGTCGGGATGAAGATGCTGCGTCGGCGTCTCATAGGCGCCGTACATGTACGGCGTTTGCGCGATGAACTCAGCCGCGCAGGTGTCCACCCGCTTGTAAACCGGACGCACCCCGGCGGCGCGGCGCGCGGCGCGCACGTCGGTTTCGCGGCGCTCGCTCAGCTGCGCCAGGCGTGCATCGGCAAAGCCCATTTGCTTGAGCCGCCGCCAGCTGGCCGCATCGTTTTCGCGGGGCAGGCCGTGCGCGCGGATGTCCGCCTCCGCCTGCACAATGGCGTCGATCCAGCGCAGAAACCACGGATCATAGCGGGTGACTTTGGCGATCTCCTCCACCGTCAGCCCGCGGCGAAAGCCCTGCGCGGTGAGGCGCAGCCGATCCGGCGTCGGCTTGGACAACGCCTCGAGCAGCGCGCGCGAGCGGGCGCCCTGGGCGACGCTTTCAATCTCCATCTCATCCAGGCCGTTCAGGCCCGTCTCCAAGGAGCGATAGGCCTTTTGCAGCGCTTCGGGGAAGGTGCGGCCCATGGCCATGGCCTCGCCCACCGATTTCATGGAGGTGGTGAGAAGGGGGTCCACGCCCTGGAATTTCTCAAACGCAAAGCGCGGGGCCTTCACCACCACATAATCGATGGTGGGTTCAAAGCTGGCGGGCGTGACGCCGCCGGTGATGTCATTGGGCAATTCGTCCAGCGTGTAGCCCACCGCCAGCCGCGCGGCGACCTTGGCGATGGGAAAGCCCGTGGCTTTAGACGCCAGCGCTGAGGAGCGCGACACCCGCGGGTT
>CAZGCB010000134.1:0-5760 GCA_964524065.1 uncultured Caulobacterales bacterium | reverse complement strand
CACCGATGTGAAGATGGCCGGCAAGAAAGCCTTTGTCGCCGGCTATGGCGATGTAGGCAAAGGCTCGGCGGCGTCGCTGGCGGGGTCTGGCGCGCGCGTGACCGTCTCGGAAATCGATCCGATCTGCGCCCTGCAGGCGGCCATGGACGGCTTTGAAGTCCAGACCATCGGCGATGTCATTGGCGATATGGACATTTTCGTCACCGCGACGGGGAACAAAGACATCATCACGGTCGACCATATGCGCGCCATGAAAGACATGGCGATCGTGTGCAATATTGGTCACTTCGACAATGAAATTCAGGTCGAGGCGCTGCGGAATTTCAAATGGACCAACATCAAGCCGCAGGTGGACATGATTGAGTTCCCCGATGGCAAGCGGATCATTTTGTTGTCTGAAGGGCGCCTGGTGAACCTTGGTTATGCGACGGGGCATCCAAGCTTTGTGATGTCCGCCAGCTTTACAAACCAGACCTTGGCGCAAATCGAACTGTGGACCAACGCCGCGCAGTACCAGAATAAGGTCTACACCCTACCCAAGCATTTGGATGAGAAAGTCGCGCGGTTGCATTTGGCCAAGCTGGGCGTGAACCTCACCGAACTGAGCGGTACGCAGGCGGATTATATCGGTGTCGCCGTGGACGGTCCGTTCAAGGGTGAGCAGTACCGCTATTGATCGCATCGGCGTCTTCTGCGGAAATAGAGCGGTGCGTCGGGCCTCCGGCGCGCCGTTTTGCGTGGGGGCGCGGCGCGGTGAGGCGCTTGCGGGGCGAGGCATGGCGCAGGAAGCAGCGACGGACGAGAGCCGCGGAGCGCCGGTGACGAGCGGCGTCAGGGCGGGCGGCGGGGTTGGGCTGGCCCGTTTGAGCGGGTTGGACGCGGCCGGCTGGTTCATCCTGGCGTGGGTGGCGTGGTCCGTCCTGGCGCGCATTCTGGTGTCGCCGAATCTCAACCCCGATGAGGCGGAGATGGCGCTGTTCAGCCAGCGCTGGGCGTGGGCCTATGATGAACAGCCGCCGCTGTTCGCATGGGCTGTCGGGGCGATTTTCGCCATCACGGGGCCGCAGCTGACGGTATTGGCGGTGTTGAAGTTCGCCGTGTTGGGCGCCGCCGCTTGGGTGTGGATGCGGGCGGTGGGCGCGATTGTGGCGGCGCCGACCTTGGGGCGTGTGGCGTTGGCCCTGGCCGTGTTGACGCCGCTTGCGGTGGATGTGACGCGCGACACCACGCATACGCCGCTGTTGTTGCTGGCGACGGGCGCTCTGGTGTGGGCCGGGTGGCGGGTGGCGCAGGCTGGGCGGCTTCTCGACGCCATCGGCTTCAGCGTGGCGTGCGCGCTGGCGCTTTACGCCAAGTTCTCGAGCGTTTTTGTGATTGTCGCGGTGATTCTGGCGGCGTTGGTCATCCGTCCGCGGTGGCGCACCGCGGGGCTGTTGCTGGCGGGGCCGGTGTTAGGCGGGCTCGCCATCGCCCCGGTCGGCCTGTTCATGCTGAGCGCCCCTGATGTCACGCAGACGGGGCGTGAGCTCTTTACAAAGGACATGCTGGGCGATGGCGGCGTGTGGGACAATCTCGCACGCGGGCTGGCGGATTTTGCGATTTCCACTCTCAGCGTGACGCTGGTGGCGGGGGTGGCGCTGGGCTTGGCGTTGCTGTTTGGACGCCGCGGCGCCGGGCGCGTGGCGCCCCAGGCTATTGGCGCGCGATATCTGTGGACGGTGGCTGCGGCGGCCTGGGCGACGGCGCTGCTGTCGGTGCTCCTGAGCGGGACGAGCACGGTGCGCGATTTATGGTTGGCGCCGCTTTATCTGTTGGCGAGCGGCGGCGTGGCCGCAGTGGTGGGACCGCGTTTGTCGGCCCGCGGGCGTCGCGGTGTGATGATCGCCGGCGGTGTGGTGGTGGCGCTGATCGGCGTTCTTGTGCCGGCGAGCGTCGCGTTGGGTCCCGCCATCGGCTCGCCCACCAAGCGCAACATTCCCCATGAGGCCTTTGCGCAGGCGTTGGTCGCGCGCGGCCTGGTGGCGCCGGAGGGGGCGGGCGCGGTGATCATGGTCGACAGGAGTCTGCTGGGCGGCAATCTGCGCCTGCACCTCCCGAAGGCTGAGGTGAGGTTGCCCGTCCAGCATGGGGCGCCGGTGGAGGGACGCAATGCGGCGGGGGACCGCGCGCTCGACGCCAATCTGATTGTGTGGGGGGGGCGCCGCTCGGGAGGCGCGCCGGTTCTCGTCTCTGATTTGGGGGCGCGCTGGGGGCTCAGCGCGTCGGAAACGGCGGCCGTCCTGGCGGCGGCCACTGTGATCACGCTGCCCACCCAGCCGAGCGGGGGACGGCCTGTGTCGTTTTTTGTGTTGTCGCCTGAGGCGTTCGCCCGATGATGCGCGGGGTTCGGACCGCCATGATGCTGCTGGCGGGCGTGGCCCTGGGCGGCTGTTTGGGGGGCGATGTGTTTGTCCCGCGCTCGGATTTTGGGCTGGCGCCGGAGCCGCAATCCTACACCGAGCCAGGCGACTGCCAGGGCGGTTCGCGCCTGCGGGCGGTGGAGCTGGCGCCGCCGGACTACTCCCGCCGCGCCTTCCGCACCGGCTCTCAGGGCTGGGTGGTCGTGCGTCTTGATGTGAACACCGACGGCGAAACGGACCATGTGCGCGTGGTGGACGCACAGCCTAGGGGTGTATTTGAGGGCTCCGCCCTCAAGGCGGCGCGGAGCTGGCGGTTTGAGCCGCCGGGCGAGCCGGGGCTGACGCGCTGCATTGTGGTGTTGGATTTTCGCTTTGGCGTCGGGCGTATCGGTCTTTAGGGCGCGATCAACGCCATGCCGTCGCCGCGATCGCTGCACGCCCACATGGCGGCGGCGGGCGCGGTTCTCCCCATCTGGTTGTACGCCATGGCTCGCCTTGGCGGCGCGGGTCAGGTAGCGTCCTCGTTTATCTTGACGCGGCGGCTGCATCGTGAACGCGCGCGTCGGGTGCGAATCATGACCGTGTGCCCACACGCGGCGACAGGGCGATGGGGCGGTGAAATGACCTCAAATGTAACAGAGCTTGCGGCCATGGTGGTCAGTGCGGGGGCGGTGGCGTTCGCCTTGATCACGGCGCTGTGGGCGTTTCGCTTCACCCAATCGGCTCGGCGCGCCGACGCCGGCTGGCGTCGCCATGCGGAAAAGCTGGAGAACCGGCTGGATCGCGCGGACGCGCTGCTGGCCTCCCATCCCGGCGTGGTGATGACGTGGGACGATGAGGGCGAGTGGGCGCCGGGCGCGTGGGGTCATCCCAAGCTGTATGGCGCGCCGGCGGCTTTGGCTTCGCTGCTGCGCTTCGCCGATGCCTCTGACGGCCCCAATCTGGGCGGGCGGATCCTGGACGGGCTGGCCGATTATGAAGGCCGCGACGCGGCCGGCGAGGTGGTGACGCTGCGCCGGGCGCTGGGCGTGCTGCGGGCCTCCGGTGCGCCGTTTTCAGTGGTGATTGAGGGGCCCGGCGGGCTCACCATCGAGGCGGATGGCCGGCCGGCCGGCGCGCGCATGGCGCTGTGGCTGGCGGACCCCGCGCTGAAGACGGCCGAGACCGCCGCCGCCCGCGGGCGGCTGGAGGAGGCGCGCCTGCACATCATGCAAGATCCGGCGGCGTTCATGGAGATGTGGGGCCGTACGCCGGTGCTGGCTTGGCGTTTGTCCTCCGGCCTGAAGCTGCAATGGGCCAACACGGCGTTTCTGGAGGCGGTGGAGGCGCAATCGCTGGATGACGCCATGGAGCGGGATTTGGCGTTGGACGCACAGGCCCGCGCCCAGGCCCGCCAGGCCTTGGCCGATGGCGCGCGGGTGTATCACACGCGCTCGGTCACCGTGGGCGGAGCGCTGCGCACCTATGAGATTTCGTGCTTTCCCGTGTCCGGCGGGGTGGCGGGCGTGGCGCTGGACATCACGGCCGCCGAGGAAGCGCGCGCGACGCTGGAGCAACAGCTGCGGCGCCAGACGGCGGCGCTGAACCGCGTGGATGACGGGGTGGCGATTTTCTCGCTTGAGAAAGAATTGGTGTTCAGCAATGACGCCTTCGCTCAGCTGTTCGGTTTGGAGGCCGGTTGGCTGAATGAAAAACCCGGCCATGGCGCCCTGCTGGATCGACTGCGCGAGCGGCGCCTGTTGCCCGAGACCGATGATTACGAGACATGGCGAGCGCGGGAGCTGCAAGCCTATCTGAAAACCGCCGAGGATCCGTCGCCTGAGATTTGGCGCCTGCCCGATGGGCGGATGATCTCCATGGCGCCGCTGCGCCCGCAAACCGGCGGCGTGATCTTGGTGTTCCGCGACATGACGGAGCGTTTGCGTCTCGAGACCGAACTCAACACCCGCGTGAAGGTGCAACGCGCCACCTTGGATAAGCTGACCGAAGGCGTGGTGGTGTTTGGCTCCGACGGGAAGCTGCGCCTGCACAATGCGGCCTTCCAGGCCATGTGGCGCCTGGATGAGGGCGTGCTGGAGCCGTCCGACGGCGCGGCGCTCAGCTTTGACGCGTTGGCCGCGGCGTGCCGCGATTTGCTGCCGGAGCCGGCGGTGTGGACCAAGATGAAAGCGCGGGTCACCAATCCCAGCCAGGAGACCCGTCGCGAGATTACCGAGGAGTTGCAACGCGCGGATGGCGCGATCCTCAACTACACCTCCCGCCCGCTGCCGGACGGGGCCACGGCCATCGTGTTTGAGGACGTCACGGCCGAGCGCGAGCTGAAAAAGGTGCTCACCGATCGTGCGCGTCTGATGGAGGATCGCGCCCGTTTATTGGAGGCGCATACCCAGGTGCGGGCGGATTTTGTCGGCCTGGTGAGCCGCAGCTTGCGCGATCCGCTGCAGACCATTTTGGGGCGCGCTGAGCTGATGCAGATGGATGTGGAGGAGGGCGCACGGGCCGTCGCCTCTGAGGATGTGGCGCAAATCCTCCAGGCTGGCCGGGAATTGAACCAGCTGGTGGAGACCATTTTGCAGCTCGCGGCGGCCAGCAGCGACTCGGTGGAGTTGAATCTGGCGGAGGTGGCGGTGCGGCCGGCGCTGGAGAGCGCCTTGCTGCTGGTGTCCACCCGCGCAGAGGACTCCAAGGTACGCTTCACCCTCGACTGTCCGGACGATATCGGCGAATTGCGCGCCGATCCCGAGCGGCTGAGCCAAGTCGTCTACAACCTCTTGTGGAATGCCCGCCAGCGCGCGCGGCCTGATGGGCATGTGGCGCTGGGCGCGGCGCGTGACGGCGCGTCGGTGCGTATTTGGGTGGAGGATGACGGTCCGGCCGTGGATGGCGTCGATGCCGAGGGGACGGCTGATGACCCCTTCATCCGCTATGACCAAGCGGGCGCAGGGCTGAGCCTCACGCTGGTGAAGGAGTATGTCGGCCTGCATCGCGGGTGGGTGGAGTTGCGCTTCGGCCCTGATGCGGCGGAGGCGGCGGAAATCCTCGATCAGGCCGGTGCGCGGGTGACGTGCACCTTCCCCCATATCCCGGAAGGGCGGGATCCGGCCGGCGCGCCGCTGAGCGCCGCCGGTCCCATGGCTGCGGCCGAGTGAGCCGCGCCTGCGGTTGCGATCGCGGTGGATCGCGTCGGGCGCTAGCCTTGGCTGCGCGGCGTGCGCACCACCAGGCCGTCCAGCGCGTCGGTGATCTTGATTTGGCAGGACAAGCGCGAGGTGGGCTGCACCTCATTGGCGAAGTCCAGCATGGACTGCTCCATGCTGCTGGGCTCCCCCGTCTTCTGCGCCCAGGCTTCGTCCACATAGAC
>CAZGCB010000133.1:0-5872 GCA_964524065.1 uncultured Caulobacterales bacterium | reverse complement strand
CAGACGCCTCTTCACGCGTCCCACGTCGCCGCCGGAGCCAAGATGGTTCCGTTCGACGGCTACGAGCTGCCGCTGCAGAATACCGGGGTCAACGCCGACAACCACAACCGAAAAGGGCGGCGCGAGGTCTCCAGTGAAACGGGCCGATCCAGCACGATACGCGCGATAGCAATCATCGGCGTCCCTGCCTACATCGCGCCGGTGGGCTTCGGAGAACACGCCGGGGCCCTCAAAGCGCGGATCATCGCATTCAGTATCGAAACTGGCGCCGCTGGAATTGTCGCCGAAATCCACGTCGTCATGCATGCCCGTAAAGGGCGCCGCCATGGGTCCCTCATAACGCACGCGCCCTTGTGTGAAGGCCGTCCGGCAATCGCTGGCGTCCTGCTCCACATGTTGACGTGACGACAAACCGCTGGCGCCCGGCCCGCTAAAGCGCGGATCGTCGCACTCGCCATCATTGGCGTAGACGCTGGTGTCCTCACCCCACACGATGGCCGCGATCTCGGCTTCGCTAGGCGGGGTCAGCACGGGCTCCGGGGCCGGCGCTTCGGGACTCAGCCCCATCAAGAACGGCACTAGCGCGCGCAGCATGGCGATCTCCCCTTCATGGCGCGCTCGCGCGCTCTTTGCCATACCAGGATGTCGCTCAGCCTGGGTAGAGCGCGCGCAGTTTTTTGCCAGCGCGAGACGCCACGGATTTGCGCCCATCTTGGCTCAGGCGCTCCAAATGCGGTCGCAGCCAGCGTTTCAACGCCCCATCCGCGTGCGCCCAGTCCGCCAGCGTTTCGATGGTGGCGTTCAGCACGATCCAATCATCGTGCTGTTCCAGATTGCGCTGCATCAGCGCCAGGGCCGCCGCGCGCTGGCTGGCGCTCATATCGCCGGCCAGGCGCGCAAACAGCTGCGCCAACGTCCATTGGGCGGAAGCTTGGTCGAGCGCGCCGATCTCCCCAATGAAACGATCAAGATAGGGGACAAGCCAATCGGGGCGCTCAGCCGCAATGCGCTTCATGGCGTTGGAGGTGCGCAGCCGCACCACCGCGTCTGCGCTGTCATGGCAAGAAAACAGCGCGTCAAAGCGGGCCGGGTCGGCCAGCACCAGCGCCACCACCTCAAGGGTGCGCCCTAGCGAATTGGGATGCCCGCCCGTCAGCATCTGCTCAAGAGGTTCGGCCATGGGATGCGCTGGGGACGGGGCCCTAGGGCGCGGATGGCGCCAAGGCGGCCTCAATGGCGGCGGTGATGGCGGGCAGATCGGCGCCCATAATCACGGTATCGTTGACGATGAAGGTCGGTGTGGCGGAACGGCCGCCGGAGATTTGCCCCAAGAGAGCGAGCGTGTCGTCGATCTGCGTGCTGGTGTCGAGCGCCGATCGCGCAGGCTCGATATCGCGTGTGGGCACGCCCGCTTCGCGCAGCACACGCGCGGCCGTCTGTGCGTCCAAGCGCTCCTCAGCGGCCATGAGCGCAAAATGCGCATCGGCGTAGACGTCCGCTTGTTTGGCGGCCAGGGCCCAGCGGGCCGCTTCGCGCGAGCCTTCGCCCAAGACGGGGGCTTCTTTGAAGATCACCCGCACCTGATCGCCATAGGCTTGCGGCAGATTGGCGACAAAATCCGCGCTGCGCCGGCAGAAGCCGCAATTATAGTCGAAGAACTCCACCACGCGCACGGGCGCGTCCGCCGGACCGATAGAAATATCGCGTGGATCATCATAGATTTCCGCGCTGAGCGCCGCGACCTGATCGCGGATGGCGGCCTGCTCTTCGACCTGGCGCTTGAGCTGCAGCGCCAAAATCGCTTCCTCAATGATTTCCGGATTTTCGATCAAATGGGCGCGAATGAGATCGCGCACGGCCTGTTCTTCGGCCTGCGAGAGCGCGCTGTCGTCCTGCGCGCACGCGCTCGCCGCGCCCAAAAGGCACATAACGCTGGCCATCATCCACCGCCGTATGGCGGCGGTATGTTGCGCTACCCTCACCATGCCAAACTCCTTGTCTTGGAACGCGCGGGCGCTGCGCACCGTCGAACCGATCACGCCGACCCTCTGCATAGCACTCAAATCATGCAAAACGTGCGGATGCACGCTCGCGCTGCAGAGGCAATGTCCGCTGTAGCGCGCGGTTCAGCGCCGCGCCAGCCGTTCGCGTTCCAATCGCGCGAAATTGACAATATCCGTGGCCCGCAGCCATTCCGGCGTGCTGCGATCTAAGTCCTGGCGCGCGCGCGCGGCGAGGGACGAGGCGCGCCCCAAATCACCAACGGCGAAAAAGCGCTCCGCCGATGCGTAGCGCGCTAGCGCCGTTTCGCCGCGATACTCATGGGCCCGCGAACGCTGATACCAAGCAAAGGGATTGTTGGGCTCCAGCGCCAAGGCGATGGTGAGTTGCTTCAGCGCCTCGGTGTGATCGCTTTGCGGGTTTTGATCGAGCAGCACCGCCGCCAAAGCGGCGCGCAGCAGGCTGGAGTCCGGTTTAAGCGCCACGGCGCGTTCGTAGGGAGCCGCGGCTAAATCGGGACGCCCGTTCTCCTGGTAAATCTGGCCCTTGAGTTCGTGGAAATGCGGATTGTCTGGCTCGCGCTCCAGCAAGACATCCATGGAGGCGATGGCGGTGTCTAACTCGCCCAAGCGATGATAGGCGATGGCGCGCGCGTAGATGGCTTCGATGGACGCATTGGATTCCGGGAAGCGGCGGAACACCACCTCCGGCTGATCGAAAAACCCATGCAGCTTGGCCTGGGCGCGCGCCAACATGCGGATGTCCTCCGGCGTATCTTCGGCGTCACGTGAAGGCTGCTGCGCCACCCGGGCGCGCAAATACTCCACCCGATCGGTGGAAAGCGGGTGGGTGCGGAAATAGGGGTTCAAGCGCTGCAGGCGTTCCAGGCTCGGGCTGGAGAACACTTCTTGGTCGCGGAACCGATCAAAAAAGGTCAAAAGCCCGCGCGCCGATTGGTCCGTGGCGGTGAGCAGCCGTACCGCGGCCTGGTCGGCACTGGCTTCAAAGCGGCGCATGGCTTCAAATTGCTCCAACACCGCAAACTGTTGGGAAGAGGCCAGGAGCCCGACCGCCGCCCCGCCTTCACCCGCCGCCGCAGCCAAAATACCCGCCGCCAAAGTCGCCAACAGCGGCCCCATGCCGGCGCGCGCGACTTCACCGCGCCGCGCGATGTGGTTGCCCGCGATATGGCCGGTTTCGTGCGCAATGACGCCGATCAGCTCATTGGGCGTGTCCGCCGCGGTGATGATGCCGGCATGCAAAAACATGCGCTGACCGCTGATCACAAACGCGTTCATGCTGGCGTCGCCGACGAGATAAATCTCGACATTCGCGGGATCAATGCCGGCCGCTTCGAAGATGGGCGTGGAGAAGGACCAAACCATTTCCTCGATTTCGGCATCGCGGATCAAGCTTTGAGCGTGCGCGGGCAAGACACTCAACAAGGCCGCGCAGGCCGCCACAATCAGCGCCGGTAGACCGCGCGCATGGCGATGGGGCCGCGCCGCTCGCTCGCTTTTGCCTTGCGCCATCTCAGCCTCCCTTTCGCGCCGTCTGCGGTTCTGCAGTCTTGCACGCACCGTGCCGGCCGTTCCGGCGCAGCGACGGGCGCGGCGAAGCGGGTGGCCTTGGGGCCGATTGTGTCTTCGCCGCCACGCTATGATGCTAAGCACAGTGAGACCGCAAAAAAAGGGGCTCATGTGTCACGGACGGGTGATGGCGTCCTCGACAAACCACAGCGCCGCGCCCGCGCGTGATGCCGGACGCGGCGCCAAGGCCAGGGACACGCGCGTCAGCCGCCAAAAGCGGACCGCAAGCGGTCTTTCCAGCGCCGGCGTAGCTTCTGCGCTTCCGGATCCGGCTTGGGCGGCTCGGTGGGCGCAATGTTTATCGGCGCCGCTTGCGTGAGCGGAGCCTCGTCGGCGGCGGCCGGCGTCTCGCCGGTGTCGTCGTCATCAGGCGACGCCGCCCCGTTCAAGGACGCCGGCGCATCGGCCTCTGCGCTCTCCGTCAGGTCCGCTGCGTCCTCCGCTGCGGCGACCATCGGCGCTGGGTGCGCGCCGTTCAGCGCACCGGCCGGGCTCTCCAACGTCGCCGGCTCCGTCGCCTCAGCCGCGAACGTGTCTGCAGCGTCCGCTTCCGCGACAGCCGCATTGTCAAGCTCTGGCGCGGTTTCAGCCATGTCCTCATCGGCCGCAGCGACCGTGGCGGGACTGTCCGCTCCGGTGTCAGCGCCGTCCTCAAGGCCAGCATCATGCGCGGATGCTGCGTCGGCGTCGCTGCGTCCGCCGCGCCGTCCGCGTCCGCCACGGCGTCCGCGCCGGCGACGCGAGCGGGGCGCCTTGGCGTCGTCCTCATCATCGCTAGCGGTCTCGCGCGCCACGGTCTCGTCCGCGTGTCCGTCCGCGCTGGCGGCTTCGGCATCGGCGCTGAGATCGCTGGGCGCGTTGTCCTCTTCGGCCTCGGGCATCACATCGAGGCCCTCGACGCCATCCTCTCCGCGCCGTCCGCCACGCCGGCGCCGACGGCGGCGCTTGCGCCCGCCATTGTCGTCCTCACGTGTCTCCTCGGTGTGATCCCGATCGCGTTCGCGCGATTTGGCCGGGCTCTCCACGAAGGACGCCGCGCCCTCCGGCTCTTCGCCGGGCGCGTGGGTGTCGAGGATGTCCACCTCCACTGCCGGTGGAATGAGTTCCGGCGCCGCCTCCAAAATCACCTGCATGGCGCAGCGTTCTTCGATGGCGGTGATATGAGCGCGCTTTTCGTTGAAGATATAAAGCGCAACCTCCGTCGCGGTGCGCGCACGCACGCGCGATGCCTTGGCGCGCAGGCCCTCTTCCTCAATGCGGCGCAAGACATGCAGCGCGCTGGAGGCGGGCGAGCGGACAAAGCCGGTGCCATTGCAGTGCGGGCAGGGGGAGGAGGAGCCTTCGATCAAGCTCGCCCGGCGGCGCTGACGCGACAGCTCCATCAGGCCGAAGCTCGAAATTTTGCCCATTTGCAGGCGCGCGCGGTCGCCTTTCAGGCAGTCGCGCATGCGTTTTTCCACCGCCCGATTGTTCTTGCCCTCATCCATATCGATGAAATCGATCACGATGAGGCCGGCCAAATCGCGCAACCGGAACTGGCGGCAGGCTTCTTCAGCCGCTTCCAGATTGGTTTTGAGCGCCGTTGCTTCGATATTGCGCTCTTTGGTGGCTTTGCCGGAGTTCACATCAATCGCCACCAGCGCTTCGGTTTGATTGATGACGAGATAACCACCGGATTTCAGCTGCACCACCGGGTTGAAGATGTCTTCCAGGGCGTCTTCGACCTTCATGTTCATGAAGAGCGGCACGGTTTCCTTATAGGGCTGAACCTTTTTAGCGTGGCTTGGCATCAGCATACGGATGAAGTCTTTGGCCTCGCGATAGGCGCCGTCGCCTTCCACGAGGACTTCATCGATATCTTTGTCATACAGGTCGCGAATGGCGCGCTTCACCAGATTACTTTCCTCATGAATGAGGCAGGGTGCGACGGAACTCAGCGTGCTTTCGCGGATGTTCTCCCACAACCGCAAAAGATACTCATAGTCGCGTTTAATCTCCGCCTTGGTGCGTTTGGCCCCGGCCGTTCGGACGATGAGGCCCATGCCGTCCGGCACTTCCATGTCACCGGCGATTTTTCGCAAACGCTTACGATCGGCGGCGTTGGTGATTTTACGGCTGATTCCCCCGCCGCGCGGCGTGTTGGGCATCAACACGCCGTAACGCCCGGCCAATGACAAATAGGTGGTGAGCGCCGCGCCCTTGTTGCCGCGTTCTTCCTTCACCACCTGAACCAGCAGAATTTGCCGGCGCTTGATGACCTCCTGGATGCGGTATTTGCGCAT
>CAZGCB010000132.1:0-5916 GCA_964524065.1 uncultured Caulobacterales bacterium | reverse complement strand
CTGGTACGTCGAGAAGACGGTTCCCGTGCAGTTCCGACACGCCGTCAAAGAAGGGGTCGTGCTTCTTCGGATCATAGCCCGGCGTCGCGGCGCGTGCGGCGGCGCCGGCGGGCGTCAACACGGCGGTGCTGGGGGTGTCGGACATCGGGTCCTCCTTGGCTGTGCGGCGCGACGAGACTACTCCCAGTCCAGCGCGCCCTTCCGCCATTCATAGATAAATCCAATCGTCAGCACGCCCAGAAAAACCATCATGGACCAAAAGGCGAAGAGGTTCCCCTCAAACACCGGGAAGATCCACGGGAACAGGAAGGCGACTTCCAAATCGAAGATGATGAACAGGATCGCCACCAAATAGAAGCGCACGTCGAACTTCATGCGCGCATCGTCAAACGCGTTGAACCCGCATTCATAGGTGGAGACTTTTTCCGGATCGGGATCAGACGGCGCGATCAACGCCGGCACGCCCATGAACAACAAGCCCACAGCCGTGGCGATGCCGAGGAAAATCAAGATGGGCGCGTATTCCAACAACAACTCGGACATGCCCGTCTCCTTTGCCGCGCGCCCGCCGCGCGCACGCCCGGCGGATGACTCGATCCGCGAGCCTTAGGCGTCCGCGCGCGCCTATGCAAGTCGCGCGCAGGCCCAAGGCCCGCCAACCGGAGCGCTTCAGCGTCTTAGCAAACAGGAAGGAGGTTAAGGATCGCCCTGCGAATATCAGGGAACCCGCGTGATGACCCCGCCGCGGCGCCACGCCGGAAAGGCCAGCGGCGCGCCGTGTCAATCCGAGGCGCGCCGCCAGGCTGCTGGGCGGTCGGCGAGCGCGCTACACATAGGACAGCGCTAAATCAGCCGCAGCCCGCCCGCAGTGACCAGGACGCTGACCGCCACCACCGCCGCCAGCGCGAGGCCCACCAGCCCGCATTCGCCCGCATCTTCGCCGGGGCAGCGTTCAAAGCCCGCCCGCTCGTCAAAGCGCGTGAAGTATCCGTCTATGCCGTGCCGCATGCGTCCGCTCAGATCCCGCATCGTCTTTCTCCTGCGTCTCATCCTCCGTTCTCGAAGGCCCGTTCGTGACACCTGGAGGATGACCCATCGCCGGCGGGAAGAAACGCGTTACGTCGCACCACCGCTAAGCGGCGGTAAAAGCTATGGGTTGCATTGCACGGGCTTCAGACCGCAGAGGCGCAGCCCCCCCGGGATGTTGGAAACCGCCTCTTCATGAGCGCGCGGCTACACCGTGCCACTGGGCGCGCCGCCGGCCCGCCACCCCGCCAGCCCCGGAGGCCGACATGACTGACGCGCCCGCGCTCGCCCGCACGCCCACCGCCCAAGAAGCCTTTTGGAGCGGCGACTTTGGCGACGCTTATGTGGATCGTTGCCGAGGCGCCGGCCTGGAGGCGACACGCCTACATTTGTGGAGCCGTATCCTCAAGCGTTGTGGGCCGATCGGCTCCGTCACGGAATTCGGGGCCAATATCGGGCTGAATGTGAAGGCGCTGCGGGCGCTTTTGCCCCACGCGCACCTCCATGCGGTGGAGATCAACGCCAAAGCCGCCGCGCAATTGCGCACCCTCGCCGACGATCTCGGCGCAGTCGCAGTGCTGGAAGGCTCGCTCCTCGACACCGCCCCGGCGGCGCCCAGCGATTTGGCCTTTACGTGCACGGTCCTGATTCACATCGCGCCGGATGCGTTGCCGCAGGCCTACGCCCAGTTGGCGCGGGCGGCCGGACGCTATGCGGTGATCTGCGAATACTACAATCCCAGCCCCGTGCAGGTGTCCTATCGTGGGCATGAGGAGCGCCTCTTCAAGCGCGATTTTGCTGGCGAGTTTCTCGAGGCGCACCGGGAGTTTCACCTGCTGGACTACGGCTTCCACTATCGCCGCGATCCGAACTTCCCGATGGATGATTTCACCTGGTTCCTGATGGAGCGCCGTTCCACGTAAGCGCTGGCGCTCCACGCGCCGCCCGCGCCTTTCAGGGCGCCGGGGCGGCGGTGACGAAAATCTCCGTAATGTGCTCATCGGGCATGCTCGAGGCGCGATCGGTCAGCTGCGCCTCCCAAACCGGACCGGTCGCGCGCAGCCCATGGGCGGCGAGGTACGCCTCGAGCCGGCCATACGCCTGCGATGTGGCGCGCCCATCGCCGCGATGCACGATGGTGACACCCTCGCCCGACGGGGTTTGGCCCAGCCGCACCGGTCCGCCCGCGCCCGCCGATCGCGCCATAGCCTCGCGCGCGTCGGCCGCGTCATAGGCGATGGCGGCGCGAAACCGCCACAGCGGCGGGCGCCAATCCAACCGCGCTGCGTGGACCGTTCCGGTGTCCGCCACACCCTGGTCGCGTAAGAAGCGGCGCACCTCCACCAGGGCCTCAGCGAAGGCCGTCTCCTGGGCGTTGGGGCCGCCGCTCGCGGTGCGTTCCACATAGGCGATGGGGCGCGGGCGCAACGGGCCGCGCCGGATCTCGGCGGTGGCGAAGTCGCCCGGCGGCAGGGCCTCCGCGTGGGCCCGCAACCGCTCCAGCCCCGCCTCCAAATCCGCGCCCAGCCGCCCGCGCAGCCCCAGCCCGGCATAGCGCCTGATGATGTTCAGGCCGAACCGCGTCTCGACCGACCAATTCACCAACGCCCCGCCGTCGCGCGGCGTGATCGACACGCTGCTGCGCAACCGTCCATAAGCGCCAAAATCCACATCCGCATCGACCAGCGCGTAAGGCTGAGCCTCAAGAATACGCAAGCGGGCGCTGCGGCCGTCCGCATCCGTCCAACGCGCCACGGCGCCGACGCCGAGCTCTGGCCCCTGCGTGGTGAATGCGCCCGCTTCGCCATCCATCGCCTGAGGCGACCAATGCGCAAAGCTGGCGGGGCGCGCCGCCAGTGTGAACACGGTCGCGGGCGGGCGCTCAATATACACACTGCGCTCCACACGCAGGCCAGCGGGGATCAGCAAACCACCCACCGCGAGCATCAACGCCGCCGCCGCGACGGCCAAATACGCCCGAAAGACCCAAACCATGGTGTGTCGCGCCCTTACCGCCAGCGGTGCGCCGGCGACGCCCATCGCCCAGCCCCGCACGACCCAGGCGCCCCAAGGCGATCCAGCCGCGTGGCTCTAGCATGCCTCCCTCAGGAAGGGCAGCGTAAACCGCCGTGATCGGCAGGGGCCCTTGAGCCTATCGGGATGTGCAGGCCGATGGTGTGGCTTGGCCGACACCCATGGCGTGGGCGGTTGGGTGCTAAATCTCCAGCGTGCCGGTATCGGAATCGTGGCCATCGGCGCCCGATGGGCTGTCCGTCTGGCGCCGCTTGGGCCCCTTATACCTGGGATCTGAACGCCGACGCCGATCCGGACCGAAATAACCGGGCGCTTTCACGAAGGGCCGCGGACGCTCGACCAAAGCCCGCAACCGCTCATAAAGCGCTTGGGCGCTGAGCGGCTTGACGATGAACTCATTGACGCCTGCATTGATCGCCTCGAGCACGCGCGAACGTTCCGAATGGGCCGTCACCAAAATGATCGGCAAAAACGGATTAGGGCTGTCATCGGCTTGGCGGATAAAGCGGGTGAACTCGATCCCCGTGATGTCGCCCAGCTCGTAATCCACCAGCGCAAGATCCGGATACGAACTGCGGCAGATCTCAAACGCCGAAGCCGCGTCGCGGGCCTCCAACAGTTCCCGCACGCCAAAGGACTGCAAGATCGTGCGCAGGATCACAGCCATATGGCTGTTGTCCTCCACGATCATGACGCGCAAATCCGCAATCGCGTCGTCAGACATGCTCAATCCGTGCTGACCTAAGGCGCACCTGGCGCAACGGTCTACAGATGCGCAGCGACCTTTAAAATTACGTGCACCAGCCCCGCGACGGCGCTCTGTTCTTCGCCTCCGTCACGGTTGGGCGTCTGACGTCACGCATCGTTGTCAGACGTCTGTCGGGGCGGTATGGCCACCCCATCATGGCATAAGGAGCCCCCACCATGGAGCCGGCCTGGCAGGATTGGACCCGCACAAACTTGAGCCGCGGCGTACCGCCAGACACGGTGGCGCAGACCTTGCGCGCGCAGGGCTTCGCTGAAGCCGATATCGCGGCCATTTTCGGGCAAGCCGGTTTCACGCTCAAAAGCGCCGTGCGCCCTGTCTCTCCACTGCATGAGCGTTTCGCCAAGGTGCGCCTGACCACGCGCAAACAGCCCGATCTCACCCGGGTCCGGGCGTCCAAGCTTCAGCTTTATCTCTGGCGGAACTTTCTCAGCGCGCAGGAGTGTGACGCACTGGTCGCCGTGAGCTTGCCATTGGTGCGCCCCTCCACCATCACGACGCAAAACGCCGATCCCACTTTCCGCACGAGCTCCAGTTGCGATTTGGACCACGCCCACGCGCCTATTGTGAGCGCCATCGACACCAAGATCTCCGAAGCGATCGGCATCGGCGCGGGGTATGGCGAACCGATCCAGGCGCAAGTCTACGAGGTGGGCCAGGAGTTCCGCGCCCATACTGATTATTTCGAACCCGACAGACCCGAATACGCGCAATTCGCCGGCGAGCGCGGGCAACGCACCTGGACGTTCATGATTTTTCTCAACGATGTGGACGGCGGCGGCCACACCCACTTCACGGCCATCGACCACAAAGTGAAACCCAAGCGCGGTCGGGCGGTGATCTGGAACAATCTCACCGCCAGCGGCGCGCCCAATCCGGCAACCATGCACCATGGCACGCCCGTCACCGAAGGGCGCAAAATCATCATCACGAAGTGGTTCCGTGATCGCGGAACCGGCGCCGCGTTTCTGGACTGAGACGCGCTCTCGCCGCCGCGCCATCCCCTTGGCGATGCGCCGCGGCGGCGTCATATCTCGTGCATGGCGAAAAAACCCCACGCTCCCGACATCGCGCCAGCGGCCTTTGTTCTCGATGGCCCAAGCCCCGGCGCCGCAGGCGCCGAGCTGGCCGGCTGGGTTCCCCATCGGCCCGAGCGCGCTTGGGAGAAAACCGAGGGCGGCGTCGCCTTCGAAATCGAGAGCCCCTATGAGCCGCGCGGCGATCAGCCGCAAGCCATCGCCGAACTCGCTGAGGGTCTTGCAGGCGATGATCGCGATCAGGTGCTGCTCGGCGTCACCGGCTCCGGCAAGACCTTCACCATGGCGAAGATCATCGAGACGGCGCAGCGTCCGGCGGTGATCCTCGCACACAACAAAACGCTGGCCGCACAGCTCTATGGGGAGTTCAAGAAGTTCTTTCCCAATAACGCGGTGGAATACTTCGTGTCATACTATGACTACTACCAACCCGAGGCCTATGTCCCGCGCAGCGACACCTATATCGCGAAAGAAAGCTCCATCAACGAGCAAATCGACCGCATGCGCCACGCCGCCACGCGCGCGATTTTAGAACGCGATGATGTGATCATCGTCGCCAGTGTCTCATGTATTTACGGCATCGGCTCGGTCGAAACTTACACCGCCATGACATTCAAGCTGAATGTTGGCGACCGCAAAGATGTGCGAGAGGTAATGAAAAACCTCGTCGCGCTGCAGTATTCGCGCAATGATCAAGCCTTTAGCCGCGGAACCTTCCGCACCCGCGGCGATGTGGTGGAGATCTTTCCCGCCCACTATGAAGATCGCGCCTGGCGCGTGTCGTTTTTCGGCGATGAGGTGGAGTCCATCGCGGAGTTTGATCCGCTCACCGGCAAGAAAAGCGCGGACCTGCCCGGCATCAAAGTCTACGCCAATTCGCACTATGTGACGCCGCGTCCGACCCTGCAGCAGGCGATTCATCAGATCAAAACCGAGTTGAAAGACCGCCTGGCGATCCTCGAGCAAGCGGGGAAACTGCTCGAGGCGCAACGGCTGCAGCAACGCACCGAGCATGATTTGGAGATGCTGGAGGCCACCGGCTCTTGTGCGGGG
>CAZGCB010000131.1:0-5939 GCA_964524065.1 uncultured Caulobacterales bacterium | reverse complement strand
CCACGTTCTTCACGCGCGCCGTCGCCGCTTCAGCGCTTGCCGCCATGGCGGCCGTGTGCGCGCCCGTCTACGGCCAGGATGCGGAACCGTCGGAGGAGCCGGCGGCGTCCGACATCATCGTGGTGACGGGGTCCAACATCGCGGGCGCGTCCGATTCCGGAACCATCGCGGTTTCGACGATCAGCGCCGAAGAACTCTCCGCCTTCGGCCAGGCCTCCGTGGGGGAGTTGTTCGAAAACTTGCCGCAAGCGGGCGCCTTCGAAATTAACGACTCCGCGGACGGCCCCAACGATGCGCGGGGCGACGTCGCCACCGTCAATCTGCGCGGCTTGGGCAGCGGCAGCACGCTGGTTTTGCTGAATGGACGGCGCTTCGCCGCGCATGGCGCGTTTCAGGACGTGGCCACGCAAGGCGCGGGCAATGTTCCGCGCACCGTGACGAATGTGAATACGTTTCCGGCGGCGGCTATCGATCGTGTTGAGGTGCTGCGGGACGGCGCCTCGGCGCTCTACGGCTCCGACGCCGTGGCGGGCGTTGTGAATACCATTCTCTCCACCGATTTTGACGATCAGCGGCTGACCGTACGCTACAGCGGACTGGAAGGCACAGAGCAACGCGAATTCAGCATCAGCGGCGCCAGCGGCTTCCACTTTAATGACGACCGTACGCGCATCCTGCTGTCGGGCACGTACTTCACGCGCGATGGCCTGTTTGCGACGGAGTTAGACGGCCAATCAACAATGTGGACAAACGCGCATTCTTGGGCGACAGCGCCTACGCGACGGCGAACACAGACTTCCGCAACACATCAACCCGCTCGCCTTTTGGCCAATTCCGCGTCGGTGAGTTGACCGAAGACGGCGCCTGGGATCCGATTGATGTGGGCGCGCTGACAGCCAGTGATGGCGATTTCCACGTTCAGCCCTGCGATTTTACGGGCACTCGGGTGGAATTGGGAACGTTTGATCCTCTGGTCGGCTGCGTGGGCCTGGATGACGGGAACCTCAACACCGATTTGCGGTTCGACTTTAACGCCTTTCAGCCTGTCAATTCGTTCGGTGCTGGACAAGAAATCACATTGGACGCCGCCAGCGCCAGAGGCCGTCAGCTGATCTCCGACGCTGACCGGATCAACCTTTACACGCTCCTGGAGCATGAGCTCGGTAATGGCCTCGAAGTCTTTGGCGAAATCTTGCTTTATCATTCCGAAACGGAAAGCCAACGCGCAGCCCAGCCGATTGATGAAGGCTTGGCCTTTGTCATTGTTCCGAAAGAGAACTTCTACAACCCGGTCGGCGCGATCACGAGCCCGAACCGGGTCGCCGGCATCGACGCGCCCGCCGAAGGCTTGGATGTCCGCATTGATCGCTACCGGCCGACCGAAATGGGGCCGCGCATCTTCGAAGTGGAGTCGATGAGCTACCGGGTGCTCGGGGGTGTGCGTGGCGCGTTCAACAACTTCGACTGGGAGACGGCGCTCTATCACAGCGCCAATACGACGGAAGACACGTCGCGCAACCGGATTTCCAAAACCGCGCTGCAAGAGCTGCTGAACCTCAGCACGCCGGACGCCATTAATGTGTTTGGCGGGCCCGGCTCCATTACGCCGGAACAACTCGATCAGATCCGCATCTCGGTCACCAATGAAGGCGCCACCACGCTCACGGGCGCAGACTTCCGCGCCTCTAACAACGCCGTCTTCGATTTGCCGGCCGGGCCCGCCGGCATGGCGTTTGGTGGGGAGTGGCGCAATGAATCCTATGAGGAAAATCGCGATCCGCGTCTGGACGGCACCACACAGTTTACACTCGGATCCGGTGATATCTCTGATCGTTCGGATGTGGTGGGCGTGAGCCCCACCGAAGACTCAGACGCCAGTCGCAACACCTTGGCCGCGTTCGGCGAAGTGTTGCTGCCGCTGGCCCGATCCAACCACCCGACTTTTATCAACGAGGTCAACCTACAGCTGGCTGCGCGAGCGGAATACTTCGATGACATTGAAGAGTTCATCACCAAGCCGAAGGTCGCGCTGTCCTACTTCCCTGTGCAATGGGTCAACGTCCGGGCCGCATTCAGCCAAGGCTTTCGGGCGCCCAACCTGGTCCAACTCAATCGTGGGGATATCAGCCGTCTGAACCAAGGCATTGTCGATCCAGCGCGCTGTGATGTGACGGACGACGCCTTTGATTGCGGGGACACGTTCCGTGCGTCCGTTCGCCAATCCAACCCGGATCTGGAGCCGGAGGAGACCGATACGTTTGTCGCCGGCATCACCATCACAAGCCCGTTCGACACCGGCCCCTTCAACGATTTCTCGTTCTATGTGGATTATTGGAGCCTGGAGCAGACGGACATTATCGGCCTTTTGGATCCTGAATTGTTGCTCGCAGCCGACGCGGCCTCCCTGGCCAATGGCGGCGCCGGCAGCTCCCGCGTCATCCGCACGGACTGCAGCGCAGAGGATGAATTGCTGTTCGCCGATGCGGGTTTGGCCTGCGTTGGTCAGGCCATTCGGATCAATGACCAGTATGTCAACCTCGACAGCCAAGAAACCGATGGGATCGACATCGGGTTCAGCGGCAGTCTCGACGCCGGGCGGATTGGTGAGTTCCGGCTGCGCGGCGAAGCCACGCGCTTGCTGAATTTCGATCTTATTCGCGGCAACGCCATTGACGAAGCGTTGGATGGCGCTGAGCTGCCGGCGGACGTGTTGGACGATCTCTTAGTGGGCTCTTTATCGGAAGATCGGATCGAGGTGAACGGCAACCCGGAATGGCGGGCGAGCGCGACGCTGACGTGGCGGCTGAACAATTGGGGCGCGGGCACGGCTGTGCGGTATGTCAGCGGCTTTGAAGACACCAGCGCCGATCCGGATCTGGATGGTGACGGCAACCCCGACTTCTTCCCCGTCGACAGCTACACGCGCGTCAATATGTACGGGGATTACCGTTTGCGCCCACAATTGGCTGAACAGCTCCGGGTGCGCCTTGGCGTCAACAACATCTTCGACGAGGCGCCGCCATTGGCGGATGAAACGCGGGGGTTCTTCACGTCTGTACACTCTGTACGCGGACGTGAGTTCTACGTGCAGATCCGCGCGACGTTCTAGCCGAACAGGCAGGTCGGGCGCGAGGCGCGTCCGGCCTGTGTGAGCTTGTGATGTGGATCACTTCAGCACCGATCGCCCCCGTGTTGGGACTGCTGGGCGCCCTCGCAGTCGCGGGCTGCGCCAGTCTCGATGGCGGGCGTCAAAGCCAACTGGCTTGTCCGCCGACGAGCGCACCGCCTGATGCGCTCCCGGATGGCGGTGCGAGCGGGCTTGCGCCGGGGCGTGGATGCTTCGTTTTTCGCGATTGGGCTGGGCCGCCTCTTCCGGTGTTCTATGCCGCGCCCCGGGCGTTGTCGCCGCACACGCCGGTGGTGTTCGTCCACCATGGCGTGCGGCGAAACGCGGATGTCTATCGCGATAACTGGGTGGGGTTGGCCAGCGCCTTTAATGTTCTCGTGGTTGCTCCGAGTTTCGGGCAGTCCGACTTCCCGGGTGCGCGATCGTATAATCTTGGCGGGGTTTTTGGCCCTGAAAACGCGCCACAGCCCATGGAGCAATGGGCATTCGCGGCCATCGAGCCTCTGTTTTCCGATCTGCAAGCGCGTCTGGGATCGCATCACAGCGAGTATCTGGTGTTCGGGCACTCAGCTGGTTCGCAATTTGTGCATCGCTTCTTGGCGCACACCCCGGTGAACCGGGTACGCGCCGCGGTCGCCGCCAATGCGGGCTGGTACACCATGCCGCAAGCCGATGTCGCGTGGCCGTACGGGTTGCAGGGCGCTGTGGTGAGCGAGGAGGGCCTTCGTCAAATGCTCGCGACTCCCCTCCTCATCCTTCTTGGCGAGGAGGACAATGACCCGCAAGGGCCGTCCCTGCGCCGCACGCCCGAAGCCCTGGCCCAAGGGCCGCATCGCTTGGCCCGCGGCAAAGCGTTTTTCGCGGCCGGGCGTGCGCAGGCTGAACAACGCGGCGCGCCTTTTGGCTGGCGCTTGGCGACGGTTCCCGGCGCTGATCACGACAACAACATGATGGCGGCTCCGGCGTTGACCTATCTCCTCGAACAGCACGCACGGGCAGCGGCGGCGCTTCAAGGGGCCCCATCGTGACGGCGAACGGCGCACATGGCTTGGCCCTGCACCAACGCATTGGCCTCATCGCGGGCCCCGTGAGCGCCGCGGCGATGGCGCTGTGGTTCAGCCCGGACGGGCTGTCCCGCGAAGGCGCTCTGGTGGCAGCCTTGGGTGTATGGATGGCGATCTGGTGGTCCACCGAAGCCATTCCCGTGGCGATTACGGCGTTCCTGCCCTTGATTCTCTTGCCTATTTTGGACGTCACGCCGATCCGTGACGCGGCCTCGCCCTACGCGCACCCGATTATCTATCTGTTCTTTGGTGGGTTTGTGGTGGCGGTCGCCATCGAACGCAGCGGCTTGCATCGACGTATGGCGTTGGCGGTCTTTCGCCTTGCCGGGGCCAATGCGCGTTCGCTGATTGGCGGTTTCATGCTCGCGGCGGCGCTGGTGAGCATGTGGATCTCCAACACGTCCACGACGCTGATGCTGTTGCCGATCGCCATTTCGCTGGCGACGGTCATTGGCGAGACCATGCCCGGATTGAGCGCCCGTGAGCGCAGTAATTTTGGCACCGCGTTGTTGTTAGGCCTTGCCTATGGCGCCACGCTCGGGGGTGTTTCGACACTGATCGGAACCCCGCCGAACGCCTTCATGGTGGGCTTTATGGCGGAGACCTATGATCGGGAGGTGGCCTTCGCCCGCTGGATGCTGATCGGCGTACCGATCAGTCTGGTCCTTCTTCCCATAGCGTGGGTGACACTGACCCGGTTTGTCTTTCCCGTATCATTCCGCGCAACGCCTGAAGCCATTGCTCATATCGCCACCATGCGCAGCAATCTGGGGCCGATGAGCAAGGCCGAACAGCGCACGGGCCTGTTATTCATACTGTTGGTTTTCGGATGGCTGTTCCGCGGGCAACTCGCCCAGCTGCCCATACTCTCGGGTCTCACCGATACGGGCATCGCGATGATCGCCGCCATGGCGGCCTTCATCATCCCGTCCGGCGACAAGGGACGCAGCTTGGTGTCCTGGAATGACATGGCCAAGCTGCCTTGGGGCGTGCTCATCCTCTTTGGCGGCGGGTTGTCGCTGGCGGCGGCCGTCTCCCATTCTGGTTTGGCCCCATGGATCGGCCAACTTCTGCAAGGGTCCCCCCTGACCACCCTGCCCCCTTGGGTGGTGATCCTCGCCTTTACCGCTTTGGTGATCGCCTTGACCGAACTGACGAGCAACTTGGCCACCACCGCCACGTTCTTACCGGTGATCGCCGCCATAGCCGTTGAAAGCCGGCAAGACCCCCTCCTCCTCGTGATCCCGGTCACTGTTGCGGCCAGTTGCGCGTTTATGCTGCCGGTGGCGACGCCGCCCAACGCCATCATGTTCAGCTCCGGCATGGTGTCGATCCCGCGCATGATGCGCGCGGGCGTTGTGCTCAACATTATCGCGGTGTTTGTCTTGAGCGTTGCTTCTATTGTGCTCGCGCCGATGGTGTTTTCATGATGCGGATGCGCCGCCATGATTAAGGTCGGCGCTCGCTCACCGCTGCAGCCCTGGCGCGCTGTCGCGCCGCTCATGGGCTGGTTGCTCATCACCGCATGTACCCATGCCGAAGGGGGCCGCCGCGATTGCGAGCGGGGGGCTATCCGCCTGGATACGCGCTTCCCGGGGGCCGGCGGCGCCTCGGTCTGGCGTTGCCGGCCCGAGATCGGCAGCCCCCCCCCGGACTTGGTCAGGGTCGTGCGGCGCTTGGGCTACTCGGCCAACTCGTCGGGGGTCGGGGCTCCGGTGACGTCTGGTCCTGGCGCACTGGAGTCGTCG
>CAZGCB010000130.1:0-6041 GCA_964524065.1 uncultured Caulobacterales bacterium | reverse complement strand
GTCTCCAAGGCCCGCGCGAACAGCGCGCGCGCCCGGCCGAGCCCCTCGGCGCCCGCCGCCTCGCCGGCGTCCATCAGCCCGTCCTTGACCAGCTGCGCCGCCAGCACGGCGTCCCCCGCCACGGCCCAGCCGCCCAAACGCTGGAACAGCCGCGCGCGCATCTCCGCCGCCGCCGCCTTGGTGTAGGTCAGGCACACAATGTGATCGGGCGCCGCGCCCTGCAGCAACAACGCGATCACCCGATCCACCAGCACTTTGGTTTTGCCCGAGCCGGCATTGGCCGACACGAACGCGTTGAGGCGCGGATTGGCCGCCAGGCCTTGGGCCGCTTGGGCTTGCGCAAGAGGGCCGCCGGCGCTCATGCCTCGCCCTCCGCATCGCCGCCGGCGGCCCATTCCTGATAGCGGGCCAGGCGGTTGTAATCCCCGGCGGCCTCGCTGGTTTGCGCCCGCTCCTGGGAAGGATAGGGCTCCGCCTCGCGGTCAAAACGGATGACGCGACGGGCCAGTCCGTCCCACGCCGCATCGGCCAGGGTGCGTGCGTCGGCCTCGGCGCTGATCATCTCGCGCGCTTCGCCCAGCGTGCGGCCACCGGACCAGCGGACATAGAGGAGCGACGCGATATGGGGCGCCGCCATCACCCTGTAGGGATCGCCGCCACCAAAAGCGTCAGCGTCCTGCACACCTTCTAACGTCAGCGGTCCAAAGCCCCCATCCAGCAGCAACGCCGCCTCCAGCGGCAGCTGCGGCTCCAGCCCCACCCGCACTTCTTTCGCGCTTGGCGGCGTGCCGGTTTTGTAGTCCACCACCGCGACCGCGCCGGCCTCCGCCCCATGGCGCGCGCGATCCAACCGATCCGCCCGCGCCGTCAGCGTGAACGGCCCGCCCGGCGCGTCCAGCGTGCGTTCGCCCGCCAACTCCAGCCCCGCCGGCGTCCAGCCCGCCGCACGACGCGCCTGCTCCCAGCGCGCAAACCAGGTCGCGGCGCGGCGAATGCGCGCGCTTTCGCGGGCCAAGGCGTCAGCGTTGAGGCCCGCCGCCCGCACGCGCTCCAGCGCCAACGCCTCCAGCCGCGCGGCCATCTCGGCTTCGGAGCCATGCGTCTCGCGCAGCACCTGATGCAGCGCCTGGTGCACGGCGACGCCGCGATCGCGCGCATCGAAGGGACGATCCAACGGCTCCAACGGCGCCAAATCCAGCACCCGGCGGGCATAAATGGCGTAAGGGTCGCGGATCCAGCGGCCAATCTCCGTTACGGACAAACGCCGCGGCCGCGCCGCCGCCGGCGGCGGCGGGCGCGGCGACGCCGCAGGGCGCACCAGGGCTGGGTCCACCGCATCCAATTGCTGCGCCATGGCGGCGTAGTCAGCACCGAACACATCGCGCGCCCGCGCATGGACCGCCAAGGGCGCACTGACACCCTCGCACACCGTTTGCAGCCGCCACAGCCAGCGCGAGGCGACGCTGGGCGCCCCCTCCACCCGCCGCGCGCGGGTCAACAGCACGCGCGGCGCCGCGGCCGCTTGCGCAAAATCATGGGCGGCGCGGCCCACATCCCGCTCCGGCGGCGTCAGCCCGGCGGTCTGGCGCATGCCGCGCGACAAGAGAGCGTCGGCCGCCAGCCCCGCCGGCCAGGTTCCCTCATTCAGGCCCGCCAGGATCACCAAATCCGCGCTAAGCAGCCGCGCCTCCAGCGGGCCGAGAATACGCACCGGCGCCTGGGCCTGCGGCTCGCTGCGCACCAGGGCGCGCTGGGCGCCGTCGCCATAGACCCGCGCATAACCGGACGCCGTCACCGGGGGAAAAGCCGCCCCCTCGCTGAGCAATCCGCGGATGACGCTAGCCGCCGCATCGCCCGCACGGCCGGCCCACAGACGCGCCGCGCCCGGCCGCTCCCCCGTCGTCGCCAACGCTTCAGCGGCGCGCGCATGGGCCTCGGCGTAACGGGCCAGGGGCTGGGCGTCCGGCTGGGCGTCCGGCTGGGCGTCCTCGACCGCCATGAGCATCGCCAAAGGATCCAGCGCGCGCTCCACCGCGTCCACCATGGCGAGGGCGGCGCGCAACTCCACACCGGCCTGCGCCCAGCGCGGGCTTGGCGCCGCCTCCAAGCATCGCCGCAGCGCAGTCAAGTCGCGGCCAGGCCTCAGGCCCCGCAGCGCCAAACGCTCCACCGCGCCGATGAGGCGATCGGCCGCCTCCCCGTCGCTCGCCGCAACACCCGCTCCAACACTGGCGGCCGCGCAGAGCGGATGCTTCAACAGCGCGCACAACGCCACCGGATCGCCAGGGTCAGCGGCCAACTCCAACACCAGAGCAAGAAATCCGCCAGCGCTGGTTTGGCTGAGCGGCCGCCCGGCGGAGCT
Organism: uncultured Caulobacterales bacterium; assembly: GCA_964524065.1. Lineage (GTDB taxonomy): Bacteria > Pseudomonadota > Alphaproteobacteria > Caulobacterales > Maricaulaceae > CAZADA01. The sequence goes on along the minus strand of CAZGCB010000130.1, from coordinate 3,679 downwards.
GTCGGCCACAATGCTCCAGCGCTGCAACGCCAATTCGATACGCGTCGCCAGCCCCGCATCGGGCGTGATGATCAGCACCTCCGCGCCGGGCGTCTCCAAAGCGTGGCGCGCCGCCAAGGCCACCGCGCGCGCCTCCTGCTGCTCATCGGCCGCCTCGCACACCGCCAAGCCCTCTAGCCCTGTGCGAAACGCCGCCGCCCCCGCCGCGTCCAGGCGCGCGCGCCAGTCCACCGTGGCGTCCGCCGGGCGCAGCGCTTCGGCGATCAAGCGGCGGCGGGCCTGCGCCGCCGGCGGGGGCGGCGGCGCGCGCGGCCAAGGTCGCGCGCGACCCCCATGGACGCGAGCAAGCGCTTCATGCCCGCTTGGGGGTGTTGTTCGTCCACCTTGTCCCAACCGTCGGCGTCCGCCTCCACATCCAAGCCCGGCAGCAGAACGCAGCCGCGCGGGGCGCTCGCCACAGCGCTCAGCACCGCCGCGGTCGCCGGCAAACTGCCGGTGGAGCCCGCCGCAATGACCAGCCCCTCCGGCGGATGTTCGCGCCAATGCTCAGCGGCGGCGTGCAGCATGTGGGCGCGTCGCGCGCCGGGATCGATGCGCCCCAGCTCCGCCAGGCGCGCGGGCCAGGCCTGCGCCACAATGTCGAGAAACAGCGCCGCATCCTGCAAATGCGCCGGCAGCGCCTCATAAAGCTGGCTCACCGCGCTGAGCTGCGCGCCCATCTCCGCTGCGTCATCCAACACCCGCGCCAGCGCATCGGCCAACGGCAAGCTGGCGGCGGGGTCCGCGCCGGGATCGCGCCGCGCCGCCTTGGCGTGCAGCAGCGCGGCCAGCTCAAACCGACGCTGCTGCGGAGAAATGGCCGGCGGCGCGTCGAGGCCGAGCGCGCCATAGGCGAAGGGCGGCTCATCGGCCTCCACATCCCCCAAAGCGCGGATTTGCGGCAGCACCGCCGCCCCCGCGCCTGTCTCGGCCATGAACGCGCCCGACATGGCCCGCACCGCCCGGCGCGTCGGCAGCAGCACAACCGCATCCGCCAACGCCCCGGGCGCGCCCTCGGTCAGCGCCAGCACGCCGCGCGCCACCGCCGGCAGGAACGGGCTGGAGGCCGGCGCCGTGAACACATGCGGCCCGGCGCTCGCAAACAGATCCGTCGCCGCGGAGGAGGACGCTTTGCGCTTAAACATGCCACGCCTTGTAGCCGGCCATGCCGCTCGCAAGGCCCGCCCGTCCCCAGCAATCAGCGGCGCGTCTTAAACTCCGCTGGAAACCCCGCTGGGAACCTGCGCGCGCAGCCGCGCCTCGGCGGCCTCGCGCGCTTCAGGGTCGCCCACATGCATCCAAAACCCATTGAGGCGCACGCCATAGAGCCGCCCCTGGCTGAGGATCGTGTCCCAGACCCGATTGAGCGAAAACGGCTCCGCCGCCAAGCCGGCCATGGCCCGCGGGTGCAAAATCTGCAGGCCCATATAGGCGAAAGGCGCAGCCGAAGCCTCACCACGCCGCGCCAGCCGGCCGTCCCCATCCATCAGAAAATCGCCCTTGCCGGCATAACCCAGCGCTCGCGTCACATCGGCAAGGAGCAACAAAGCGTCCATCCGCGTGTCGTCCCACGCGGCCCGCAGCGTCTCCAACGGCCCCGGCAGGCCCGGATCATCCAAAGCGATGGAGTCCACATTGGCGGTGAAAAACGGCGCCGGCCCCAGCAACGGCAGCGCCTTCACCACCGCCCCGCCCGTCTCCAAAAGCTGCGCCCGCTCATCGGACATCACCACCGGCGGCGGCCCCGTGCGCGCGGCCAGATGCGCTTCGGCGCGATCGGCGAAATGGTGCACATTCACCACCGCTTGGCGCACCCCGCCCCCGGCGAAGCGATCCAGCACATGATCCAGCAGCGTCCGTCCCCCCACCTCCACCAAGGCTTTGGGCCGATCATTGGTGAGGGGGCGCATACGCGTGCCAAGCCCCGCCGCCAGCACCATGCCGATATCCGGGCCGCTCACGCCCCCGCCTCCGCAGCGAGGCCCGGCGTATGCTTCTCAATCCACGCCCGCACGGGCTCAAGATCCGGATGACGTACGTCTTCGAGGAAATAGCGCGCCGCGCGCGGCAACCGCTCCAAATAGCCGGCCTTGCCGTCCCGCACCGTCAAGCGCACAAAAATGCCCAGCACCTTCGCATTGCGCTGCGCCGCGAGCACCGCACAAGCGCGGCGGAAGCCCGTCTCATCGGCGATATAGGCTTTATCCACGTAGCGGCGGATCATCGCCTCAGCCACATCAGGGTCCACATCCCGGCGCGCATCGCGCAGCAGCGACACCATGTCATAGGCCGGATGGCCGAACAGCGCGTCCTGAAAATCGAGCAAGCCGGCCCGCGCCGGCCCCTCCCGCTCGGGAAGCCAAATCAGATTGTCCGCATGCACATCGCGCAGCGTCAGCACCGGCGGCTCGCCTTGCAAATGCGTGAACACATCCGCCCACGCCGCGCGCCAATCGGCGCGCGCGCCATCGCTCAATTCCAAACCCGCGCGGTGGGGCGCATACCAATCCACGAACAAGTCCGCTTCGGTGTGTAGCGCCATGGAATCATAGGACAGGATCGGCCAGCGCGCGCCATTGACGCCGACCTCCAGCGGCAAGCTCGCGCGCCGCAGCGCCGCCAGAGCATCCACCGCCGCACCATAGAGCGTCGCCTCGTCCGCCTCCGCCCGGCGGGCGGCCATCACCTGGCTGAACAGCGCGTCGCCCAGATCTTCCAGGAGAAGAAAGCCATGCGCGAGATCCGCGCCAACCACACGCGGCGCGGAAAAGCCGCGCGCCGACAGCTCCATCGCCAGCCCCGCAAACGCCGCCGCATTGGGCCCCGCCAAACGCGCGCTGGCGTTATAACCCAGGGCCGCACGCTGCGCCTCGTCAGCATCGGGCGGGCAGGCCGGCTTCTCCTCGGAGGGCGGCGCGTCCATCAGCACCAGCGTCTCATCGCCCAGGCGCAAACGTTCATAGCGCCGCGTGGAGGCGTCGCCGGCCAACACCTGACTGTCGGCCCGCTCCCAGCCCGCCTGGCGCAACAACGCATCGCGCGCCGCCGCGCGCACATCCGCCGCGCCGCCCGATGATGGTTGCGATCTAAAGCGGGTCATCCAAGGAAAGCTCATGCAGTCTCCGCGTCCAGGCGCCATGCCCCGTCAGGCGCGCCCAGCGGCCCTCGCCATCAGCCCGCTGGTCTAGCGCCACCTCCAGCCGATCGCCAGGGGCCAGCGCGCCCAGCCGATCCGGCCACTCCACCAACACCACAGCGGTCTCAAACGCCTCCTCCAGGCCCAGCTCGCGACACTCGCTGGGGTCCGTCAAACGATAGAGATCGCAATGCCACACCTCAAATCCGTCCGCCCCATAAACATGCGCCAAGCCATAGGTGGGGCTGGCGACATCCGTCTCACCCGTCAACGCCGTCACAGCGCCCCGCGCCAAGCTGGTTTTGCCCGCCCCCAACGCGCCGATGAGGAACACCACATCCCCCGGCCCCAGCGCCGACGCCAACCGCGCGCCGAGAGCCATTGTCGCATCAAGGCTGGGCAAAGACACCGGAAGACCGCTCATCGCGCGGCCGTGAGGGCCGCGCCCCCTTGCGTCCCGCGGCGAGCCCGATGCATCCATGACCTGGCGCACCCGCGGCGCGC
>CAZGCB010000129.1:0-6086 GCA_964524065.1 uncultured Caulobacterales bacterium | reverse complement strand
CCGGGTGGTTATGGCGAACCGGCCGGTTGTTCAGCGCCATCGGCCTCGGCGTCATTATAGGTGGGGCCCTTGGCAATGTGATCGACCGTGCGCTGTATGGCGCTGTGGTGGACTTTCTTGACTTTTCCGGTCTGTACTTCCCTTTCATATTCAATGTCGCAGACGCCGCCATCAATGTGGGCGTCGCGGCGCTGATCTTGGATTGGGTGCTGGAGGAGCGCGGCCGGCGCGCCACAGCCGGCCCGCCGAGCTCGACATCACAATAAGCCGCGGGTGAGTCGCGGCCTTGGGAGACTGTCCATGAACCGTTCTGTCGACCCGCGCCTGCTTTTGGCGATGGTCTGCGCCGCCGCCTTGGCCTCCGCCGGCTGTTCCGGGCTGGCGCGGGCTGTGGGCGCCTCCAAAGTATCGCCCGATGAGTTTCGGGTTGTGACGAAGGCGCCACTCGCATTGCCGCCTGAGTTCAATGTGCGTCCGCCCACGCCGGGCGAAGCGCGCCCGCAAGAGTTGGAAGCCTCCGCCGCGGCGCGCCGGGCGGTGCTGGGCGAGCAGTACGCCCGTCGTGCGTCCAACGCGGAGCAGTTGTTGGTCGCCAAGGCCGGCGCCGCCCAGGCTGACCCCGTGATCCGCCAGCGCATCGATTTGGAAGCTGGCGGCATTGTGCGCAAATCGGCGGATTTCTCAGACAGACTGCTGTTTTGGCGCGGCGATGAAGCAGCCCCGGGTGCGTTGGACGCGGAAGCTGAAGCCCGTCGGTTGCGCGTGGTTGAAGCCGTCACCGGTGAAGGCGCTGAGGTCACCATTGACCGGCGCACCGGGCTTAAGCTGCCAGGGCTCTAACCGTCCGCGGGGGCGCCGTCACGCGGCGACGTCATCGATCATGGCCAGGGCTTCGGCGCCGGTCATGAGCGGTGGGGCGGCGTGGAAATCGGCGGGCGTGGCCAGCGCCGGCTGAAGCGCCTCGTGGTACTCCGCCCGCGAAATCTCCACGGCGCCGAACTGGCGCAAATGCGTGGTGATAAATTGCGCATCCAAGAGCTGGAAGCCGCCGGCCTTAAGGCGTGCGATCAGATGCGCCAAGGCCACCTTGGAGGCGTCGCGCGCGATCGAGAACATGCTTTCGCCGAAAAACGCGCCGCCTAACCGAACGCCATAGAGCCCACCCACCAGCTGTGCGCCATCCCAGGCCTCCACGGAATGGGCATGGCCCAGCTGGTGAAGATCTTCATACAGGCTGGCGATGCGTCCATTAATCCAGGTGTCGTCGCTCCCGGGGCGCGGCGCGGCGCAGCCCGCCACCACATCGCAGAAGGCGGTGTCGACCCGCACGGCGTAGATGTCTTGACGCACGGTGCGTCTGAGGCGGCGCGGCAGGTGAAAGGCGTGGAGCGGCAAGACGCCGCGCTCATCGGGATCCAGCAGAAAAATACGCAGCGCGTCACGGGAGTCCGCCATGGGGAACACCCCACGGGCGTAACAGTCGAGGAGCCGTTGCGGTCCAAAACCGTCGATTGTGCCTCTCCCTCAGCGGCGCCGGCTCCCCGGCTGCGGGCGCGACGCGCGGCGCTTAGTCCACATGCTCCGCATTTTCCAGCCAGGCCTCCAGCCAGCGGATGGAGTAGTCGCCGTTTTGGAACTCCGGCTCGTTCAACAGCGCCTGGTGCAGGGGGATGGTGGTGCGGATGCCGCCAATCACCATCTCGTCCAGGCAGCGGCGCAACCGCATGAGCGCATCCGCCCGATCCTGACCGTGCACGATGAGCTTGCCCACCAGGCTGTCATAATAGGGCGGCACGCTATAGCCGGCATAGGCGGCCGAGTCCAAGCGCACGCCGAGGCCGCCCGGCGCGTGGAATTCGGTGATCTGCCCCGGGGAGGGCGCGAAAGTGCGCGGATGCTCGGCATTGATGCGGCATTCAATGGCCCAGCCCTGCAGATCCACCTCGTCCTGCTTGAGGCTGAGCGGCGCGCCATTGGCGATGCGGATTTGCTCGCGCACCAAATCGAGGCCGGTGACCGCCTCGGTGACCGGATGCTCCACCTGCAGGCGCGTGTTCATTTCGATGAAGTAGAACTCCCCGTTTTCATAAAGAAATTCGATAGTTCCCACGCCCAGATAACCGAGTTTTTTGATGGCGGTGACCTCGGTATCGCCGATGGCCACGCGGGTCTCTGCGTTTAAGGCCGGGGAGGGCGCCTCTTCAAGAACCTTCTGGTGACGACGCTGCAACGAGCAGTCCCGCTCCCCCAGATGGATCACATTGCCATGGCTGTCGGCGGCGATTTGAATTTCGATGTGGCGCGGTTTTTCCAGGTATTTTTCGATGTACACCGCGTCATCGCCAAAGGCGGCCTTGGCCTCCGATCGAGCGGTGGAGAGCGCGGTGGCCAGCTCGCTTTCATCGCGGGCCACCTTCATGCCGCGGCCCCCGCCGCCGGAGGCGGCTTTGATCAGTACAGGAAAGCCGATCTCCTTAGCGACGGAGGCGGCCTCGTCGGGATCGGCGACGCCGCCTTTGGAGCCCGGGACCACAGGAATTCCTGTGTCGAGCGCGGCTTGCTTGGCGGTGATCTTGTCGCCCATGAGGCGGATGTGCTCCGGTGTTGGGCCGATGAACACCAAATCATGGGCGTTCACGATTTCCGCAAAGCGCGCATTCTCGGACAAAAATCCATAGCCGGGATGGATGGCCTGGGCGCCGGTGACCTCCGCTGCCGCGATGATGGCCGGCACGTTGAGATAGCTGTCCGCCGCCGGCGGGGGCCCGATGCACACGCTCTCATCGGCCAGGCGTACGTGCATCGCGTCATTGTCGGCGGTGGAGTGCACCGCCACGGTCTGCACGCCCAGTTCCTTACACGCACGCAAGACGCGCAGCGCGATTTCCCCACGATTGGCGATCAGGATTTTGTCAAACACGGCGCCGTCCCCGCTGTCTACGCAACTGCATGCACAGGGCGCTAGCCCACAATGACCAAGGTTTCGCCGAATTCCACCGGCTGGGCCTCAGTGACGAGGATTTCCAGCACCTTCCCGGCTTTGGGCGCCTTGATGGGGTTGAAGGTCTTCATCGCCTCGATCAGCAACAACGTGTCGCCGGCCTTCACGGACTGGCCCGCCGTGACGAAGGTGGGCGCTCCAGGCTCCGGCGCGAGATAGGCCGTCCCCACCATGGGCGAAGTGACCGCGCCAGGATGGGCGCCCGGATCGGCCGCGTCGGTGCGCGCCGGAGACTCCGGGGCGGCGCTTTGGAGGGCCGGGGCCGCCGTTGTGATGGGGGCGGGCGCGATCGTGGTGGCTTGCACGACGCCGCTCACCTCACGCGCGACACGCACGCGCAAACCGTCGCCGCGTTCCACCTCAATTTCCGTCAGCCCCGTATCGGCGAGGATTTCCGCCAGTTCGCGGACGACTTCGGTGTCGCCCGGTCCGCCCGATTTGGCGTTCGACTTAGCGTCCGCGCGCGCGTCTTGTACGCCGGATGTCGAGGCTTTGGCCATTACTCGCTCCCTTCCGCGACGAGCCGACAGGCGGCCTCGACGCCAAAAACATAGCTCCATAGTCCTAGGCCGCTTATGACCCCGTCAGCCGTCAGGCTCACATACGAGACGGCCCGAAAGTCTTCGCGCGCCGCCGGATTGGACAGGTGCACCTCAATGATGGGCGCGTCCACCATTTTCAGCGCATCATGCAGTGCGATGGAGGTATGTCCGTACGCGGCCGGATTAATCACCAGCGCGCACGCGCCCTCGATCGCCCCATGCACCTGCTCCAACAAAGCGCCTTCGCTGTTGGTCTGGAAAAATTCCACAGCAAAACCGAAGGCCCGCGCCTTCTCCACGCAAGCCACCTTCACATCATCCAGCGTGTGTGCGCCATAGATGTGCGGCTCGCGGCGTCCCAACCGGTTCAAATTGGGGCCATTGAGAATGAAGATGGGCTTGGGCATGGATGTCTCTTTGGTGTGCGCGTTCTAACGGCGCCGCCCCGTGGCCACAAGCTTTCCCATCGCCGCCAGCGCGATAAGATGGGGATGGTCCTGCGGATTGAAGGAAAAGTGAGCATGCACATCACGGTCAATGGCGAGGTGCGCGAAGCGCCGCAGGACGCGACGCTGGCCGACATGCTCGCGGCATGGCGCGTGCCGCATAAGGGCGTCGCGGTGGAGCGCAATCGCGCCATCGTGCCCAAGTCCGCCTACGGCGCCACCGTGCTGCAAGCCGGCGATCAGCTCGAAATCGTTACCTTTGTCGGCGGGGGCTAAGGGGTGCGTGGAGGTTGCTCACACCCCTGGAGACGCCAACGATGTTGAAGATGAAGCCCAGTTGCGAGTGTTGCGATCGCGACCTGCCGCCGGACGCCTCAGACGCGATGATTTGCAGCTTTGAATGCACATTCTGCGCGGATTGCGTCGAGACGCGCTTGGACGGCGTGTGCCCCAATTGCGGCGGCGGCTTCACACCGCGTCCGACACGTGTGGGCGGCGCTTTGGTGCGCAACCCGGCGTCATCGCAACGGGTGTTCAAGCCGCAAGGATGCAGCCACGATCATTGATGTTGGCATTGATGTTGGCATTGATGGCGGCATTGACGCTGGCGGTGAAACGCTTTTGCGCCCCTCGCACCGTCTAGACAGGCGCGGCTCTGCGCGCCACCTTCGGACCCATGACTGACACCCTCGCACCCGACACCGCCATCGCCGACGATCCGCTCACCGTTGCCGGGCGGAATTTCCAGTCCCGCCTCATCATTGGCACCGGTAAGTATGAGAGCTATGCGCAGAACGCCGCGGCCTTGGCGGCGTCCGGGGCGGACATCGTCACTGTCGCCATCCGCCGCGTGAATGTGGCTGAGCCCGGCCAGGACCGGCTCATCGACCATATCGATCCGCAGCAGACGGTGTATCTGCCTAACACGGCCGGCTGTTTCACCGGTGAGGACGCGGTGCGCACCCTGCGCTTGGCGCGCGAAGCCGGCGGCTGGAATTTGGTGAAGCTGGAGGTGCTGTCGGATCCCAAGCACCTCTATCCAGACATGCCCGAGACGCTGCGCGCGGCGGAAATGCTCATCGCCGATGGCTTCGAGGTGATGGTGTATTGCTCCGACGATCCGGTTTATGCGGCCAAGCTGGAGCAGGCGGGCTGTGTCGCCATCATGCCCTTAGGCGCGCCCATCGGCTCAGGGCTAGGCATCCAAAACCCGGTGAATATCCGTCTGGTTGTCGAACAGTGCCAGGTCCCCGTCATTGTCGATGCCGGCGTGGGCACGGCGTCAGACGCCGCCGTGGCGATGGAGCTGGGGTGTGACGGCGTGCTGATGAACACCGCCATCGCCGAAGCCAAGGATCCGGTGCGCATGGCGCGCGCCATGAAGCACGCCGTCATTGCCGGCCGCGAGGCGTATCTCGCCGGTCGCATGGCGAAAAAGCGCTATGCCGATCCGTCCAGCCCGCTGGCGGGGCTGATCTAAACGGGCTGCGGCGAGCGCGCGGCGCCCCGCACGTCTAAGGCTGTTCGAGGTCGAGCGGGGCGGCCTCGTCGGTCGACAACACAGGCGCAGCGTCCTCACGCAGGCGCGCCGAACCCTCTTCCACCGCCACCAAACAATCCCCGGCATCGCGTCCGATCATCTCAACATCATTCGCACGGCTGGCGCCGGGCCCGAAGAAGCGCGGATCGTCGCAGACCCCGTTTTGGGCGGAGAGGGCGCTGTTATCGCCGAAATCGACGCCGCCATGGGGGCCTTCAAAAGTCGCCGCATCACCGACAAAGCGGATGAAGCCGTGCGACAGCAGCGCGTGGCAATCATCGGCGTCGGCGCGCTCATGGGCGGCGTCATAGGGCGTGCGGGCCATGCCAAACCCGCGAAACCGGCGATCATCACACTCAAAATCAAAGGCGAAATTGCTGCTGTTGTCGCCGAGATCGACGCCCTCAAAGACGCCCGTGAAAGCGGGCGGCAGCTCGCCCGTGAAGCGCGCAGTTCCGCTGATGACCGCTTGACGGCAATCATCGGCGTCCGTGCCCACATTGCGCCGGTGGGCTTCGGAGAACACGCCGGGGCCCTCAAAGCGCGGATCATCGCAT
>CAZGCB010000128.1:0-6189 GCA_964524065.1 uncultured Caulobacterales bacterium | reverse complement strand
CCAAGAGTAAATCTGCTGCGCCATCGCCGTCCACATCGCCCGCCGGCGCGAAATCGAAGATGGGCCCACGATCGGGCGCTCCGGCCGCGGGCCGCGAAGTCAGCGTGACAATACCAAACGTCTCAAAAGCCGTGTCCGCGATATCGGTGATAATGAAGCGATACAGTTGCGTCACGGCGCCGTCGGCGTCACTGGCGCGTAGCTCCACCTCATAAACGCCGTCACCATCCACATCCGTTGGGCGCTCAAAATTCAGCGGCGCCACGACGCTGAGCACATTCCCCGCCGCGTCAAACGCGAAGAGGTCAGAGTCCAACCCGGTCACCACCTCAATGGCGAGCGTATCGCCATCGGGCTCCGAAACCTGAATGGTCACATCAAACAGGCTTTCTTCGTCAAAACTGAAGTCGGTCGCCCCGGTAAAGGCGGGCGGCGTTCCAGCCCGCGGCGGCTCGCTGGAGCCCCCGCCGCCACCGCCGCAGCCCGCCAGCGCGACCGCGCCCGCCAACACGGCCAAGCCCGTTAAGGATTGATTCTTGCCAACCATAATCCGCGACCCCTCGCTTCATCTTCACAAACGTTAAGCGCGGATAGAACGAATGGCAATGAGCCGAACGCCAGCGCACAGTCGCACACATCACGCAGCGTTTCGGCATTTTTGGACGCTCATGCCCCTCAATTGGGAGCGTTTGGCGCGCCTACCCAATCAGCATTTGGCAGGTGGGCGCGGCCGAGGCCCCATCAGCGATGAACTCCAGTCGCAGGCCGCCGCATCCCAGATGATCGATCCAGCCGCGCATGAGCCGCGTTTGGGGATCGAGCGTGGCGCGGATGGGCGTCATCACCCAGCCAGCGTCGGGCTGCTCAATCCACTCCTTGGGGCGCAGGCTTACGCCGTCCGTCCCCTCGCCCAGCGTACCCTCCACCACATAACAGCCCGTGGGAATGTTGGGGTTATCCGCGTTGGCGTAGAACACGAACTCGGCGGTGACCTGATCGCCCTCGCGCTCAAGCACCGTCAGCGTCATCTGCGTGACGCCCTGGCTGCAGTAATACGGCCCCTCCCAGCGTTCGGTCTGGGCGCCGGCGGCGACGCCCCACCACATGGGCACAACCGCCAGCAGCGTCGCGAGGCCGCCACGCCGCGGCCCTAATCCACGCCCAAGGCGCGACGAATAACGCGCCGCCCGCGCGGGGTGCTCCCGACAAAAACCTGCCATGTTCCATCCTCCTCACGCCAAAAAAACGCCGGATGCGCCCACTCCCAGCCCTGGCGACGCAACGCGCGCGCGGCCGCGCGCTCCGCCCGCGCCAACGCCGTCAAGGCGGCGCGGCGCTCCGCATCCTGCGGCGGCGCATGGCTCACCCGCGCATAATACGCGGCAGGCGTCGCCGCGGCCATCCAGCTTTGAAACACCGACCAATCACCGCGGACAGCCACATGCGCCAAAGTGGCGCGCTCGGGCGCCGCCTCCTCATCCAAGCCGGCCGGCGGCGGGGCGAAGAGGATGCGCAGCTGCACGCCCGCCGCGTTCAGATCGGCCAGCTCACGCTGCAGATAGTCGCGGCATGCGGCGCACCGCCCGGCCCCAAGCATCCACAACACCCGGCCATGTGCTGAAGTGTCGTGCTGCGCGTCCAGCGTGGCGGCGGCCCAGGGCGGCGCGATCCACGGCGCGGCGGCGAAGGCTGACGCCAGATGCGTCGCGCCGTCGTGGAGAACCGCCGGTCGCGCCGGGACGCGGGCGTCGGCCACCGGCGAGCGCGCAAAGGCGTCCCACATCCACCACCATAGGGCGATGGTCAGCAGACCCCCCACCACGAGGACCGCCCCGACGGGGCCGCTGATCGCCGCGCCGCCGCGGGCGCCTCGCCCACATGGCATGGGCACGTTCACAAGTCGGCGCGCGAGTCCGGCTCAGCGTCATCGGCCTCCCCCGGTTCCCCGGCGTCACCATCCGTTGCGCCATCGTCTTCGTCACTCTTGGGCGCCTCATCAGCCTCCGGCTGCTCGGGGGCGGCCGCCGCATCCGCCGCCCCGTCGCTGAAGGCGGCGGCACCGGCCGGTGTCGGGCTCGCCGCAACCGCGAGCGCGTCCAGGTGCGCGGCGTCGTTGCCCTGCCCGCTGCGCCACAGCAGCAACGCAATGGCGGCGAGGAGCAAAACCCCCGCCACCGCCGCCAAACCACTGAATAAGGTCGGGTTCTTGGGGTGGTTCATGGAGCTTGAATCCCATGGGTGATCCGTGGCGGTGGACGGGCGCGACCGCAATCGCGCAAGCCACGGCCCCGATCAGCTGCGCGCCAGCGCGCCCTGCCCCGCCTCGGCCTCCACCGCCGGCGCATTCCAATCCAAAAGTCCGTAGCCCTTCTCGGCCGCAATGGTGCGCAGCTTATCGGTGGGGTTCACCGCAAACGCGTCATCCGCCCAGCCCAGTAAGGGACCATCGGCATGGTGATCGGAATAGGCGACCACCCGGCCGGCCGGCCGATCGCCCAGAACAGCCTTCACGCGCACCAGCTTTTCGGGGCCATAACAATTGCGCCCGTCAATGCGTCCGGTGAAACGGCCCGTATCGTTCCACAGGGCGCGGGTGGCGATGATCTCGTCCACATCCAGGCGCTCGCCCAGGATATCAACGTAGGCGTCAAAGCTCGCCGTGGCGAGCACGACGCGATCACCCGCCGCGCGGTGGGCCCGGATGCGCTCCAAAGCGGCCGGCCGCACCTCGCTTTCCATCAGATGATCGACAAAGCGCCGCGCGGCGGCGGCCATGTCGGCGCGGCTCATCTGTCCCAAAATGGCGCTGGCGAACCGTTCTTTGACGAACGCGTTATCACGCAATTTCAGCTTGAACAGCGCCACAGCCAGGGGCAACAGCCCGCAATAAAACAGCCGGACGGGCCGTCGCCGGAGCGTGTCGAGCAAGAACGCCAGATAGGTATCGCGGCGGGTGATCGTGCCGTCGAGGTCAAACACCGCAATGTTGCCGCTGGCGCCGGCGGCTTGCGGCGCGGCGGGGGCGTCGGGCGCGAGGCCGTCCGTGCTCATGGAGCGCTCTCCTGCTGGGCGGCCGATTGCGCCGCGGCGAAGGTGAACCGGCGATTAGCCCAAAAATTGAAAAGAAACACCACGCCAATGGCGGCGGCCTGGGCCGGCTGGTAGTCGAAGCGCCGTACAATCTCCGGCAGGAACGTCATCCAATCGATAACGGTCATGCCGGCGTGCAGCACCACAAAATTCAAGACAGCGCCGATGCTGGTGACCACCACATAAGTGGGCGCCGCAGCCGCATGGCTGCGCTCAGCCTTGAACACCCAGGCGTGTTGCAGGGTGTAGTTGACGCACGAGCCCAGCACAAAACCCGCGAAGCTCGCCAAGCCTTTGGCGACGGCGAAAGCCTCCACCAAAATCGTCATCAGCACGAAATGCACCGCCACAGCTGTCAGGCCGACCACCACATAGCGGGCGAATTGGCCAGCGGCTTCGTTGGGCGCTGCCGCGTCGGGCGGGACGCTGGACGGTGCAGGAGCGGGCTGTGTCATGGGCTAATCCGATGATGCCGGCTGAGGCGCAGCGTGTGGTGGCGCACCGCCGAGGGTCCGCCGGGAACACCGCCCGACCGGAAACACCGGCCGGCGCGGGGGACGGCGAGAGCGAGCGGCCCGCCGCGGCGGGCGCTCACAGCCCGCTTTCCCCGTCGCGCCATCGCTGATCCGCGGTGCGGGACTGACGGATCAGCGGCGAGCGGTGTTTAGCCCCGCGTGAATGTGGGCGTGTTTTCCAACAATTGCTCAATCTGCGGAATGTCGATGAGGAACAAGGCGCCGCACACCAAGCCCAAGAACGTGACAAACACCATGAACAGCTTCTGTTTGTAGAGCTTCTCAGGCGTCTGCGCGGTCGAGCGTTCCGCCGAACCGATCCACAAGTACCACGAGAACAGCAGCGCGAAGAGCGGGAAGGTCAACAGAAACTCAGCCCGGTACTTGTACAAGAAGATCGCCAAGAAGAATGCGGCGTTGATGGCGTAGAAGAACGACGACACCAGCAGCTTCTTCTCATCGTAGAACTTGAAGGAGCGACGATACAGACCAGCACGCTCCGGGTCGTTGATGAGGCGATACTCAGCGTACCGTTTCACCGCCATCAGATACGCGCCGCCCATCCAGTAAGCGATGATGATCGAAGACGGCGGAATTTGATCGGGCACCAGGATCGACCAGCCCAGCAACAAACGCAGCGGGTTGTTGATGGCTTCCGACAACACGTCGAGATACATGCGGTCTTTGGTGCGGAACGGCTTGACGTTGTACATCACGCCCATGAACAACAAGACCGCCGACAAAATGCCGAACTGCATGTTCACGTAAAAGCCGAGGCCAAGGCCGACCGCGGACAACACAATGTATTGGATCAGCACCAACTTGCCGTCCAACCGGCCAGCAGCGCCCGGACGACTTTTCTTCAACGGGTGAAAGCGATCAAACTCCGCATCAAGATATTCGTTGATGGTGTAGTTGGCCGAAGCGACCAGGCAGGTCGAAATCAAGCCAATCACAGCCGTCACAACCACGGACATGTCGAAGTATTGCGTCAGCGCTATGGCCAACAAAAACCCCGGCACCATGAAGACGTTCTTGAACCAATGGTCAGGACGCGCGATCGAGATTAAGTCGGTGATCAGATTTGAGGACGAAGACGTGGCCGTCGTGTCCGCTTGGCCTTGCATGCTCATGCAACCCCATTCCCTTTTTTCGGCGGCCCCGCGCCACCACCCTCGTGGAAAATCTTCCTTAACACCGATGTCGGCGAGGGCCAATGCGTCTTCGCGGTTGCGAAGCGCACCAGCGCCGGCCAGCGATGCCGTCGCGGTCAACGCTCTGCTGGCAGCAAGATTGGGGCCAAATCGGGACATGCCTTATGTTGCAATGCAGTCCCCCTCGCCCCCGTATCGGCGCAGGGTTAGGAGCGGCGCCGTGTTGCGGCGCCGAACATATGCGCGCGCGCGGCGTCAAAGACCCGCCCAGCGTCCCACCCGCTAAGGCCGGCGTCATACCGCTCCATCTCCGCTGGGCTGAAGCCCAACAGCGCCGCGGCGACCGCACGCATGGCGCCCGTTCGGCCGGCGCTGTCATGGACCAAATCCGCCACGACGCGCGTGGTGTCATCCAGCGTATCGGTGGGCGCGCCTTCCGCGTCCAGCGAATAGCGCAAGGTGAGCGGCAACACCCCCGGCGCCTGTCCCTCGGCGATGACCGGGATAATGTTCGCTCCGCGGCCCAATTGCTTAAACGCGGCCACTTCCTGGTTGATCCAGCGGCTGGCCGCCGCACGCGGGCTGCAGATCACGATCAGCGCCGCCGACGCGCGCAGCTCCGCTTTGGCGTGATCCGAGAGCTGCGCGCCCGCGGACGAGTCTTGGCGATCCACGCAGATCGCTCCCAAACGGGCTGGGGCCGCGAAATCACGCACCAGCCCGCGGGGCGTGCGGAAGCTGCGCAGCATGCGCGCCACCCACGCTCCGACGGCCTTATCTTTGTGGGCGAAACTCAAATACGCCTGGTGGCGCACCCCTTCATCCTCGGCGGCGTGCAGGCCCAACGGCGCGGCGACATCGGTCATAAGCGTCTCCCCTGGCGCGCCGCCACCAAAACCGGCGCGCGTCGGGAGCGCAAGCGGCGATTGCTCCGCGGGCCAAACCGCAGGTGGCCACCCGCTCCCGCGGGATGTCGGGGCGGCGCCGCCGCATTCTCCGTGAAGCCCGGCGATTCGTGCGACGTCACCGGGCGTCGCCGTCAGGGCCATCGGGTTGAGGCGCGGGCGCGCGCGCCGCTTTGCGCCGGCGCAGATTCGCGCGCAACGCTTGAGCCAACCGGTCAGCGCGGTCATGCGCGTCCGGCGTGGCCGGGCCGACCGGCTGGCGTTCAGCCTCGTGTGGGTTAGGGTCGGCGGCCGGATCCTCAGTGTGCGCCGGATCCGCGCCATCGGCCGTATCGTCTCGCGATGATCGGCTCATTACGCCATCTCCTTATCCTTAAGATCTTGCGCCGGTTCACACAGACAGCCCCCGCATCATACAGGCTTTGCGCCGTCGCGGCGCCTGGGGTATAGCGCTTCGACCGAGCATCGGCGCGCCGCCATAGCTCAGGGGTAGAGCGCACCCTTGGTAAGGGTGAGGTCGAGTGT
>CAZGCB010000127.1:0-6401 GCA_964524065.1 uncultured Caulobacterales bacterium | reverse complement strand
CTCCACCTCACGGATCCTGGAGCCCGCCATTGTCGGCGAGGAACACTACCAAACCGCCCGTCGGGTGCAGGAAATCCTCCAGCGCTACAAGTCGCTGCAGGACATCATCGCCATTCTCGGCATGGATGAGCTGTCGGAAGACGACAAGCTGGCCGTGGCGCGCGCGCGCAGGATCGAGCGCTTCCTCAGCCAGCCCTTCGACGTGGCCGAAGTGTTCACCGGTTTCCCGGGCATCCAGGTGCCGCTGGAGGAGACGGTGAGCGGCTTTAAGCGCCTGTGCGATGGCGAGTTCGACCATCTGCCGGAGCCAGCCTTCTACATGGTGGGCTCCATCGACGAAGCCGTGAAGAAAGCCGAAAAAATGGAGACTGAAGCGGCGTAAGCCGCTCCAGCCTGGCAAGGTGGTCAAGCGTCAGCGTCAAACGTACCAGGTTAGCGGTGGCGGCGGTGTGTCTGCGGCGTGATCGGCGCACCGCGCGCTACCGATGAAATCCAGTACGCGTTGCATCGCCCATCCGGCGGCGTCAACAATCAAGACGGCTGCGACATCACCCCAAATTTGCGACGCCGCAAAGACAATCAAGGTCCACACGGCCAACATTCCGAATTGGTTCGATCGGCGTGAACGGTGTCTTGCCAAGGTGCAACTCCCTCATCCTGCGTCCACTACGCAAGCCTCTTGTGAATCAACTGGTAGGGGGTGGCCATTTGAGATGACGCAACATCTTGCGTTTTTTCGGATCGCTTTCGCCGAAATCCCCGGCCGCGCGCAATCTTCGCCAAAACGTGGTGAACTTTCGCACACATTCGTGGTTGACAACGCGTCTTCGATGCTGCGCCGCAGCATGCGTTCGTGCGGCAGCGCTTCGTCAAGCGTGTTTCTTTAAAAAAATGCTCCATCTTTTCGATGGATTTGAAGTCAAGCTTTAAAGTTTTAGAAAGCTGCGATAAATCCCAGATCCGTAAGGTGGCGACCGTTCGGCGCCGCGGCGGCTTGGGGCTTGACCATGGCGGAGCAGATCAACCGCGCGGCCGCGTTTCGTGCGGTCTTCGGTTATCTGCGCACGGTGAACACGCGCGTCACCGAGGTGGCGTTCAAGGCCATGCGTCCGGCCGGCTCAGACGACGCCAAGCTGTTGATCCAGGCGACGCGCAGCAATGTGCAGACCGGCGATCAGTCATGGCTGCCCGTGGCCATTGAGGCGCTCAGTGAATTGGTCGCCCGAGAGGGTATTAAGATCCCGGCCGCGATCGACCCGCTGTGGCGCGCGATGCAGCCGGGCTCGCTCGACTCCTACGCCATCGCCCAGGACAATGGGTTTCCGTTCTTTTTGAACGAAGCCCATTTGCAGCGCTTCTATGAAGAGCGGCGGTTGCAACGTCCGGAGATCTTCCTGGGCCGCTATGGCGGATCGTGGCGCGTGTACCGCCCATCCTCTTCTAAGGGGAAGCGGCAGATGCACCGTTCCTTCTTGAACATCAAACCGTTAGGGGTGCTGGAAACGCAGCAGCGTTTGACGCCGCAATTCAGCTTGTATTCGGTCCGCGAGGGCGAGAGTGGCGGCACGAGCGGATTTTCGGCGCGTGGCAGCATGTTTGTCGCCGATGATGTGATGATCCTGCTCGGCGCCCGGGTGGGAAAGGACACGCCCGTCTTGTTGGTGTGGCGTCATGCCGTCGATGCGGCGACACGCCAAACGCCGCCTGAGACGGTCCAGGGATTGATTTACACCAGCAACAGCGATGGCCGCCCGATCGTGACCGGCTTTTTGGCGCGGTACATACCCGGTTCACGCGACAAAATCGGGGAGGCCTATGATGCCTTGCGTGATGATGAGCGTGCGAAAGCGGGGACGTTCGCGCTGTCCGACTTAAACGGCGAAGTCAGTGACGCCGACCTCGACGCCATTGCCGCAATGCGCCGCGGCGAGCATGTGTTGTCACTGTGAGAGCTAATCCCTGCGGCGGTAAATCAGCCGCGGCCGCTTGGCGGCTTCAATGACCGCGAAGCGCTCATAGTCCGCCGCGAGGGCCGCCTGCAAGGGCGCGCCGGTCGGCCCGTCGGCCTCCACATAGGGTGTACGATCGGCGATGATGATCCAGGTGGGCTGCCTCGCCACGATTTTGCGCATGACATCGCCAGGCCCGCGCAGATCCGGTTCACGCCAGCGATAACCGAACACGCGATTGATGCTGCTGGGATGGGTCACCAGCGGGTGCGGCGGCGGTGCGCCGAAGCGCCACGCCACGATGTGATCGATGCCGAAATAAGCGGTGTCGCCATCCCGCCAATGGGGCTTCATCGCCGCATAAACGGCACGCGCGGGGGTTGGCGTCAGCATGCGGTCCACGCTGTGCACCATGGCGGCGACGGCTAAAAGCCCCAACCAAACGCTGGCCAGGACGCGTCGCCAGCCCCGTTGCTCCCACAGACCACGGCCCGCGTGCAGGGCAAGCACCGCCAAAAAGGGCGCCAGCATAAGCAAATGGTGCTCATAAATTTTCCCGAAGGCGTGCCCGATCAGCAGCGCTGCGAGGACGCCCAACAGTCCGGTCATCGCGCTGCGATGTGCGGCCTCAAGCGCGCGCAAGCGGAACGCGGCGCCGATCCCCATCGCGGTCAACAACAGGACAGGCGGGCTTTCCACCACCGCCTCCAGGAGCGAGAGGCCGGGCAGCGCCGCGCCCGTCGCGCCGGTTTGCAGCGCCACAGCGGCAATGACGCTGGCGTAGAGTGCGGTCCAAAGTCCCGTGAGGATAAAGGGCAGGGCCGCCGCCAGCAGGGTCAGCGCACCGCTGAGGCCCATGAGTGTCAGCCGTCCGATCTGCGCGCCATCGCGTCGCCAGAGCGCCATGAGGCCGGCGCCGACGACGATCACGGCCGCGGCGATGCCGAAATTGGGCCGCACCAACGTTGCGGCGGCGAACAGCATGCCGATCAGCAGCGCCCGCGACAGGGTGAGGCCGCGGCCGTCCAGCAGCACAATCACGCCGGCGAGAAAAAAAGGCGTCGCCAACACTTCACCGCCGAGAATGCCGCCGCTGCGCACCCCGGTGAACGCCAGGGCCGTCAACAGCGCCGCCACCCAATTCCACGGCGAGGGGCCATAAACCCGGTCGGCGAGCGCTTTGGTCTGCCAGGCGATGAGCGCCACCAGCGCCGTTGCGATCAGGCGCACCACTTCCAGGGAGCCGAAGGACACCGCCGATGCCGCTGCCGTCAGCACATAAAGCAGCGGCGGCTTGTTGTCCCACACATCAATGTAGAGTGTTTGGCCCTCGAGCATCAGCCGGCCGATAAGCAAAAAAGTGCTTTCGTCCCAATCCATCACCCAGGGGCGCAAAAACGCCAACCGCAGGACAAACACGGCGACAAAGGCCGCCACCAACGCCGTCGCCAGTCCCGCTGGGAGAGGCGCGCGCGATGACCCGCCCGGCTCCAAAACGCTCATCCCCGATCTCCGTTTTCGCGCGTGCGCGCCCGATGTCCCACCCACGCGCCGCGCCGGCCCCGATCGCGCCAAAGGGATGGCGCTGCGCGGCGCGTGCCGTTAACGCTTATATCATCGTCGGTCAGCGCGGACAGGCTTGACGCCATAGGGCCAGCGGGCGGGGGAACGCGATGGGCTATCTCGACAAGGTTAGATTGGCGGGCGAGACGCTAGCCTATGAGCCAGCCTTTTCGCGCATGGCGCAGTATGGCGCGCCCACGCTGGAATTCATCGTGGTTGCGGGGTTGTGGAGCCTCGGGCGAGCCATTTTCGTGGACCCCGTGATCGACGCGCAAACGCCCGATACCCAGGCGGTGTTGCGCGGGGCGTATCTGATTGGTCTGGCGGTGTTCGCCGGTCGCTTCGCCTGGCGGATGGCGGTGCGCTTCGTCCACTTGCAGTTTCGTGAGCTGGCCATCACCGATCGCCGCTTCATGGAGAAAGAGGGCGTGCTGAATGTGCGGTTTTGGTCGACGGATTTGGAAAAAATCGTTCGCGTCGTCATCGAACAGTCCTGGCTGGGACGAATGTTTAACTATGGCGCGGTCACCATCGTCACCGTGGGGGAGGTGAGCCACACCACCACCGCCGTTTCCGATCCGATCAGCCTGCAGCAAGCGCTGCACGCCCGCATGCACGCCGACGATCCCAGCCCGCCGCAGGCCGTGACCCCGCCGCCGCCGCTCAGCGCCGAACGGATCTAGCCGGGCTCAGTTGAGGCCTGGCGCCTTGACCCACGCCGGCGGTCCTGGCGCAGGACGCCAAACCCCGCACCCGCTGCGCCGCGGGCGCATCTGGGGGCTCGACGAACGGCGCGAGCGCCGCTAGGACACACCATCATGAGCACATTTCATTTCAGCCTTGTCGCCCCCGAACGCGAACTCCTTTCCCAAGAGGTGGAGGAAGTCATCGTCCCTGGCGGCGAGGGCGACTTCGGCGTGTTGCCCGGCCACGCCCCCTTCATGGCGACGCTGCGCGCCGGCGCGTTGGTCATCAAGGCTGCCGGCGAGCAATCCAAGGTGTTTGTGCGCGGCGGTTTCGCCGATGTGACGCCCGAGGGGCTCACCGTGCTGGCCGACGAAGCGGCGATGCTGGCGGATCTCTCACCGGAGCAAGTGTCGGCTGATTTGGAGAGCGCGCGCGCCGCCCTGGCGAACGCCGACGAAGCCGGTCGCGAACAGGCCGCCGCGGATGTGGCGCGCTTGGAAGCCATGGCCGCCGCCCTCGCGGACACGACCTACGCCTAGAGCGAACGCACGCCGACCCCGCGTCGCGGCTCTTTCCGGCGACCACGTGAAGAGGGGCTGTCAGCCTTGGTGGGCGCCCGGCGCCGCGAAGAGGGCGAACTCACGCGCGACCGTTTCATACACCGGCCGCTTCCAATCAATGACGGCGCCCACCGCATCCGTCAGCGCCGCCCAGCGCCAGGCGCCGAACTCCACCTGCTCATGGGTGTCCAACACCACGTCCTGATCCGCGCCCAGAAAGCGAAACGCGAACCAGCGCTGCTTCTGCCCGAGCCAACGATTGCGCCCGCCCGCCCGTTTGCGCGCCAGCACCTGGGGCGGGAAATCATAACAGAGCCAGCGATCCACCGCGCCCAGCGGCGCCACCAAGTGCGCGCCAATCCCGGTTTCCTCCTCCAACTCACGCAGGGCTGCGGCCGCCAAATCCTCGCCCGGATCGACACCGCCTTGGGGCATTTGCCAGGGATGGCCGTCCTTCTCGCCCTCATCGCCGCCCACGCGCCGTCCGAGCCACACCGAGCCTGCCGCATTGAACAACGCCAGCCCGACACAGGGCCGGTAGAGCGACAAATCCCGATCCGCCTCCGGCGGGCGCTGAACGAAGAAGTCAGTGTCCCCCGCCATCGGCTTACTCCTTGCCTTTGCCTGTGTCTTTCGCCTTGCCCCCAGCGTAATCGTCCGGGGGCGCACCGCCAAATCCCGCTTGGACGTGGGTGAACTGTGGCGCCTGCGCGCTGGCGGTGTTCGCGCGGGCGGGGGCGCTGGCGCGCGCGGTTCGGCCGCGCGAGCGCTCTTGCAGAACCAAGCTCACGGGTGCGAAGGCGTAGCCTTTAATGTCCAACGTCGCTAGCCAGCGCGCGGTTTCCTCCACCGCCGCCGGGCGGGCCCGCATACTGGCCAGGGCATGACCCTCCTGCAGCGCCCGCGCCTCGAGGCGCAAGAAGTAGGGGTCCAGCGTCGCCCCGCCGCCGCGGGGATCGAGCACTTCGTCGGCGGCCGCATAGCTCACGCCGACAGCCTGGGCGATGTCGTCCAATCGCCGCCTTTGCGCGATGTTGCTGTAGACGAAGCCGACGCCGCGCCGCCGCGCGGTGGACAAAACACGCGACATGGCGTCGCCATCGGTGGTGAAACGAGCCCCGAACACATTCACCAACCCCACATACCCCGTGGCGCGCGCCATCACCCAGTCCAGACGCCGCGACACCTCCGCCACATCGGCATCCACCAACAGCGTGTGCGGCCCCGGATCATTGAGGGGGTAGTCAAACGGCTCCATGGGCAGCTCAAGCATCACCTCATGGCCGGCGGCCCTAGCCTCCCGGCTCCATGTCGGCAGATTCTTGGCGTAAGGCACGAAGGACAACGTCACGTCCGCCGGCAAGTCGCGGATCGCTTTCGCCGAGCTGGCCTGGGAAAGCCCGAGGCCTGATACGATGAGGGCGACGCGTGGGCGCCCATCGGCGGGATCAAAAGGCCGCGCGTAGGTCTTGGACGCGCGCCGGCCATCTTCCGCGATGCGTGGCAGGGGACCGACGTCTGTCTCGCGCACAAGCGTTGGAGCGATCACAGGCTCGCTGGGTTCGGCAAAGACTGGCCCAGCGGCGTCGAACGCCGCGGGAAGAGGCGGGCCGCGCCGGGGCGCGCCGAGGTCCCGCGCTGC
>CAZGCB010000126.1:2565-6437 GCA_964524065.1 uncultured Caulobacterales bacterium | reverse complement strand
CAGTGTCGTGCGTAAGTAAGCTTTCCGATTCTGTGTCATGCGAGCTCCTCCCCTGTGCCTATCGCTTGTGTTTTGTGACGCTTGAAGGCGCATCCGGCCGCGTGTCAGCACGAATTATACAGCTGGTTCAAATTTCATTCTCAGCGTATTGTTTCTCGGCTGGGTCGTTGTTTTTGTAGATCGACTTTGGTCGTTGCCAGCAATGTGTTGTCAGGCCGCAACAGAGGGCGCGACAGGCGTGAGCAAAGAATGAGCGTGGTGCACCCGGCTTTTCCCGACCACCACTCGCCCTTTTCGCGTGAGCAGGAGCGGGCCCGCAAACGCCAGGCCATCGTCTCGGCCGCCGCGCGTTTGTTTGACCGTCATGGTGTTCACGCCACGCGCTTAGAGGACATTGCCGCAGATCTGGGCGTCACGAAGACGAGTATCAGCTATTACTTCGCGTCCAAGGAAGAGCTGGTTGCGAATGTTTACTTGCAACGGAATGCGTTTGTGCAGGATGCGATCGCGGCGGCCAGCGCCGCTTCGCACACCGGCGCGCCCCCTTTGATCGCACTCATTGAGGCGTACACGGATCAGTGGATGGCGGTGCTGCAGGGGGAACGGCCCTATGTCGCGTCACTAAACGACTTAAACGCCCTGGGCGCGACGGCCCATGAGCAGGTCCGGGACGAACGCGACACGACCTCGATGCAGACGCTCCACTGTGTCGATCAGTGGCGCACGGCGACCGGGGCCGGTGTGGCGCGATCAGAGCCTGCGGCGATGCTTATGCTCACGCTTTTGGATTGGGTCGGCGTGCATATGGCGTCGCTGCAGCCGGCTCCCGCCCTGCATTTTCGGCGCGCGCTGCTGGATATTCTGCGAGCCGGCTTCGCGCATCAGGTGGATTGGCGCTCTGGACCGCTGCACATTGCGGATTTGATGGACGCGCCGCCGGAAGTCTTTGACCGTGACGCGCGCAATCGCATGAAGCGCGACGCTTTTTTGAAAGCCGGCGCGCGGCTGTTCAACCAAAAGGGCTTTAGTGGGGTCTCGCTGGGCGAAATCGCCGCCTCGCTAGGGGTGACGCGCGGTGCGCTTTACTATCACATCAGCGACAAAGAAGCCCTTCTGGAACAATGCCTTGAGCGGTCCTACGACATCATCCAGACGGTGCTGGAGCGGGCCGAGACCGTGACCGGGCCGCGAATCTTAATGATCGAACGAGCGCGGCGCGTGTTGGTCTCCCTGCAAATCTCAGGCGTCGCTCCCTTGTTGCGGCCCCATCTCGTGGCGGCGTTGCCGCAACATCGGCAACGCCGCTTCACATCGCGCCTGCGGAACGTCAAGCGATGGTTCGGCGATGTGCTCAGCCAGGCGGTCGCTGACGGTGAAACAACGGACATGGACGTTGAGGTGGCGGAGGAGCTGCTGATCAATGTGGTGTTTCTCAATCGCAGCCTCTCGGCGACGGAGCATACGCTGGAGAGGGGGTGGCTCACCGAAAGCCCCCTGGAGGCGCCTGGCGACTACGTTTACATTTTGTTTTCAGGTTTGGAGCCGACCCATGACTAGGTTCCGGCGATTGTGCGGCGGCATCGCAGCACTGCTGCTGAGCCTGGCGGCGTCGGCTGATGAAAACGCAGTCACGGCGGCCGATATCTTCTCACCGACCGCATTGCTCGAAAAAACCCTACAGATCGAGGTGGCTCTAGCGCAGGCCCAGGCGGCCAACGGCGTCATCCCCGAAGCCGCAGCGCACGAAATCGCCGCGACCGCGACACTCGATGTGATCGACGAAGAGGCGGTGTCTGAGGAGCGCGCGCGCGTGCGCCATCGCATGGTCGGGTTGCTCAATGTGTGGCGGCGTTCCTTATCGCCCGAAGCGAGCGGCTATCTCCACTATGGGGCCACCACGGTCGATATCTACGACACCGCCCGCATGATGCAGGTGCGCGCCAGCATCGATCTGTTTTTGAAGCACCTGCAGGACGTTGATGCGGAACTTGTGGCGCTGGCTCAAGACCATGAAGAGACATTGATGGTCGGGCGCACCCTAGGGCAGCATGCCCTGCCAATCACATTCGGGAAGAAAGTCAGTGTCTGGATTGGCGAGTTGCGCCGTCATCAGGATCGTTTGCGCGATCTGCGCGGGCGCGTGCAACGCTCGGCGATTTTGAAGGGTGCGGTGGGCAGCCATGCTGGCCTCGGCGGCGCTGCGATCACGATCGAAGCGCAGTTCGCGGGCGCGTTAGGCTTCGACACGCCTTACGCGGCTGATTGGCATGGATCGCGCGATGTGTTCGCGGAGTATGCGGCGGTGATGGGGCTGCTGAGCCGCAGCCTCGCGCGCCTTGGCCAGGAGGTTTTCCTGCTGCAATCCAGCGACATCGCCGAAGTCGTCGAACTTCGCCCGCCCGCGGCGGTGGGATCCAGCACGATGCCGCACAAGCGCAACCCGTCTTTGTCGGAGGCGCTTATCCACCGGTCCCGCCTCATCACCCGCCTCGCCGAGGTCATCCAGGATGACATGGTCAATTTCTTCGAGCGCGATAACACCTCTCGGACCAACCGGCTTCTTGGCGAGCTGTCGATCGAAGCCGACGCGCAGCTGCGTGACGCCGTCAGATTGATCGGCCGATTGGAGGTCGACACGGCGGCCATGCGATCCAATCTCGATCGCACACAAGGCTTGATCATGGCCCAGCGCATCGTGTTCGCCTTGGCGCCGGATGTGGGCAAAGCGCGCGCCGAAGAGCACATCCGAACGCTCGCCGCGCGGGCGTTGGCGGAGGGGGTTCGGTTTCGCGAGGTCCTGGTGAACGACCCGCTCGTCGCCACGCATTTGTCGCCCGAAGCGATCACCGCGCTTCTCGATCCGGCAGGGTATGTGGACGGCGCGAAACACCATCTGAGCGCCGTCATCGCCGATGATCATCACGCCAGCCAACGGCTTGCGCACGGCGAGTGAGCCGGAGCCCCGATGCGGTGGGGCGCTCGGATGGTTACGGCCGTTTGCGCGGGGCCCTCACTCACTGGTGCGTCGCAGCGCGATACGGGCTTTGGCGCATGTGGGGCCGGCGCCGTGAGCCCACCCGCGCGATGTCAGGACCAATGATTGATGCGCGGCCACAGAGCGCGGACGCGGCTGTCGCCAGCCACGACGGCGTACGTGTCATACGCGGCGGCGGTCATATCCGCATGGTTGGGAAGAATACGAACCCGTGTCCCCACCGGGAAGCGATGGAGCGCGATCGGCGCGCCTGAAAGGCTGGAGACTAAGCCGAGTTCCTGACTCACCGTCATCACGGCGAGATCCCCGACAGGGACGCCTGTCTCCACCTCACAGACACGGCCATAGTGCGCGTCGAAGGGATGGCCGGCCGTGCTGCGATCTTTCGACAGCGCCAGCCCGCCGGCATCAATCACCACACGATTGTAATGCGGCTGGCGCGCGATGACGGTCGCAAGGACCGAAAGCGCCACATCATCAAGGCCGCAAGCCCCGATGCCCGCCTGGAACAGATCCTGGAAGACGTAGATGCCGCACCGCACTTCCGTGATGCCGGGCAGTGCGCGGGCGTGTCGAACCGCGGGCGTGGAGCCGAAGCTTCGCATCGCGCAGGGCAGGCCGGCTTCGGCGAGCCGCGCCTGCGCGGCAGCCAGGGCGGTGGTGTGACGATCGGTGAGATTGGCGGCTTCCGCGATGGTTTTGCCATAGGAGGAGCCGGCAGAGGACAACACGCCGGCAAAACGGGTCAACGGCGCTTCATGGAGGATACGGGCCGCATCCACAAGTTCGGGACCGTCCAGCGGCGCGCCGGAGCGATAGCCGTCGACGTCAATCTCGACCGCAAGGGGATGGGGCCGGCATGGGCCAGCGCGGTCAG
>CAZGCB010000126.1:0-2555 GCA_964524065.1 uncultured Caulobacterales bacterium | reverse complement strand
GTGGCCACCACCACGGCGCGCGCTCCCTCGGCGGTGTCCGTCATTAAGGTGAGAGTGCAGCCCGCGGCCATAAGTGTCGCGGCGCGGAGGATTTTGTCGGGCGCGATGGGAACGCAATAAAACAAATCGTCGATACCGGCGGCGTAAAAGGCCTCCGCCTCTTTCAAGGTGGAGACACTGAAGCCGCGGGCGCCCGCCGCCTTCAGACGCTCGGCCACCGGGATGGATTTCGGCGTTTTCAAATGCGGACGCAGCGAGACGCCCAACTCCGCCGTACGCCGCGCCATCCGGTCAATATTCGCCTGCATCTTGGCTTCGTCGAGCACCAGGGCGGGGGTCTGAAGGTCAAAGAGCGTCTGGGCGCTCATCGCACGCCTTCATCTGCATAAATGCCGGTGCGCGGCGGCGTTTGTGCGGAATAGACGCCGCGATACATGCCATTGCCATTCATGGCGAACACGATTGTCCCGCCCGGCTCAACGGCGATGACGGCGCCGTCGCCGCCAACCGCGCCCAAGGTGTCGACCACCACGGCGCGTGCCGCCTCTTCCAGGCTGGCGCCGGCGAACTCCATCCGGGCGCACACATCGCGCGCGACGGTCCAGCGCATGAAGTACTCTCCGTGTCCGGTCGCCGAAACCGCGCAGGAGGCATTGGAGGCATACGTTCCCGCACCGATGACGGGGGAGTCCCCCACACGGCCATAGCGCTTGTTGGTGCGCCCTCCGGTCGATGTGCCGGCGGAGATCACCCCGTTGCGATCGCGAACAACCGCACCGACCGTGCCGAAGGTCCAACCGGCCTGCAACGGCGCTGCGGCCACCACGCCGGGCTCGCGCGCCCGTTTGTCCAGCAGTGAGCGGCGCCGGGCGTCCGTCTCGAAATAGAGCGGGCCTTCCAGCGCCAGGTCTTCTTGCGCGGCGAACCAATCGGCGCCGTCGCCGTGAAGCATCACATTCTCCGTGCGCTCCATGACGGCGCGCGCCGCGGCGATCGGGTTGCGAATGCGGGAGGAGCCGGCGATGGCGCCGGCGTCGCGTGTGTCGCCGCGCATGATGGAGGCGTCGTGACGGGCCGCGCCTGTTTCATCGAGGGCGGCTCCGCGTCCGGCGTTGAATAGCGGCGAATCTTCCAGGACACGCAACGCCGCCTCGATGGCCTCAGGTCCGTCACCGCCGCGCTCCAGCACCCGCCCGCCAGCGATCAGCGCGTCACTCAGCGCGTCGCGATACGCCGCCTCCAGCTCGGCGGTCATCGCCTCGCGCCCCCGCACACCCGCACCGCCATGGATCGCGATCACCCAATCCGGCGCGTCGCCCACATCGGGGACCTGCACCGCTCCAGCCGGTTCGGGGGGCAGGGGCGCGCCGTCCGCGGATGCTGTCGGCGACAAGGAGGCGCAGCCGGCGAAGAGACAGGACGCGACAAGACCGAAAACGATGCGCATGAAAGATGGCCTCACTTGACGACGGCTGGTGGCCAAGGGGGCGCGCCGTTGTTGGTGTGAGCGGCAAACACAGCGCTCTTAGCCGGATGGCTCAAGGAAACCTTGGTCTGGCGGGACACGCCGTCGCCACCCTGTCAGGATCACACGTTCGCGTGCCGCCCTCGTCGAGCCTGCGCCAGCGATACGCGCACGCTCACACGCCTCACCTCAACCCGGCCGCGCGGCCGCTTGGGCCGAGAAATCGCGTTGAAATTCACGCCGGCATTGAAGTTCGGGCCCGATGGTCCTTTGACGAGGCCTCGCATGTGAACGATCTGCTGGAACGGCCGGACGTGGCGCGGGATCTCGACCATGACATTGAGTGACGCGCGGCGAGACGGGGCGCGGTTGTTGGCGCGCTCTGTCCCGCGACTCGCGATTCGCTATTCCGGCGCCGCGTCTGGCGTGCACGTCTCATAGATATCGGCGATCTTGTTGTTGATGTCGCGTTCCAAGCGTCCCGTCGCAACGCGCGCGCGGTCACGATAATCGCGGGTGATGAGAGCCGTCGCGACGGCGAAAGGCAGGATGGACCGAACCGCAGAGCGCGCGCGACTGCCGGCGCCCGGAATCGCCTCCGTCAGAGCCTCAATATCACTGTCCGCGGTCGCGCAATCGATGGGCTTGGCGAGCAAGTCTTCGGTGGTTTGCGGAATGGTCGAGCACGCCGCCAAGGCGACCGCGCTCAGGCTCGCAAGGACGCCAAGCCTCATCCGAGTGAAAGTCCACACCATCATAAGTCCTCCGAGAACGGCGGCGCGGTTAACCTATGTCGCCGCGGAAACATGGGACGAAAGTTTCCAGGCTGCCTGCGTCCTAGCGCCTGGGGACGCCGTCCTTATCAAGCCGCCAGCGCAGGGTTTCGATCCGGTCCTGGCCGAAGAAGGGCTCACCCTTAAAGACGGCCGTCGGCACGCCCCAATGCCCGGATGCATCAAGCGCGGCGTGGTTGGCCTCGATCTCCTCCATGAGATCATAACCGCTCAGCGCTTGTTCCATCTCAGCAAGGTCCAGCCCGGCCTTCGCCACCGCGTTAGCCAGCTTATCGCCCTCATTCCAGCCCGGCTCG
>CAZGCB010000125.1:0-6571 GCA_964524065.1 uncultured Caulobacterales bacterium | reverse complement strand
TGCCGCCCGCTTTTCGGTGGTTGAGGATTTCTGCGGCCACGGGCTGGGCCGCGTGTTCCACGACGCCCCCAATGTGGTGCATGTGGGCCCGCCGGGGTCCGGCGTGGCGTTGGCCGAGGGCATGTTCTTCACCGTCGAGCCCATGATCAATCAGGGCCGCAAGGACGTGAAAATCCTGTCCGATGGCTGGACCGCCGTCACCCGCGACCGATCTTTGTCCGCTCAATTCGAACACTCCATCGGCGTCACCGCTGACGGCTCAGAAATCTTCACCCGCTCCCCGGCGGGTTATGACCGCCCGCCCTACGGGTAAGCCCCAAAGAGCACAAAAACCGAACAAAAAACCAACAAACCTTGACGCGCAAGGATGTTTGAGATTTGTTCTGGAGGCGAGACGACTCGGCGACTGGGAGGCGGAGATGGTCAGCGCCTATGCCCGGCGGGGGCTGGAGGAGCGTGAAATGCGCGCGAATATGGCGCCGCCAGCACCCATCACGCCGCGGACGCCGCCGCACTTTCATGGCCACCGCCAACGCTTGCGGGAACGCTTTGAAACCGCCGGGGCCGACGCGCTCGCCGATTATGAGATGCTGGAATTGCTGTTGTTTCGCGCCATTCCGCGGCGGGATGTGAAACCCTTGGCCAAGGCGTTGCTGGCTCGTTTCGAGAATCTCGCCGGCGTTTTGGGGGCGGAGCCCGCGCGGCTGTGTGAAACGCCTGGTGTTTCGCGGGCTGTGGCGCTGGAGCTGAACTTGGTGCAGGCCGCCGCCCAGCGCATCACACGCGACCAAGTGTTAAACCAGCCGGTGTTCTCCAACCTCGCCAGCGTGGTCGCCCATTGCCGCGCCGCCATGGCGCATGAAGCGCGCGAGCAGTTCCGCGTGTTGTTTCTCGACCGCAAGAACCGCCTGATCGCCGATGAAGTCATGGGGCGCGGCACCGTCGATCACGCGCCGGTCTATGTGCGCGAAGTGGTGGCCCGCGCCCTGGCCTTGGGGTCCACCGCGATCATCCTCGCCCATAACCACCCTTCCGGCGACCCGACCCCGTCGCGCGCGGACATCGACATGACCGGCGCGATCATCGCCGCCGCTAAGCCCATGGGCGTTGTGGTGCATGACCACTTGGTCGTTGGGCGCGAACGGGTGGCGAGCTTTCGCGATTTGGGGCTGTTGAACGCCTGAGGACGCGGCGGATCGCGTCGTGACGGCTTGCCAGGACCGCCGCCGCTGCGTAGTCCGCTGCATCATCCCTTTGTGAGTCGCAAGAAAGAGATCGCCATGGCCGTTGCCCGCTACACCCGTCCCGCCATGGCCGCGATTTGGGCGCCGCAAACCCGCTACCGCATCTGGTTTGAGATCGAAGCCCATGCCTGCGACGCCCTCGCCCAGCTCGGCGTCATTCCCGCAGACGCGCCGGCGGACATCTGGAAAGCCAAGGACGCCACCTTTGACATCGCCCGCATCGACGCCATCGAAGCCGAGGTGCGCCATGACGTCATCGCCTTCCTGACGCATTTGGCGGAGCTTGTCGGGCCGGCCGCGCGCCATGTGCATTATGGCCTCACATCCTCCGATGTGCTGGACACCTGCTTGGCGGTGCAACTAACCCGCGCGAGCGACCTGTTGTTGGAGGGCGTGGACCGCGTCTATGCCGCGCTGAAAACGCGCGCGTTGGAGCATAAACGCACCCCCTGCATGGGCCGCAGTCATGGCGTACACGCCGAACCCACCACCTTCGGGTTGAAACTCGCCTCCCACGCCGCGGAATTCACCCGCGCGCGCGCACGCTTAGAGACGGCGCGCGCGGAAATCGCCACCTGCAAAATTTCCGGCTCCGTGGGGACCTTCGCCAATGTGGCGCCGCAGGTGGAGGCCCATGTGGCCAAAGCCCTCGGCCTGACGCCGGAACCGGTTTCCACGCAGATCATCCCGCGCGACCGCCATGGCGCGTTTTTCGCCGCGCTGGCGCTCATCGCCTCCAGCATTGAACGGCTGGCGGTGGAGGTGCGGCATTTACAGCGCACGGAGGTGCTGGAGGCGGAGGAGTATTTCGCCGCCGGCCAAAAGGGCTCCTCCAGCATGCCGCACAAGCGCAATCCGGTGCTGAGCGAAAACTTGACCGGCCTGGCGCGCCTCGTGCGCTCAGCCCTCGGGCCGGCCTTGGAGAACATAACCCTGTGGCACGAGCGCGACATCTCCCACTCCAGCGTGGAGCGGGCCATCGCGCCGGACGCGACCATCCATTTGGATTTCGCGCTGCACCGCCTTGCCGGCCTTATCGAAAAACTCGTGGTCTACCCGGAGCGGATGCAAGCCAATGTGGATCGCTTGCAGGGCCTGCACGCCTCCCAGGGCGTGCTGCTCGCTCTTGCGGAAGCCGGCCTCAGCCGCGAGGAGGCCTATGCCCTCGTGCAGCGCTGCGCCATGGCGACATGGAACGGCGCCGGCCCGTTTCGCGCGCAGCTGGACGCCGAGCCCGCCATCGCCAACACGCTAGACGGCGCGGTGCTCGATCAGCTGTTCGATCTGGACCGCCATTTCGCGCATGTGGACACGATTTTCGCGCGCGTTTTCCCGCTATGAGGGCGACGCCCGCCACCGGCGTCAGCGCAAGCCCGACGTCCGGCGCCTCAGCAGGCGCTTAACGGCGCACGCCGCGGGCGCGATCGAGTTCGGTCTGCAATGTCAGAACTTGCTGACTGAGCGCTTCGCGATCGCTGCGCAGCGTGGCCAATTCCTCGCGCACATCCGCCAGCTCTTGGCGCAATTCACGGTTTTCAATGCGCAGGGTGGAGGCTTCTTGCTCCAGAGCGGCGCCTTGGGAGGTGGCGCAACCGCTCACCAGCGTCGTCACCGCGATCGCCCCCCCCATCGCCCTCCAGCCTCGGCCGGCGCGCCACCGCGTCGATTTGGCCTGATCCATCATTTTCATCGCCCTCTTCGCCGCCCGTAAGCCCAACCGGTCCATAACGTCTTTATGGCGCAGGCCGCTGGCCCTGGCGACGCTTTTGTGCGCTGCACCCACTACCATCCCGCCCGGCATCGCTCTGCGAGGGTGACGGTCATGATCGCGGACTCGTGTGCGTCTGTGAGGGCGCATCCACTGGCCCAAACCCGCAGAAACCGACATAAAAGCCCCATCATGTAACGCGGTCGTTCTGACCAAGTGGAGTGGGTCCCATGCGCTTTTTCGCCGCTTTCGCCGTCGCTCTCGGGCTGTTTTTAAGCCCCGCGCTCGCCCAAGAGGGCGAGGCTGAGCCCATGGATCAGCCGGTGGTGGCGGCTATGTTTTACTCGGCCTTTTGCGCGACCTGCCTCGTTCTCGATCCACGTATCAACGCCGTGCGTGGCGAGTTTGAGGATCGGCCCATCACCTTCATCACCTTCAACAAGAGTTTGTCGGCCTTTGGCGGTGCTGAAAAACGCGCCGCGCTAGCCGCCGAGCATGGCA
The DNA here is from genome assembly GCA_964524065.1 of uncultured Caulobacterales bacterium. Classification (GTDB taxonomy): domain Bacteria; phylum Pseudomonadota; class Alphaproteobacteria; order Caulobacterales; family Maricaulaceae; genus CAZADA01. The sequence goes on along the minus strand of CAZGCB010000125.1, from coordinate 3,118 downwards.
TTGAGGCGCTGTGGGAGCAGTATAAAAAGGCGCAAGGCTTCATGCTGTTAGCTGACCCTGAGAGCGGGGCGTTGCTGAGCGTGGTGCAGGTGCGCCATAGCGAGGACGACATCCGCGCGCTCATCAACGCCGCGCTCACCCGCCCCGCGCCCGCGGCATAGCGCTGGCGGCGGTGACGCCCCACAACAGGGGCCTCGTGCGCGTGACCGCACCGCGATCCTGATGCGAAACGCACGCGCGCATTGTGACGTGCTGCGGCATTGGCTAACGTGCGCGGCCTTATCCCGCCCCATATCGCCACGGGTCGCGGGCGCGCGCCGAGGGAGGATCCATGTCCCGCCGTAAAAAAGTGTATGAGGGCAAAGCCAAGATCCTCTATGAGGGCCCTGAATCCGGCACGTTGATTGCGCATTTTAAAGATGACGCAACAGCCTATAACAATCAAAAGCGCGGCACGCTTGACGGCAAGGGCGTGCTGAACAATCGCATTTCTGAATTTATCATGGCGCGCCTGAATGATATCGGGGTGCCGACGCACTTTATACGTCGGCTTAACATGCGCGAGCAGTTAATCCGCGAATTGGAGATGATCCCCGTCGAAGTGGTGTGTCGAAATGTGGCCGCCGGCTCCATCGCCGAAAGGTTAGGGCTGGAGGAAGGTAAAACGCTGCCCCGGTGCATCATCGAGTTTTATTACAAGTCGGACGAGTTGAACGATCCGATGGTGGCCGAAGAGCACATCACCGCCTTCAACTGGGCCACCACCCAAGAAATTGACGATATGATGGCCCTCACCTTGCGGGTGAATGACTTTGTATCGGGCCTGTTCGCCGGCGCCGGCATCCGCTTGGTGGACTTCAAACTGGAGTTTGGCCGCCAGTTTGAGGGCGATATGGTGCGCGTGGCGGTGGGCGATGAAATCAGCCCCGATTCCTGCCGTCTGTGGGATATGGAAAGCGGCGAGAAGCTGGACAAAGACCGGTTTCGCCGCGATCTGGGCGGCGTCACCGAAGCCTATGCGGAGGTGGCGCGCCGCCTGGGCATCATGAAGGATCCGCCGGCGAACCTGCAGGTGGTTTCTGAAACCGGCGTCGTGGAGTAAGCGCGCCGTCAATCCATGCAGCCATGTGCAGGGGAGCCTCCGGTATGAAAGCCATTGTCCGTGTCGATCTGAAATCCGGCGTGCTCGACCCCCAAGGCCAAGCGGTCGCACAAGCCCTGCGCACGCTCGGCTTTGATGAAGTGGCCGAAGCGCGTCAGGGCAAAATCATCGAGTTGGACTTGGCCGAAACCGACCCCGCCCGGGCCAAAGAACGGGTGGAGGCCATGTGCTCCAAACTGCTGGCGAACCCCGTCATCGAACGCTTCAGCGTCGAGGTGGAGGCCACGCCCGCCAGCTAAGCCGCGCGCCTGTCAAAAGCCCGGCGCAATCCAATGATTTTGGCGCGAATCACCTCCCCAGCCCGAGCCGGGTTTGCTACATCAAGCCCATGAATGCGGCCGTCATCGTTTTCCCGGGCTCCAATTGCGATCGCGATGCGCAAACGGCACTGCGCGTGCTGACGGGCGTTGCCCCGCATATGGTGTGGCATCGCGAAACGGCCCTGCCAGATGGGCTCGACCTCGTTATCGTGCCCGGCGGGTTTTCCCATGGCGATTATCTGCGCGCCGGCGCTATGGCGGCCCGGGCGCCGGTGATGGACGCGGTGCGCGCCGCGGCCGAACGCGGCGTGCGGGTGCTGGGGGTGTGTAACGGCTTCCAAGTTTTATGTGAATCGGGCCTCTTGCCTGGCGCGCTGGTGCGCAATGCGGGACTGAATTTCGTCTGCCGCAACCAAGCCCTACAGATCGAAAACGCGCAGACGCCCTTCACGCACGCCTATGATGCGGGGGCGCTGGTTCGCTTCCCGATTGCGCACCATGATGGCAATTACCGGGCCGACGCGGACACCCTCGATCGCCTGGAGGGCGAGGGCCGCGTCGCCTTCCGCTACGCCACGGACGAAGCGGACCCAAGCGCCGGCAACCCCAATGGCTCAGCCCGCGACATCGCCGGCATCACAAACGAAACCGGCACGGTTCTCGGCCTCATGCCTCACCCCGAACGCGCGGTGGACGCCGCCCATGGCGGCGTGGACGGCGTGGGCGTATTCACCAGTCTGATGAAGGCGGCCAGCGCACCGGCGTGAGCTGACACGGCGCCGACCGCAAACGCGAAGGAGATGCGCTCATGGGCTTTGATGACGAGGTGGACGCCCTCAAAAGCACCTTGGCCGAGGAGCGCGGGGGCGCCACCGCCCGCGCCAGCCGGGTGGCGCGACTGAAGGATTTGCTCAAAGCGTTGGAAGGCCAGATCACCAGCCGCCGCATCGTCTTCCGGCTGGAGACAGACGATGAGGAAGACGAGCCCGGCATCTACATCCTCTACGCCCCCACGGGCGATGAGCTGGGCGTGATTTTGGCGGATGATGCAGGCTTTTCCTTTGAGTCCGAGGAAGATGACTACTTCCCCGACTTGGAGCCCGCGGCCGATGTGAATGACTTCGCGGGCCTGGTCTATGACCTGCTCAAAACCGGCCTCGCCGCCTATGAACTCGATGTGGCCGGCGACGGTAAGGAGGACTGATCGTCGGCTCGAGCGTCACGCGTGACGCCACCCCTTTGTCACGCTAAGGCTGGCCTATGACGAACATCACCACCGCCCCCCGCCTCACCGACCCCACGGACGCCTCCGCCGCGGCGGAGCATGGCCTCTCCGATGAGGAGTACGCCCTCATCGTCAAGCGGCTGAACCGCGCGCCCAATCTGGTGGAGCTGGGCGTGTTCTCCGTCATGTGGTCGGAGCACTGCAGCTATAAATCCTCCCGCCGGCATTTGCGGAAATTCCCCACTGACGGGCCGTACGTGGTGCAAGGTCCAGGCGAAAACGCCGGCGTGGTGGATATCGGCGCCGGCCCGGACGGCCAACCGCAAGTGGCCGTCTTTAAGATGGAGAGCCACAACCACCCCAGCTTCATCGAGCCCTATCAGGGCGCGGCCACGGGCGTGGGCGGGATCATGCGGGATGTCTTCACAATGGGTGCGCGGCCTGTGGCGCTGATGAACGCGCTGCGCTTCG
>CAZGCB010000124.1:0-6883 GCA_964524065.1 uncultured Caulobacterales bacterium | reverse complement strand
ATCCGCTTTGGCGTGGCGAGCTGACAGTTCGCCACCATGTAGAATTAGTGGAAATCCCGGCTTTTGGGGATGATGCGCGCATCGCGCGGATGCGTCCAAACTCGCAAGCCGCGGGCAGACGTTTGTGCGGGTGCTGGAGGTTGTGGCGCCGGGCTCGCGTGTTCGTGGGCGAAATCAGTCGCGACATGGTCTATTTGATCCGCACGTTGCTCCTCCCCTGACAGCGATACCGAGCGCCGCGCCGGCGGGCCCTTGCGGGCCAGCACTGGGCGCTTCACCTCATCGACGGGACTGAGCGTGCGATCAAACACGGTTTTGGCCACGCTCTCCGACAAAAGCGCAAAATCCGACGTGCGGTCGATGAGCTGATCGGCGACGATATGCGTGACAGTGTCGGCCCGCTGCACGCGCCCGCGCACGAGCAGCAGCCGCGCGCCCATAATCACAGGGCGGAAGCGCTCTAAAACCTTCGGCCAAACCACGAGATTGGCGATCCCGGCCTCATCCTCGATGGTGATGAACACCACGCCCTTGGCTGAGCCGGGCCGTTGACGCACGAGAACCAGCCCCGCGCAGGCGACCCGCGCATTATTGGACGCTGTGACTGCGTCCTTGGTGGTGCGTACGCGCAAGCGCTCAAAGCGCGAGCGCAAAAACGACATGGGATGGGCCTTCAAGGACAACCGCGTGGTTTGGTAGTCCTGCAGAACATGCTCCGACATCGGCATGGGGGGCAAGTCGACCACCGGCTCTGCGCCAGTATCGGCCGCATCGGCATGGGCGAACAGCGGCGGCGGAGCGTATGAAGGCGTCGCGCGCACCGTCCAGAGCGCCTGACGACGATCAAGACCGAGAGAGCCGAAGGCGTCCGCCGCGGCGAGACGCTCCAGCATGTTTTTGACGCCGGCCACGCGCGCGCCGCAGCGACGGCGGATGGCGTCCACATCCTCAAAGCCCGGCCCGCGCGCCTGGACCACCGCATCCATCGCGTCCTGGCTCAGGCCATCGATTTGACGAAAGCCCAGGCGCAACGCCAAACGCGTTTCGCCCTTCGGGCCGGACGCCAAGGGCTCCAAAGTATTGTTCCATTCGGAGGCATTCACATCCGCAGGCCGCGCCTCCACCCCATGCTCGCGCGCATCACGCACGATCTGCGCGGGGGCGTAGAAGCCCATTGGCTGAGAGTTGAGCAAGCCGGCCGCAAACACCGCTGGGTAATGACATTTTAGCCAGGACGAAATGTAGACCAAATGCGCAAAGCTGGCGGCGTGGCTTTCGGGAAAGCCGTAATCGCCGAAGCCTTTGATCTGATCAAAACAGCGTCGTGCGAAGTCTGGATCATAGCCGCGGGCGGTCATGCCGGCGACCATCTTCTGCTCATAGGTGTGGATCGTCCCGACCTTGCGGAAGGTCGCCATGGCCCGGCGCAGGCCATTGGCTTCATCGGGTGTGAATTTCGCCGCCTCAATGGCGATGCGCATGGCTTGTTCTTGAAATAGCGGCACCCCCTTCGTGCGCCCGAGGATTTGGTGCAGCTCGTCGGAAGGGCCGTGCTCCGGCGCCGGCGCAGGATAGCTGACCGTTTCCAGGCCTTTGCGCCGGCGTAGATAGGGGTGGACCATATCGCCCTGGATTGGGCCGGGACGGACAATGGCGACTTGAATGACGAGGTCGTAGAATTCCTTCGGTCTCAGCCGCGGCAGCATGTTCATCTGCGCGCGGCTTTCCACCTGGAATACGCCCAGACTGTCTGCGTTGCAGAGCATCTCATAGACGGCCGGATCGTTCTGCGGAATGCTGGCGAGGTCGTAGCGTTCGCCAAAATGGGCGTCGATGAGATCCAAGCATTTGCGGATGCAGGTGAGCATCCCAAGCCCCAGAACATCCACCTTCATCAGACCAAGTACGTCGATATCGTCCTTGTCCCATTCGATGAAGGTGCGCTCCTCCATGGAGGCGTTGCCGCTGGGCACGGTCTCCACCAACGGGCCCTGGGTGAGCACGAAGCCGCCCACATGCTGGGAGAGATGGCGGGGAAAGCCGATGAGCTGATGCACCAAACCCATGGCCTGGCGGATGAGCGGATTGGCGGGATCAAGCCCGGCTTCGCGGATGTGCTCATCCGCCACTTCGGAACCCCACGAGCCCCACACCGTGCCCGCCATGGCCGCGGCGATGTCTTGGCTTAGCCCCAGCGCTTTGCAGACTTCGCGCACGGCTGAGCGCGGGCGATAGCTGATCACCGTAGCTGTCAGCGCCGCGCGATGGCGGCCATAGCGGCGATAAATATACTGGATGACCTCCTCGCGCCGCTCATGCTCGAAATCCACGTCGATGTCAGGCGGCTCTTGGCGCTCCTTGGAGATGAAACGTTCGAACAGCAGATCGATGGCGTTGGGATCGACATTGGTGACGCCCAGACAATAGCAGACCGACGAATTCGCCGCGGACCCCCTGCCTTGGCAGAGGATATTCTGTGCGCGCGCCCAGCGTACGATGTCATGCACGGTGAGAAAATAAGCCGCGAACTGAAGCTCGCCGATCAGCGCCAATTCCTTGCGTAGATTGGCCGCCACTTTCTCCGGCACCCCCTCAGGATAGCGCCAGCGGGCGCCGGCCCAGCTCACATCCTCCAAATGCTGCTGGGGCGTCTTGTCCGAAGGCACAGGCTCATCGGGATAGCAATATTGCAGCTCTTTCAGGGAAAACCGGCAGCGCTCGGCGATCTCCGACGTGCGAGCCAGCGCCGCTTCATGGCCCGTGAACAACCGCGCCATTTCGGCAGGACCTTTGAGATGACGCTCCGCATTGGAATGCAAGCGCGTCCCGGCTTCATGCACGCTGCAGCCCTCGCGGATGCAGGTAAGCACATCCTGCAGCGCCCGGCGTTCAGGCGCGTGATAAAACACGTCATTGACCGCGACCATGGGCGCACCCGCGCGACGTCCCAAGGCCGCCCAGCGATTCAGCCGCGCCCTATCGCGTCCATCGAACCGGCAAGCCGCCGCGAGATGCGTCCGCCCGCGCCACAGGCCGCTGAGACGCGTCAGGACCGCCTCGAAGGCCGGCTCCTCATCTTCCTGATCGGGCGGAATGGCGATAAAGATTTGCCCCTCAGCGGCTTGCTCCACATCCGCCAGGGTAAGATGGCACTCACCTTTGGGCGCGCGCAGCTTGCCGTCGGACAGCAACCGACTGAGGCGTCCATACGCGGTGCGATCGGTGGGATAACAAAGCAGGCTCGGCCCATCTTGAAGATCCAGGCGCGCGCCAACCAAGAGCTGCAGCCCAGCCTCCTGAGCCGCAGCGTGAGCGCGCACCATTCCGGCTAAGCTGTTGCGATCCGCCACGCCAATGGCGACGTGGCCCAGCGCCTTGGCCGTCTCCACCAATTCTTGAGCGTGGGACGCCCCGCGCAGGAAGGAGAAATTCGAGGTGCACTGCAGCTCGACATAAGCCGGTGCGGCGAAGGAGGGTGGGGTCACGGAAACAGCCCCTGGATCAGCCAGCGCGGTGGGCTGTCGTGGCCGTAAAACCCATCGCGGCGCAGCCAATAACGCCGCCCCGCCTCATCTTCGACGACGTAATAATCTCGGGTCGGCGGCTCAGCCCCGTCAGGCGCGCGCCACCATTCGCCAGCAATGCGCTCCGGACCTGAAGCCCGCACCACGCGCCGCGCCACACGCCGCCAGGTGAAACACATGGGCGGACCGTCAGGGATCTCCGCCATGACGGTGATCGGCTCAGGCGCCTCAAATACGCGCAAAGGCCGCGGTCCGCGCTGCGGGGTGGCGCCCCAGGCCTTCCCCCCATCGCACGCCAGCGCGTTTAAGGGCGCAGCCTGCTCCGCCCGCTCAGGGATATGGCTGTCGACGGGGTGCAGACGGCGCACGGCGTGATCGCCCAGCCGCGCGCTCAAGCGATCCGCCAGCGCGCACAGGGCGGACTCATCACCACCCATCGTTATCCAATCGCTGTCGAGGGCGGGCGTGGTGAGATTCAACGGCCCCGTGCGCCGCGCCTCCAAAGTGAACAAATCAATGCCGAAACCGGGATCGATGCGCTCCAAATGATGCGCAAACAATCGCTGCAAATGGGCCGGATCGCGCGTCGGTCGGGCTGTAGCCACGCGCAAAACATAAGAGGAGCCGTCCACCCGAAACGCCGTGAAAAGGAACATGCGCCCGCCGCAATCGCGGCGCTCGAGCAAGCCCTGCAGCTGCTCCAGCACATGGCTCAACGCCGCCTGCACGCCCTCGGGGTGCAGAATCGGCTCCGGCGCGGACAGGCGCACCCTATGGGCCGGCTGCGGCAAGTCGGGCGTGAAGGGTTCATCACGGGCGCCCAAAGCTTGATCCAGCCGCAACAACACCGCTTCAGCCGCCACCTTGGAGGGAAAGCGCCGCTTCAGCGCGCCGCGGTCAATGTCAATCAACTGCGCAATGGTGCTCAACCCGAACCGACGCAACAGCTGAGCCGTATCAGCGGTCAGACGCAACGCCGCGACCGGCAAATGCGCCAGCGCCTCCAACGTTTCTCCGACCCGCGCGATGGTGATGCACGCATCGCTGAAACGAGCCAGCGCGCCAGCGGCGGCGCTTGTATCAGCCAAAGCGATGCGGGCCTGAAGCCCGGCCGCCCCCAAACGCTCTTGCATGTCGGCCGCCATCGCCGCTTCACCGCCGAACAGATGCGCACACCCGCTGACATCCAACAGGACCGCGTCGGACGGATCTGCAAAGCGGTCGAGGCTGACGCAGGGGCTGTACCGGCGATGCCAACCCACAAGTCGCGCCAAGGCGCCACGATCCGCCGCCCGGTCAATGGGCTCGCCCACAAGATGGGGGCAAATCGCGCGCGCATCGGTGAAGCCCATATCAGGATCAATGCCGATGGCCTGGGCCGCCTCATCCGCCGCGGCGACCCGCAAACCCCGGGCCCCTGTCTCCGTCAGCGCAAAGGGCGGCGCCTCATGCGACGCCCCGGCGTTTTCGGGGGTTGAGGCCGTCATCAGCCTGCGCCGCTCTCGCCTCAGACGCTGGATCGGCCAATTGGGAAACCACACGCAGGCGAAGCGCTTGGTCTGGACCGTCATGATCCTGCTCCAGAACATAAGTTTGAGGGTGACCGGCGAAGCTTGGGTTGCGGCTGCGCTCCAAAGTCGCGCGCCAGCGAGGTTGCCCCGGAGCGCGCAGATCATGGGCGTGCGGTGTGCTGGAATGCGCCGATACGCGCCAGCGAGACTGGGCGGCGGTGGCGCCTTCGCAGGAGGGGGGCAAAACCAGCAGCACCGATCCGTCACGCACGCGCAGGGCCAAACGCCGCGTGGCGGTGAAATCAGCCCCGCCCAGTTCGGCGATGACGCAGGCCGCCGCTCCGCTGACGACCGTCTCCTCGACGGCCCACAGCGCCTCGCGATCATCGCGAGCCGCCACGCACGCAAGACGCTGGGGATCGAGGCCCGCCCGCCAGAGACCATGGCCGCTAAGCCGGCCCTCCTCGCGCTCCAAGGCTCGCGTGCGCACCCATATCAGCGGCCGATGGCGATCACGCAGCGTCCCCGCCAGCGCGAAAGCCAGGCCGCTCGCCGCGGCATGATCGCCATACGCGCCGGCCGCAATCTCATGCACGCCATGGCCGCCGGCATTGAACGCCACCCCCAGAGGGTCATCTTCCAGCGCCCAGACCGGCGTAGCGTCAGCAGAACGCGCCGAGGCGCGATGGCGCCGCGCGTCGTGCTCCTGCGTCGCCAACCAGCGGCGCATGTCCGCCAATGTGTTCTCTTTCGTCAGCGCCATAGCAGGAGGTCGTCATCACCTTAGGTGAGTGTTCTATTTTTGTTCCTTGGAGGTGAATGTCAAGCACCCGCTGTGGCGCGGCGGCAAGCGCAAAGGCGACCTCCTGCGGAGGCCGCCACGAGACAACACGAGCCCGTCGTCTACAACTCCACTTGCTCGGAGATTTGCAGGGCGTCCTCCACCTCAATGCCGAGATAACGCACCGTGCTCTCGAGCTTCGTATGGCCGAGAAGAAGTTGAACGGCCCGCAAATTGCCCGTCTTCTTATAGATCTGAGCGGCCTTGGTCCGACGCATCGAGTGTGTGCCGTAGGCGGAAGGATCGAGCCCGATGCTGCGCACCCAGTCCTTCAAAAGGCGAGCATATTGCCGGGTGGACAGGTGGGGCCGATCGCTGATCCGGCTGGGAAACAAGGGCTCGCCAGGGCGCGGCTTGCGCTCCGACACCCAGTCCGCCACAGACGCCTGTGTCTGTTCGGTCAGTTCAAATTGAACCGGTCGTCCCGTCTTGTTCTGGACAATCGATGTTCGCTGGCGCGGCGCGCCGCCAGCCCAGACATCCGCGACCTGCAGCGTAACCAGATCACAACCGCGCAATTTGCTATCGATCGCCAGATTGAACAGCGCGAGATCGCGTTTCGAGCCGTTGAGCTGTAGCCGCGCCCGGATCGCCCAGACATCCTTCGGTTTCAGCGGTGGTTTCTGGCCGATCAAGCGGCCCTTGTTCCAGGGCTGCGTTTCGCGTGAGCGAGAGGTGCGCTTGGCGCTCGCGCGTTGAGCGCTGGGTTTCGCCGGTCCGTATTCGCCAGTATCCGCGTGTTTCAGATCGGGCGCCTCGGCGAGAAACAGTTCTCCGTACATGACATGGTCTCCACGCCATGCCCGTCCCACCGCATCGCCGACACGATGCCGGCACTTACAATATCATCAAAGGATGTTGACCAAACGCTTCAGATCCACTGAGCGCGACCGCAAATGTCGGCTCTCATACGCGGTTCAGACGCCCGGTGTGAGACCATGAATGTCTCTAGTGGGTCGACAGCGTTGGTTCCCTGGCGCCGCGAAGCGGACACTTGTCGTGGGAGC
>CAZGCB010000123.1:0-6889 GCA_964524065.1 uncultured Caulobacterales bacterium | reverse complement strand
AGCACCTCGTTCACACCGAGGGGGTCACTGGTTCAATCCCAGTACCGCCCACCACTTTTTTGATCGCAGACCGCGCGGTTCCAACCCGCGCCTGGCAATGCGCGCATGTGAACGTGCCGCCGCGGTACACAGTGGGTTGCCGTTCTAAATTAGAGCAGGGTGAACGTCTCACCTGCAGACATGGGGCCGCGACACGACGACGCGCCTACCGCGCCGCGCGCTGCAGCACCATGACCACAAACCCGTCCGTCCCGGCGCGCAGAGGTGTCAGGCGCAACACGCGGCCCTCGTGCTCCAGCCCCTGGGTCCGCAACGCGTCGATCGCCTCGTCCGTCAGCTGGCCGGACGCCTCCAGCACCGGCGATAGCGGGATCGGTTGAAAATCCGCGCCCTCGGGGCTCGCTAAAAACGCCGCGACGCGGTCCTCATTCTCCGCGTGGAGCAGCGAACACGTGACGTAGACGAGACGCCCGCCCGGCTTCACATACGCCTGTGCGGCGGTCAGGATCGCGTCTTGCTCCGCCATGCGCGCCTCGATCGCTGTGGGACGCAGGCGCCATTTCGCGTCCGGCCGGCGGCGCCACACCCCAAGCCCCGTGCACGGCGCATCGATGAACACCACATCCATCTTCGCGTGCAGATCCGCCAACCGCGCATCCCCGCCATCGGCCGGGCTGAGAATCTGCAGATTGCGCACGCCCGCCCTTTGTGCGCGATGGATGGTCGCCGACAGACGCCGCGCATCGGAGTCATAGGCGTAGATTTGCCCCGTATTGGCCATGGCCGCCGCCAAGGCGAGGGTCTTGCCGCCCCCGCCAGCGCAATAATCGAGCACTTGCGCACCCACGACATCGCCGGCCGCCGCCGCCGCGATTTGCGAGCCGGCGTCCTGCACCTCCACCCAGCCCTTAGAGTAGGCAGGAATGGACTCCACGGCGCCGCCGCGCGCTTCGCCGGCGGCCGGCGCGATTCGCAGACCATGCACCAGGATGCCGCTGGGCGCCGGCTCGACGCTGGCGAGGGCCTTCAGCGCCTTGTCCGGCGTGGCCTTCAGCGTGTTGACTCGCAAATCCACCGGCGCGCGCACCGCCAGCGCCTGCCCCTCCTCCGCGGCGCGTTCACCAAAGGCCTGCGTGAAATACGCGCTCAGCCAATCGGGAAAGTCCCCCCGCACCGCCGCCGGCGCATCATCGAGCGCCACCGGCTCCGCCAGCCGCGCCGTCTCCGCCGCGTTCAGCGCACCGGGACCATGGGGCTCCTCCGCACACGCCTCGGCGATGCGCGCAACATCCCAGGCCCACGACCAGCGCAGCGCGGCCAGCACCCGCGCGCGCGGCGCCGCATCGCCCATCCGCCAGGCGAGCGAGCGCTGCTGGCGCAAAGCGTCGAGCACCAGCCCAGAAATCCAGGCGCGATCCTTCGCCCCAGCGAAGCGGTGCGCCAAGCCCCATTGCCGCAGCAGCGCCTTGACGGGCTGGCGCCCCTCATCGGCCGCGCCGAGCACCTCTATGGCCGCACTGATCCGCCCGCCATCGCGCATGGGTGGTCCTCCCTTTTGGCTGCACTCCAGCACATCGTGATGCGCCCGTGCGCGCAATGTGAGCCGACAGATCCAGCACGGCGCGGCATAACCGGTCCATGATCGCGTCCTTATCCGTCCGCGCCGGGCTCCTCACTGTGGCGGCGCTTACCGCCTTCGCCGGCAACTCGATTTTGAACCGCTTGGCGCTGCAGGCGGAGCTGATCGATCCGCTGCGCTTCACGCAAATTCGGTTGTGGTCCGGCGCAGTGGTGCTGGCGCTCCTGCTGACGCTCAGCCGGCGGTCGGTTTGGGCCGATATGGGCTGGGCGCGGCCACGCAGCTGGGCGGCGGCGCTGGCGCTGTTCGCCTACGCCTTGGGTTTTTCACTCAGCTATGTGGCGCTCGATGCGGGGGCTGGCGCGCTGATTCTCTTTGCGGTGGTGCAGATCACCATGGTGGGCGTCGGCGTGGCGCGCGGCGCGCGACCGCACACGCCGCAATGGGCGGGCCTGGCGATCGCGTTGATCGGCCTGGTGTTGTTCCTCACGCCCAGCCAGGCGCATCACGACGCCAACCGCGCCTTCATCACCGCCGCGCCGCCGCTATGGGCCGCGAGCTTGATGGCGATCGCCGGGGTGAGCTGGGGCGTCTATTCTCTACTGGGCAAAGGGGAAGGCGATCCGGTCGCCGCCACCACGCGCAATTTTCTTTTGGCGGCGCCGTTGAGCCTGCCTTTGTTTGCGTGTGTCGATCCATCGGCGCCGCTCGCCCCCGGCGGCATCCTGCTGGCGGCGGCGTCTGGCGCGCTCACGTCAGGCATCGGCTATGTCGTCTGGTACGCCGCTTTGCGCCACATCACGACGCTGGCGGCGGCGGTCGCGCAGCTATCGGTCCCCATCACCGCCGCCTTGGGCGGATGGGTGTTGCTCAGCGAACCCATCGGCCTGCGCCTGGCGGTGGCGAGCGCCGTGATTTTAGGCGGCATCTTCCTCGTGATCCGCCCCTCCGTCCGGCCCTGACGCGGATGTGAGACGCGCCAGGCCCGCAAGCTTTGCGCCGTCGCAGGAAAGATGCGATGCACCACCTCAAGGGGAACAACGGACGCGCGCGGACGCCATCGCGCGCGACGGCCATGCAGGAAAGCACCATGATCCGATACGCCTTGATCGCCGCCGCCGGCCTGATGCTCGTCGCTTGCGGCGCCAGCGATGACGCCCCCCTCCCGGCCGAGCCCGCCGACGCGCCGACGACGCCGGCGGCGGCGCAACTCACCCTGACGGTCGCCGATCACATCGCCAGTGTGGGCGGGCGCGTGCGCGCGCTGGCCGCGTTGCCGCAGACGCCCGCTTATCGCAGCCGCGTGCTGGCGGCGTTTGATGGCCCGGACGCCGAGAACCTGGCGGTGTTGGATCTCGCGACGGGCACACAGCAAATCCTGGCGGTGCCCCCGGCCCGTTCGCTGATCACGGCGCCGGACTTCCAGCTGCGCGGGATCGCGGCGCCGCTGATCCTGGCGGCGGGTGAGGCGTCGGACCCCGTCAGCGTCTATCTCTTCTTGGAAGAAGATGGCGGCTTGGAAGCTGTCTTGGCGACCGATGAGAACCCCGCGCCCACCATCACGCTGGCCCCGGTGCCCACCGATCCCATCGCTCCGGATCTGGATGTGCAGCGTATCTGCCCGGTGCGCGCCAGTGATGCGGCGGTGGAGTTCATCGTGGTGGATCGCGACTATGCGGAGGTGTGGCGCATCCGCGATACGGGCGCCGAGGCCCTGGCGGCTGAGCGTCTGCGTGAAGCGCCGGACGCCGTGGGCGCGCGCGATTGCGCCGAACGCGATGGCGGGGGCGCCCTGGTGCTGGACCGCACGGGCCGCTTCGCCAACAGCCCGACGCCCTGGAAAGCCGTAGCCGCGGCGCCCGCCGCCGATCAGCTGTCCGCCGAAATCGCCCTCGCCGTTCGCCAAGATGGCCGGGGCGTGGCGGCGCTGGACATGATCACGGGCGCGCGCCTGGCGGATGTCACCTTGGCGGGCGGGCTCAACACGCCGGACATCCCCGATCCGGATGTCCTGGCCGTCTCGGCCGGCAATTTCGGCGGCAGCTACGCGGCCGGCGTCATTGTGGCGGCTGAGGGCGAGGCGGTCAGCATTATTGGGCTGGATAGCCTGACGCAGGCGCTGGCGGCGTTGGATTAGCGTCCACCTCGGCTGGCGGCGCGGTGAGGGCGGCCGATGTGTCATCGCCAACGCTGGCGGGGCGGGCTGCGCGCGCCACGACCAGCGCCAGCGCCAGCAACACAGCGGCCACGCCTTGGTGCGCAGCGCTAAGCACGAGGGGCGCGGCGTGCACCAACGTCACGACGCCCAGGACCATTTGCGCGACGGTGACGGCGCCCAACGCAGCCCCCAAATGCCGCAGCGTCCCGCCCCGCCGCCAACACGCCCAGGTCAACACCGCCGCAGCCATCACCAAGGCATAGCCGCCCAGGCGATGGTGGAATTGCACGCTGGCGCGGTTTTCAAACGCGTCGCGCCACCAGGGCGACAGCGCGCCATAATCCCGGGGCGCAAGCCCGCCATCCATGAGCGGCCAATCGGTGTGGATCCGGCCGGCGTCCAATCCGGCGACAAACGCGCCGAGAATGATCTGGACAAACACCGCCAGCGCAAACAGCCCCGCCCAAAAGCCCAATCCACGCAGACGGCGCGTGCGCCCGGCCGGATCCCACACATCGGCAAAGGCCCAGATCAGAGCGCCAAACAGCACAAAGGCCAGGCCCAAATGCGCCGCCAACCGGTACTGGCTGACATCCACGCGCTCCGACAGCCCGCTCTGCACCATCCACCAGCCCACCGCGCCCTGCAGGCCACCCAGCGCCAAAATCACAAAAAAGCGCCCCGTCAGGCCCTGGGGCCGCCGGCCCAGCAGCCATAACGCCAAAAGCGGTCACGCATACGCCAGGCCAATGGCCCGACCCAGCTGGCGATGCGCCCACTCCCACCAGTAAATCACTTGGAACTCGGCCATGGACATGCCGCGGTTCTGCCACTGGTACTCAGGGATGGCGCGGTACTTGTCGAACTCCGCCTCCCACGCCTCTTGGCTCAGCGGCGGGATGGCGCCGGTGACCGGCTTCCATTCGGTGATGGAAAGCCCCGAATCCGTCAGACGCGTCAGGCCGCCGACAATCACCATGATGAACACCAGGGCGATGACGACGCCCAGCCACGCCAAAACCAGGCTGTTGCGGCGCGGCGGCGCAGCCGCAACCGGGGCGGGGTCGAACGTGATGGTCATGGCCGGCGTGTCTCCTCAATCACCTGGGCCGAAACATAGACGCGCCGCGCCGCGCCGCCAGGGTCCGCCGCATCCCACGTGCGCCATTTTGGCCGTCGCCACCCTGCGCCAGGGGAAAGCGCGGCGGGCGCCCTTGTTTGTTTGTCTGCGCGCCCCATGCTCAGCAGAGGAGCGTTAAAGAAAGGCACACCCATGGGACCGCGGACGCGCAAAGCCCTCGGCAGTTTCGCGCTGATCGTTTATTTGATCGCCTACATCATGCTGGCGGTGCAGCTGGCTGACGCCTTGCCGTTCAACGCGTGGGCGCATCTGGCCTACTTCGTCGTCGCCGGCTTCGCCTGGGTGCTGCCGCTCAAGCCGCTGCTCACCTGGATGATGGCCCCGGGACCGGCGACGCAGGACGAGGGCTGAGCCCACCCCATCCCGCATCGCCCGCACGGCGGCCCGAACAGCAGCAAGTGTGGCGCAGCGACCCGCGCCCGGCTATTGCGCCGCGACCAGGGCCGCCTTGGCGCCGCCAAGCGCCCGCTCGGGATCGCTCATCAGATGCGCCAGCTCGGTCGGCGCCACCTGCTTGAAGTTGTCACGTTCCGCGGGCCAGTGCTCCACCAAACGCGCGGCGAGCGCCGAATGGGTCTCCTCGGCATGGCGGGCGATGAGCACCTTGGCGCGCGCCTCCCATGCCGCATTGAGGAAACCGTCAATAATCTCGATGGAGCCCATATTGGAGGCTTGGCGCAACAGATTGTCCGGGTCGTAAACATAGGCCGCGCCGCCCGTCATGCCGGCGGCGAAATTGTCGCCCACGGGGCCGAGGATCGCCGCCTCCCCGCCGGTCATATACTCGCAGCCATTCGCCGCGCAGCCTTCAATGACCGCGCGGGCGCCGGAATTGCGCACCGCAAAGCGCTCGCCCGCACGGCCGGCGGCGAACAAATAGCCGCTCGTGGCGCCATAGAGCACTGTGTTGCCGATGATCGCGTCGCGCGCATGCTCCAGGCGCGCCGGACGCAGCGCGATGACGGCGCCCGACAAGCCTTTGCCAACATAGTCATTGGCGTCGCCCACCACTTCAATGCGCAAGCCCTTGGCGCCAAACGCGCCCAAAGACTGCCCGGCCGAGCCGCGCAAGCGCACCTGCAAGCGCCCGTCCGGCAAACCGTCCGAGCCGAAGCGGCGCACAATCGCGGAGGAGACGCGCGCGCCCACGGCGCGGTCGGTGTTCACCACCGTATGGGCGATGTCGCGATGGGCTTGCTGGGCGAAGACGTCTTCGGCGTCCTGCAAAATGGCCGCATCCAGCGTGTCCGGCACGGGATTGTAGGGCCGCGGTCGCTGCGCGATCGGCTCGCCATAGGCATTGGTCTGCACCAAGAGCGGGTTGAGATCGAGATCATCCAAATGCGAGAAGCCGCGCCCGACCTGCTCCAGCAAGTCCGCCCGGCCAATAATGGCGTCCAGCGAAGGCGCGCCCAACGCCGCCAAATGCCGCCGCACATCTTCCGCCAAGAACGTCATGAACCGCACCACATGGTCCGGCAGGCCCAGGAATTTGTCCCGCAGCGCCGGGTCCTGCGTGCACACGCCCACCGGGCACGTATTGGAATGGCATTGGCGCACCACCAAACAGCCCAGCGCCACCAAGGCGGAGGTGCCGAGGCCAAACTCCTCAGCCCCCAACAACGCGGCGATGATAATGTCGCGCCCGGTGCGCAGACCGCCATCGGTGCGCAGCGTCACCCGTTCGCGCAGTCCGTTGAGCGTCAGCGTCTGATGGGCCTCCGCCAGGCCCATCTCCCAGGGCAGGCCGGCGAATTTGATGGAGGTCTGCGGGCTGGCGCCCGTGCCGCCATTATGGCCGGAGATCAAAATGGTGTCGGCATGGGCCTTGGCGACACCCGCGGCGATGGTGCCCACCCCCGCGCCGGACACCAGCTTCACGCACACCCGCGCATCGGGGTTGGCTTGCTTGAGATCGTAGATCAGCTGCGCCAGATCCTCGATGGAGTAGATATCTTGGTGCGGCGGCGGCGAGATCAGCGTCACCCCCGGCGTGGAATGGCGCAGGCTG
>CAZGCB010000122.1:0-6939 GCA_964524065.1 uncultured Caulobacterales bacterium | reverse complement strand
GTCGAGCTGCACACCGACTCCACCTATGTGCGCGACGGCATCACCCAATGGATCCATGGCTGGAAAGCGAAGGGCTGGCGCACCGCGGCCAAGAAGCCGGTGAAGAATGAGGATTTGTGGCGGCGGCTCGATGAATTGGCGCAACACCATGACATCGACTGGCGCTGGGTGAAGGGTCATGCCGGCGATCCCGGCAATGAGCGGGCGGACGCCCTCGCCAATGAAGGCATGGACGCCGTGCGCGCGGAGGCGTCATAAGCCTGCGGCGCCGGGCCACGGTTTGTGAACGCCCGACGTTGCCCCCCCTTGTGCAGCGGCCTCCAAAGGTCGAAATTAACGCTCATGAGCCGCACCGACGATTTGCCATCGCTGAAGGGCCAGATGCTCATCGCATCGCCCGCCATCGGCGATCCGCGCTTCCACCGATCCCTGGTGTATGTTTGCGTCCATGATGATGATTACGCCATGGGCATCATCGTCAATCAGGTGCTGGACAATGTGCGCCTGCCGGAATTGTTGAAGCAGCTGGAGATCGACGCCAGCATCCGCATCCCCGACCGGCCGGTGTTGAATGGCGGCCCGATGGATCGCGATCGCGGCTTCGTGTTGCACTCCGATGATTTCGCATCCGGGGATTCCACGCTGGATGTGGGCGATGGCGTCGGCCTGACCGCCACCAAGGATGTGCTGGAAGCCATCGTTTCGCCCGAGGCGCCGCGCCAATCCGTATTGGCCTTGGGCTATGCAGGATGGGGTCCGGGTCAATTGGAAAGCGAGCTGCAGGCCAATGCCTGGCTCACCTGCGCCGCGTCGGAAGCCTTGATTTTCGGCGACGATATGGACGCCAAATGGGCTGAAGCCCTCGCCTCCATCGGCGTGTCGCCGGAGCGGTTGTCGAGCTTGTCCGGCGAGGCTTAGAGCGTGGCAACCGGAGGCGGCGACACGACCGCCCGCTCGCCATTGATGCGGGCGTAGAGCACGTGATCACGCCACACGCCGTTGATTTTCAGATAGGCGCGCGCCACGCCCTCCTGCTGAAAGCCCGCCTTCTCCAACAGACCGCGCGAGGGAGCGTTGGACGGAATGCACGCCGCCTCCACCCGGTGCAAGCCCAGATGCTCAAACGCCAAAGCGACAACCGCACGCACCGCCGCGCTGATGTAACCGCGCCGGGCGTGGTTCTCCCCCGCCCAATACCCCAAGGAGCAACTTTGCGCGACGCCGCGGCGGATGTTGTTAAGATTGCAGCCGCCCACCAGCGCATCATCCACACTGCGAAAGACGAAAAACGGCGCGCTGACGCCTTGGCGCACATCCTCGCTGTAGCGCCGCAGGCGACGACGATAGCCGGCGCGGGTCAACTCATCGGGGGCCCAAGCGGGCTCCCAGGGTGTCAAAAAGGCTCGCGAACGTCCACGCAAACGCGCCCATTCGGCATAGTCGGACGAGCGGGGGCGGCGGAGGATCACGCCCTCGCCGCTCACCATGTCCGGAATGTCGGTGCGCTCCTGCGCCCGCGCCAACGCCATCGAGATCTCTCATGCTTCCGCAGTAAGACTAGCATCCCCTGCGTTTGGCGCGGCGCCAAGCCCTCGAACGCTGTCTATGGCAGCGGGGCCGCGCGGCGGCGGCGTGTTTGGTGGGCGACCACCACAGCGATCAGCGCGCCCGCCAACGCAAACCAGGTGAGCGCATACTCCAAATGTCGATTGGAGATGGCGTCGATCGTGGGTGGATTGGGCGTCAGCCCGGCGCCGCGCGGCGCCGGCGTCTCGGATGTGGCCGAAACAACAAAGGGCGCCACGCGTGTTTGCCCGCCAAGGCCAAGCGTGTCCGACAGCACCGCCGGGGCCAGGCTGTAGGAGATGCGGCGCGCGCTGTCAGGGGCCGGCGTGAACGCGCTGTCGCCCGCCTTCGGCCGAACCAGCCCCGCAACGCTCACCCGCGGTCCCAGGCCCGCTGGCGACGCCGGCGGGGTGGCCACAGTGTCCGGCGTTCGGGCGATGAAGCCACGGTCCACAAACACAATCGCCGGCGGGCCGGACACAGACTCCAGACGCAGCGGCGTCACCAGCCGCCACCCCGCCAGCCCCTCTTTGGTCACCGGCACCCCGATTTGATTGTGGTGCTCATAGCGCCCGCTCAGGGTGACCGGCGTGAAGCGGATCGCGTCCACACCTTGGGCGGCCCAGCCGGCGCCCGGCGTTGTGTCGAGCATGCTGGGCGTAAGCGTGATCGGCGTTTGCGCCTGACGCGCCGCCAGATCCTCCAACAGCGCTGTTTTCCACGCCAAGCGCTGCAGCTGCCACACGCCCAGGCTGATCAGAATGGCCAGAACGATCAGCGCCGCAACGCGCAAGCCCCAATCCGGGCGCCCCGCAGCGGGTCCGCCGCCCGCCTCATTCATCGAGACGGGCTTCGGCGGCGTCATGGCGAAACTGCAGCGCAATCAGGCCGGCCTTGAACGGTCGCAGCAGCACCAAACACAGGCCGACCGCCAAGGGCGTCCACACCAGCGCGTGCAACCATAGCGGCGGGGTCAGCGCCACCTCCAGCAGCAAAGCCGGCGGCACCACCAAGAATCCGACAAGGAACATCACAAACACGGCCGGGCCGTCGCCGGAATCCGCGGCGCCGTAGTCCAGCCCGCACACATCGCACCCATCCGCCAGCGCTAAGAAGCCGGCGAACAAACGCCCCTCGCCGCAGCGTGGGCAGCGACCGCGGAGGCCCGCCAGGAACGGATTCGGCGCGGTCCAAGGGCCCCGACTTTTGCTGAACTCGGCCGTCATCACCGCCGGCCCCGCCCGTTTACTGATACACCACGTAGATAAAAGCGAAGAGGAACAGCCACACCACGTCCACAAAATGCCAGTACCAGGCCGCCGCGTCGAAGGCGAAGGGCCGCTCTGGCTTCAGCTCGTTGGCGAACATCAGCCCCAAGCACACCGCCAAGAAGATGGTCCCGACAATGACGTGGAAGCCATGAAAGCCCGTCGCCATGAAGAAGGTGGCGCCATAGAGATTGCCGCCAAAGGTGAAGTGCGCGTGGGTGTACTCGATCACCTGCACGACCGTGAACAACATGCCCAACACGACGGTGAGGCCGAGGCCCGCCTTGGCTTCATTCATCTTGCCATGCTCAAAGGCGTGGTGCGCCCACGTCACCGTGGTGCCCGAGGTGAGCAACAGCAATGTGTTCAACAGCGGGAGGTGCAGCGGATCAAAGGTTTCAACGCCCGGCGGCGGCCAGGAGCCCCAGGCCGCTTGAACTGCGTTATTGTCATCGAACAGCCCAAATTGCGCGATCCAGCCCTCCACGGCGCGAACCTCGTGGAAAAAGGCCATCTCAAAGAACATCCAGAACCAGGCGACGAAGAACATCACTTCCGAAGCGATGAACAAAATCATGCCGTAGCGCAGGCCGATCTCGACCACAGGCGTGTGGTCGCCCGCGCGGGCTTCCTTCACGATTTCGCCCCACCACCCGATCATAGTCGTGATGACGCCGAGCAAACCCAAACCCACGAGATACGGTTGGCCCGCCCCGAGAAAAACATACAGCGCGCTGGAGTCGTCGGTGACGAGCCCCTTCATCAGGACCACAAGGCCCACCGCCATGACAAAAGCGGAGAGGGAGCCGACCAAGGGCCATGGGCTCGGATTGACGAGGTGGTAGTCGTGTTTCACCGCACTGCCGGCCATGGCGATGCTCCTCATTGCCTCGGCGCTGGGCTGTCCTGCGCCACGCTCCGCGTCAGGCCGCGACCCCCGCGAACATCGGTTTGAGTCGATAGAACGGGGACGTCTTAGCGAGCTTGGCCCCGCCCGTCACCCTCCAACCGCTCAGCTTTCCGCGCTCAACCCGGCATCGACGGCCGCGGCATACGCCTCGCCCGCCTCCTCCAGCGACTCAAAAAAGGTGTAAGACAGCGTGATTTCGCGGACATCATCGAGATGTGAGTTATCCGCAATCGTAGGATCCACATAAAAGACCACGGCCATCTCCACCGTTTCACCGGGTTGGAACACCTGATCTTCAAAGCAAAAACACTGCAGTTTGGTGAAGTACGGCCCCGCCTTGAAGGGCGCCACATTGTAGGACGCCACCGCGCGCACCGGCTCATCGCCAATATTGGTGACATTGTAAAACGTCAGCGCGTTCTCCCCCACCCGCAGCGTCCGCGCCGTTTCCGTGGGCGCAAAGCGCAGCGGAATGCGCCGATCCACATTGGAATCAAACCGCACGGAGATGGGCCGATCCAGCATCATGGTGGAGGCTTCGCCCGCCACTTGCGTCGTCCCGCCAAAGCCAGTGACTCGGCAAAAAGTGTCGTAAAGCGGCTTCGACGCAAACGCCAAAGCCAGCATGCCGGCCGCCGCGGCGCCGCTCATCAGCGCCACACGACGATTGTCGCGCGCTGTGGGCGCGTGCGCCTGGGTCGGTGCATCGGCGTTGGTGGACGAATGCGGACTGAGATCACTCACAAACAAGCTCCATATGTGTGCGGCCGGGTATCGCAAAGGGTGCGGGCACGCCGTGCCTGCCTATAATGGCCGCGCCATCACCTGCTCTTTCAGCCGCACGACAGTGATGATGAAAACGAGAGCGACAAACCCGGCCAACGCCAGCGCCAACACCACGCTGCGGCGCTTTTGCGCCTGGCGCAGCTCCGCATCACTGGGCGCCGCCGCAGAGGTCGGGTCCGGGGCCGTGGTCGGCTGTGCAGGCGATCCTGACTCGCTCATAGCGGCACGCTCCAGTTTAAAGCCGGCGCGCCGGCCAGATGCTCGGCCAGGAACACGCCGAACAATGCGAACAAATACAAAATCGACGCGGCAAAGAGGTTGCGCGCAGCCCGGTCGCCGGCCTTAACCGCGTAAAGCGTCGCCGCATCCGCACCGCCATACACCGCCTCGCCCGCGCGCGAGCGCAGCACCTTCCAGGCCAACGCCAGCATCAACGCACCGCCGCCCATCGCGACCGCGAGATACACAACGCCGCCCGCACCGATAAAAGCCGGGGTCAATCCCAACGGGGCCAGGATCAGCGTGTAAAGGAAGATCTGACGCCGCGTCTCACGCGGTCCGCGCACCACCGGCAGCATGGGCACGCCGGCGGCTTTGTACTCGCCGGCCTTGTACAGCGACAACGCCCAGAAATGCGGCGGCGTCCACATGAAGATGATGGCCACCAACACCAAGGGCGTCAGCGACAGATCGCCCGTCGCCCCCGCCCAGGCCACGGCCGGCGGCAACGCCCCGGCCAGCCCGCCAATGACGATATTCTGCACCGTCGATCGCTTCAGCCAGATGGTGTACACCACCGCGTAGAATACGATGGTGAAGGCCAACAGCCCGGCGGCGAACGCATTGGCGGCTAGGCCCAACACCATCACCGACAACACCGACATCACCACACCCAACGTCGCCGCTTCGGCCCGGCTGATGCGCCCGGCCGGGATGGGCCGCGTGCGGGTGCGGCGCATCTTCGCGTCGATATCCGCATCATAGGCCATGTTGAGCGCGCCCGACGCGCCGGCGCCCACGGCGATGGCGAGAATGATCACCAGCGCGATGATGGGATGCGGCTGCACCGGCGCGCCCACCAAACCCGCGCACGCCGTGAACACGACGAGCGACATGACCCGCGGCTTCATCAACGACAAATAGTCGCGCCAACCTCCGGCGGCTGTGCGATCCGGCAACGTATTGGCGTTTGAATTGGCGATGCTGTTGGACATGCGGTGCGCCGTCACTCCCAAAAATGTCTGCGCTACGCGGCTTGCGCCCCTCGTGTGTATGTCTGCTCTCGCCACGTGGAGAGATGACCGCGTGACAGACCCCATGACATCGGGGCTCCAGCCGCTGAGATGGCGCGCCAGCCGAGGCTGGCGCACCTGTATGCGTTACTTCACACGCGGGAGTTCATTGAACTGGTGGAACGGCGGCGGTGAGCTCAAGCTCCACTCCAACGTTGTCGCCCCTTCGCCCCACGGATTGGCGGCTGCTTTACGCTTGCGGACAAAAGCTTCCACCAACACCAGCAGGAAGATCATGACGCCAGCGATGGAAATGTAATTGCCAAACGACGATACGGCATTCCAGAAGGCGTAACCCTCCGAATAATCCACATAACGCCGCGGCATCCCGGCCAGACCCAAGAAGTGCTGCGGGAAGAACACAATGTTCACGCCGACAAAGGTGACAAAGAAGTGCAGCTTTCCAAGGATTTCATTGTACTCCACGCCGAACATTTTGCCGAACCAGTAGTAAAAACCAGCAAAGATGGCGAACACCGCGCCCAACGACAGCACATAGTGGAAGTGCGCCACGACATAGTAGGTGTCGTGCAGCGCCTGATCGACACCAGCATTGGCCAGCACCACCCCCGTCACACCACCAACGGTGAAGAGGAAGATAAAGCCAATCGCCCACAACATCGGCGTCTTGAATGTCAAAGATCCGCCCCACATGGTCGCAATCCACGAGAAGATTTTAATCCCCGTCGGCACCGCGATGATCATGGTCGCCGCGACGAAGTAAGCCTTCAGATTGACGTTCATGCCCACCGTATACATGTGGTGCGCCCACACGATGAAGCCGATGAAGCCGATGGCCACCATGGCGTACGCCATGCCGAGATACCCAAAGACAGGCTTACGGCTGAAGGTCGAGACGATGTGCGAAATGATGCCAAAGCCGGGCAGGATGAGGATGTACACCTCCGGATGCCCGAAGAACCAGAACAGGTGTTGATACATCACCGGATCGCCGCCGCCGCGCGGATCAAAAAACGTCGTGCCGAAATTCCGATCCGTCAGCAGCATGGTCAGGGCGCCCGCCAACACCGGCAAGGACAACAGCAACAGGAACGCCGTCACCAGCACCGCCCACGCGAAAAGCGGCATCTTATGCAACGTCATGCCCGGCGCGCGC
>CAZGCB010000121.1:0-6991 GCA_964524065.1 uncultured Caulobacterales bacterium | reverse complement strand
CCGGAAATCGGGCGGCTGGGCCGGGTGACGGGCTGCGCGCCTTTGGGGCCGGTGGTGTGGATATCCAGCCCATCGCGACGCAAAACGGCGCAGTCGCCATCCTCGAAATAAGTCGCGCTGCGCGCAAAGGGCGCGAGAGCCAAACCGTCCGAGCCGATAAAGCCTTCTCCGTCCTGCAGCCCTGCAGCCAAAGGCGATCCCTGGCGCGCGGCGAACAGAGTCTCCTCCGCGCCCTCAATCAGAACCGCGACGGCATAGGCGCCCTCCAGCTCCGCGAAAGCGTCAAAGCTGGCCTGATCGGGATCGAGGCCCTTCTCCAAGTTTGCATCAATGAGATGCGCCAGCACTTCGGTGTCGGTTTGGGTGTGAAAGGTCCGCCCTTCGCCCTCCAGACGGGCCCGCAATGCGCGGTGATTTTCGATAATGCCATTGTGCACCACGGCCACGCGGCCGGCGGCATGGGGATGGGCGTTGGCCTCCGTCGGCGCGCCATGGGTCGCCCAGCGCGTGTGCGCAACGCCAAGATCCCCATCGGTGGGCGCGGCCCCCAGCACCGCCTCCAGCGCAGCGATTTTGCCCGGCGCGCGCCGGCGCTCCAGACCTGTCCCGTTCAGCACGGCGAGCCCCGCGCTGTCATAGCCGCGATACTCCAACCGCTTCAGGCCGGTCACCAACCGCTCCGCCACCGGCGCGGCTCCGATGATGCCGATGATGCCGCACATACGCGCTCTCCCGTGCCAGGTTCACCATCATTCTAGAGGGCGGGGATTAGCGTGCGGTGCAGCATGGGCGCAAATAACGAAGCACGACGGGATGTTGCGACCGCCCCGAATGACGTCTGAGCGCGCCGCAGTTGAAGCGTCCGTGGCTTGCACTTGCAGAGACGGGACCTTAAGCGCTGGGGCGTAGTCTCCAATGCGCACAGACGGGCAGGCCATGACCAAACGTTATTTCGGCACCGACGGCGTCCGCGGCGAAGCCAACACCTCGCCCATGACCGCAGAGACCGCGCTGCGCCTCGGCCTCGCGGCGGGACGCTATTTTGCGCGCGGCGCCGGGCGGCGGCATTTGGCGGTGATCGGCAAAGACACGCGCTTGTCAGGCTATATGATCGAGCCGGCTTTGGTGGCGGGCTTTGCGTCCGTCGGGGTGGATGTGCGGCTGTTCGGCCCGCTGCCGACACCGGGCGTCGCCATGATGACGCGATCACTGCGCGCGGATTTGGGGGTGATGATCTCCGCCTCCCACAATCCGTATCAAGATAATGGCATCAAGCTGTTCGGTCCGGATGGCTACAAACTCTCCGATGAAACAGAGTTGGAGCTCGAGGCCTTGATGGATGCCGGGCTGGAGGACGGCCTCGCCGGCCCGCGCGATTTGGGCCGCGTGCAGCGCATTGATGACGCCCAGGCGCGCTATGTGGAGATTGTGAAGGCCACCTTCCCCAAGCATTTGCGCCTCAACGGCCTGCGCGTGGTGGTCGATTGCGCCCATGGCGCCGCTTACAAAGTCGCGCCCTCCGCCCTGTATGAGTTGGGGGCGGAGGTGATCCCGGTGGGCGTCGCGCCGGACGGCTTCAACATCAATGAAGAATGCGGCTCCACCGCCCCCGATCTGCTGGCGGCCAAGGTGCGCGAATATCGCGCCGATCTCGGCATTGCGCTTGATGGCGATGCGGACCGCGTCATCCTCACCGACGAAAAAGGCGCGCTGGTCGATGGCGACCAAATCCTCGCGCTCATCGCCGCCAGCTGGCGCAAATCCGATAAGCTGCAGCGCGCCGGCATCGTCTCCACCGTGATGTCGAATTTCGGGCTGGAGCGCTTTCTACAGAAGAAAAAGCTCACCCTGGTGCGCACCAAAGTCGGCGATCGCTATGTCACCGAGCGCATGCGCGCCGATGGCTATAATGTCGGCGGGGAAGCCTCCGGCCATGTGGTGCTGTCGGATTTCTCCACCACCGGCGACGGGCTGATCGCGGCGCTGCAAGTGCTGGCGGATCTGGTGGCCACCGGCAAGCCGGCCAGCGAACGCCTGCGCCAGTTTGAACCCGTGCCGCAAATCCTGGAAAATGTGCGTCATAAGGGCGAACCGCCGCTGGAGGCTGAGGACGTCAAGGCCGCCATCGCCGATGCCGAGAAGCGTTTGGGCAATAGCGGGCGCTTGGTGATTCGCAAATCCGGCACCGAACCGGTGGTGCGCGTCATGGCCGAAGGCGATGACCCCGAACTGGTGCGCGCCGTGGTGGACGACATCACCGACGCCATGAGCCGCCAGATCGCTTAATCGACAAGCCATTTATTCCTGCCATAACCGCTGTCGAACTGCAGCCCGACTGCAGCGCTGTCGTCATTTCGCCACGCCAAGGCGGTATTGCTGCAATGTTAGCAAATGGACAACCATTTGCGTCGCATTCTGGTACAAGACGTATTGACAGCTGACGGGTCGGCGGCGGCGGGGACGAGCGCGCTTCGGACAATCAGCGCGCACGCGAAGGCGCGAAGGGACGACACCTATGGGGACGATGATGCACAAAGCGGCTTGGGGCGGCGTCGCCGCTGCGGCGCTGATCGCCGCAACGCCGGCGCTCGCGGATAAAGGTTTTTATGGCAAAGCGATGCTGGGCGTCGGCTCGCCGTCGGATCTGGACGTCAACGTCGAAGATCAGATCACCGGCGTGTCCAGCGAGTTTGATATCGAAGCGGAAGCGGAGCTGCGCGTGTTGCTCGGGGCGGGCTATCGGTTCGGCAATGGCTGGCGCGCCGACGGTGATTTCGTATTGCGCGAGAATGATTTGGGCTCTGTGGATGAAATCCAAGGCTCCAGCGAATTCGAGGGCGCGGCGCTCATGGCCAATTTGGCCTATGAGTTTAATCGCGATGGGACGCTTGTGCCCTATCTCGGCGGCGGCGCGGGCGTTGGTTTTGCCGACATCACCGTCACCGATGCCGGCCAAACCGGCAGCTCTGATGAATACCGCACCTCCGGCCAGGTGTTTGCGGGGTTGGGCTTTGACGTGTCCAAACGCGTCAGCGCCACCGTGGAATACCGGTATTTCCGCATGATCAATGACATTGATGTGGTGGTCGGCGGGGAAGAGTTCCGCTTCCGCGATCCCGATTCTCACGACCTGTTTGTGGGCCTGAGCATCAACTTCGGATCCGTGGCTGCGCCGGCCGCCGCCGCGGCCGTCGCCGCCCCGCCCGCCATTGTCGGCGGGCCGGTGCCGACCATCTGCGACGACTTGCCCTTCGTGGTCTATTTCGGCTGGGACAGCGCCCAGTTGGTGCCGCAGCAGCTGCAGGTGATCAAACAAGCCGCCATCCAAGCGCGTGAATGCGACATCACCCGCGTCACCGTGGTGGGCCACGCCGACACCTCAGGCGATGAACGCTACAATTTCGGCCTGTCGGAGCGCCGCGCCGCCATGGTGCGCAACGCCCTGATCCAAGAGGGCGTTGAGGCGCGCCTGATCACCGTCGAGGGCAAGGGCGAAACCGAGCCGGCCAAGGACACCGGTGACGATGTGCGCGAAGAGCTGAACCGCCGGGCGGAGTCCATGATCCTCGTGATCAAGGACGACTGATCACGCCCCGACATCGGCCGCGCGCCGCCACCCGCGACGCGCCAAGGAAACGGCCCGGCCTTGCGCCGGGCCGTATGCTTTTGGTCATACCCACACGCGACACTCGACCGGTGAAGGCTGGCGCAGACCGCACCGCCGCCCGACGGGCTTCAAATCACGCGGCGCCATTGACCCGTCGCGGCGCGCGGGCGCACAACGCCCAGGCACGAGGAGGCCGTCATGTCGAAACCGGATCGTCCCTATCGCAAGCGCGCCATCGGCGCACGCCGCCTGAAGCCGGAATCGCTCGTCATGAGCTATGGGTTCGACCCCATGCTGTCGGAAGGGGCCATCAAGCCCCCCATCTTTCAGACCTCCACCTTCGCGTTCCGCTCCGCTGAGGAAGGCGCCGCCTATTTCCGCCGTACGCGCGGCGCCGCGTTGGAAAGCGATGGCGACCAAGACGATCTCGGCCTGGCCTACACACGCATCAACAATCCCAATCTCGAAGTGTTGGAAGATCGCCTCACCCTTTACGATGAGGCCGAAGACGCTTTGGCGTTCTCAAGCGGCATGGGCGCGATCACCACATCGCTGCTGGCCTTCGCCGAAGCCGGGGATGTGGTGCTGCACTCCACACCGCTTTACGGGGCGACGGAAACCTTCATCCGCAACATCCTGCCCCGTTATGGGGTGAAGACCGTGGAGTTCTTCGCCTCCGCGCCGGAAGCGGAAATCCGCGCCGCCGCGGACGCGGCGCGCGCGCTCGGCCGGGTCTGCGCCATCTACACCGAAACCCCCGCCAACCCCACCAGCGATCTGGTGGATTTGGCGCTCTGCGCCCAGGTGCGCGACGCCATCGCCCAGCACCAAGAGGGCGCGCCGGTGCTGATGACCGACAACACCTATCTGGGCCCCATCGGCCAAACCCCCATTGGCGCAGGCGTGGACATCGTTTTGTATTCGCTCACCAAATATGTGGGCGGGCATTCGGATTTGGTGGCCGGCGCGGCCTTGGGCCGCGCGGATTTGGTGGCGAAGATCCGTTCTTTGCGCACCGCGCTGGGCACCAATCCCGACCCCCATACCTGCTGGTTGCTGATGCGCAGCCTGGAGACGGTGAAGCTGCGCATGGAGCGCGCCTTCGCCAACGCCCGCCAGTGCGCGGCCTATTTGCGCGATCACCCCAAGGTGGAGCGGGTGCGGTTCTTAGACTTCCTCCCGGATGGATCGCCGGAACGCGCAGTGTATGAACGCCAATGCACGGGCCCCGGCTCCACCTTCTCGTTTGACGTCATGGGTGGCCAAGACGCGGCCTATCGCGTCCTCAACGCGCTGCAGCTAATCAAGCTGGCGGTGAGCCTTGGCGGCACGGAGAGCCTCATGTGCCACCCCGGCACGACCACTCACTCCGCCGTCGCGCCGGAGCTGCGCGAACGCCTGGGCTTCACGCCGAGCCTGTTGCGCATTTCGGTGGGCTTGGAAGATCCCGACGATCTCATCGCCGATTTGGAGCAAGCCCTCGCCCACGCGTAATCCCCTGCAGCCGCACCCGCATGGCCGCCACGGCCGCATCCGAGCTCTATCGCCAGAGAGGAACCGCCCATGACCACCCTCGCTTTGTTGCGCCACGGCCAATCGCAATGGAATTTGGAGAACCGCTTCACCGGCTGGGTGGACGCAAAGCTCACCGAAAAGGGCGAAGCGGAAGCCCGCAAGGGCGGCGCCCTGATGGCCGCCGCCGGCTTCGCGCCGGATCGTGCGTACACGTCTGTACTAACCCGCGCCATCCGTACCCTGAACATTGCGCTGGCGGAGATGGACCGCTCCTGGGTTCCGGTGGAGAAGGATTGGCATCTCAATGAGCGCCATTATGGCGGGCTGACCGGCCTCGATAAGCAGGAGACCCGGGACAAGCACGGCGAGGCGCAAGTGAAAATCTGGCGGCGCTCCTATGACACGCCGCCCCCGCCCATGCCTGCCGATCACCCGGACAATATGCGCCATGATCCGCGCTACGCCCATGTGCCGCCGGCGCAAATCCCCGACACCGAGTCGCTCAAGCTCACCCTGGAGCGCGTGCTGCCCTATTGGGAGCAAGCCATAGCGCCGAAGGTTCTGGCGGGCGAGACCATCATCATCGCCGCCCATGGCAACTCCATCCGGGCGCTGATCAAGCATTTAATGCAGGTCTCCGATGAGGAGATCGTCCGCGTCGAAGTGCCGACCGGCAATCCGCTGCTGATCACGTTCGCCACAGGCTCCTTCACCGTGCGCGAGACGCGGTATCTTGATGCGGAGCGGGCGAAAGATTTACCGCTCGTCAGCGCCTAAACGCCCCCTAACCGACCAAGCCGGCCAGCCTGCGAGACGCGCAGACGTTCGGCGGCGGCGCGTATCAGCCGCCGCCCTCGCCGGCGCGCGTGGTGGGAATCACGCCGATGGGATTGGGCGGCGCCGGGCCGAAGCGCACCGGGCTTAGCGGATAATCGCGCGGGAATTGCGCGATGAAGTCGCTGACGCACGCATCATCGAGGCCGACGAACTTGTCATTGCGGGCATAGTCGTTCCACACGCCCTCCACCTTTTGATGCACATAAAAGCGCAGCGCCCCCGGCAAGGCGTCGGACGCCCAGGCCAAAACGCCGCCAATAAAGGCTAGGCTCACGATAAAGGGGAGCACGCTAAATTGCCGAAAACCCTGGCCTTTGAGCAAGGGCAAGCGGCACAGAAACGCCGCCAACGCACTGAGCAGCAAAATCGCCAAAGTCGACATGGCAAAGCCAATGATCCGGAAAGGCGCTTGCAGCACGTCGCTGGCGTCATCGATCTGCTGAATGGCGGTTTGGCCCTTAACGGGATAGTCCTCGATAAAGGCGACGATTTGCCCCGGCTGGGTCAGCGCCGATGTGGCGCAATAAATATCGCCCATGGCCTGTGCATTGCCGAATTCAATGAAGGCCGCGAACATATTGATAGCGTATTTGACGCCGGAAAAATTCCCCAGAGCGTGAAAGATTGGCGGCCAGGCCAGTAGCAATGAAAACGCAACAATCGCCTGCTTGAGTTCATCGCTCAGCGGTTTGGACTCGCTGGGCGCCGAGGCGCGAAAGCGCACGCGCCGCCGCTTGGGAAACAAGAACACATTCAGCTGGTCGTAAATCACCTCGAAGATGCGGCGAAAGCTGAGAAAACTGGACACCGCCGCAAAGGTGAGAAGGCCGATGAAAAAGGGCGTATAGAGCCCGTCCACAAAATCCGCGACATCTTTGAGACTGAGCATCCCGTCCCCCAACAATTGGCGATGGTTTCCCCGTGCCCGCCATTTCCCCTCTTACCGCCCTGTGTAACGCGATCCGTTCCGCGCCCGCACCCCTGATCTCAGGCGCGCACATTGGCATCGCAAAAGCAGGGCGCTGCGCACCG
>CAZGCB010000120.1:0-7053 GCA_964524065.1 uncultured Caulobacterales bacterium | reverse complement strand
ACATCGCCGGCCGAAGAGACGTAGATGCCGCTGAAGTCGTTCTGATTGATCCCGTTCAAAACGAAGCCGTTCGAGCCGTCGCCGGGGGCCAGCGACGATAGCTCGAATGTCGCGCTGAACCCGCTGGAGGAGCCGAACACGACGTAGCTCTCGCCGGCGTCGCCGCCGTCGGGATCGGCACGGCTCGCCCCTCCGATCAGGTCATAAAGCCCGTCGCCTTTGACTACGCCGACATTCGGGGCCTGATCGACGGCGCCCATGAGGGGGCGGGCCTTGGTCACCGGTTTTTGGGCCATGTGGAGCGCACCGCCGTGCTCGCGCACATTGTGGACGGGACCCAAGAGGACCCGACGGAGGCCTATCGCACCGTGCGCGGCGAGTTGGAGGCCTATGGCGCCGAGCTGGCCACGCGGCCGGAGATTGTGGCCCTCAACAAAACCGATGCGCTGGATGCGGCGGAGCAAGCCGCGCGCGCCACAGCGCTGGAGGCGGCGTGCGGCGCGCCGGTGCATCTGATTTCCGGCGTGACCGGCGATGGCGTCCGCGCGCTCATGTTCGCGCTGTGGGAGGTGGTGAAGGCCCGCCGCGCGCAGGAGGCGGCGGACGCTAAGGCCGCGGAGGCTGGCGACGCGCCAGAAGAACCCGCGGGCTGGCGTCCGTGATGGTTCCCCTCCTGGTATTGGAGGCGCCCCGCTGATGGCCTATTGGCGTCTGCCGCCGACGGCGCCCGGCATGCGCATCGGGCTTTATGGCGGTTCTTTTAACCCACCACATGAGGGGCACCTGCATGTGGCGCGCACGGCGCTAAGGCGGCTTGGCTTGCACCAAGTGTGGTGGCTGGTGTCGCCGCAAAATCCCCTGAAATCCAGCGATGAAACAGAGGACTACGCCCAAAGGCTGGCGCACGTGCGCGCACTGGCCGATGAGCCTGGCATGGTCGTGAGTGATGCTGAAGCGCATCTGCCCAGCGCTTACACGGCTGAGACGTTGACGGCCTTGCGGGCGCGCCTGGCGGGCGTGCGGTTGGTGTGGATCATGGGCGGAGACAATCTGCTGACCTTCCACCATTGGCGGCGCTGGGGCGACATTCTGCAGCTGATGCCGGTGGCCGTGATCGCCCGAGGCGCATTGGCGGATCAGCCCACCGCTCCAAGTCTCGCCGCCCTTGCGCCGGCGCCGCGCGCTTATCGTGACGCCCGGATCGCGCCGCAGGCGGCTCGCCGCCTGGTTGAAATGGAGCCGCCGCGGTGGATATATCTACCTCAGAGGTTGCATCCGGCTTCCTCGACGGCGCTGCGCACAGGACGCGCGCGCCGGTAACGCTCGCTTGTGTCGTGCGCTACACTCGCCCCTCCCCCGCAGCAACCGCGTGATGTGTCATGTCCCTCGCTTCCGCCGCAGAAGCGGCTACGCCTGTACAGGCGCTGGCGTTTTTTATCGATTTGGAGCCCAGCTTGGGCGATTTCCGCGCCGATGCGCTGGCGGGGCTGAGCGCCACGCCCAAGCACCTGTCGCCGAAATACTTTTATGATGAAACCGGGTCAGCGTTGTTCGACGCCATTTGTGAGGCGCCGGAGTACTATCCCACGCGCACGGAGCTGGGGATTTTGCGCGAGTGCGCCCCGCAGATCGCCGCCTTAGCCGGCCCTGAGGCCGCGGTGATCGAGTTGGGCTCTGGCTCGAGCATCAAAATCCGCCTGCTGCTGGACGCCATGGACGCCCCGGCGCTCTACATCGCCCAGGACATCAGCCGCGAGCATTTGCGAACCGCCGCCGAGCGCATCGCCGCCGATTACCCCGCGCTGGCGGTGGGCGCGGTATGCAGCGACTTCACCCAGCCCATGACGATTCCTGAGCAGCATTTCGCCGCCGCACGTCGGCGGGTGGTGTTTTTCCCCGGCTCCACCATCGGCAATTTCGCGCCGCAGGACGCCAGCGCCATTTTGCGTCATGCGCGTAGCCTGCTGCGCGCCGGCGATTATCTCGTGCTGGGGGCGGATCTGAAGAAAGACAAAGCGGTCTTAGAGCCGGCCTATGATGATGCGGGCGGCGCCACCGCGGCCTTCAACTTGAATGTGCTGAAGCGCCTGAACCGCGAACTGGAGGGCGACATCACCCTGGCGGCGTTTCGCCATAAGGCCTTTTACAATGAGGCCCTGGGCCGGATCGAAATGCATTTGGAAAGTGTGCGCACCCAGGCCTTCAGCGTCGCCGGCCACCGTTTCACCATCCGCGCGGGCGAGACGATCCACACGGAAAACTCCCATAAATTCAATCGTGACGATGTGGCGGCGCTGGCGCAGGCGAGCGGCTTCACCCTTGCCGAAATGTGGACGGATGCGGCGGACCTGTTCAGCGTCAGCGCGCTGCGCGCTGTTTAGGCGCGGGCCCGTCCGCCGCGTCTTTGGTCGGCCATGGCGCCCTCGCACGACGCATGTTAGGCTTCGCTCATGGTGATGGACACGATGAAGGCGAAGCCTGAGTCCGCTGCGGCGCCCGCCCAAGAGGGGCTGAACCCCGGCGCAGCGGATCGCGACGCGCCCGCCTCCGAGGCGCATGGCGCGGAGATCCCCGCACCCGGCGCTCGTCGGTTGCGGGAGGTGGTGCTCACCTGCCTGGACGACGACAAAGCCCAGGACATCATCGAAATTGATCTGTCGGCCAAATCCTCCGTCACCGATGTCATGATCATCGCCAGCGGCCGCTCCCAGCGCCATGTGGCGGCCATCGCCGATCACGCCTTGCGCGCCATGAAGAATGCGGGCGCTAAGAGCGTTCGGGTTGAGGGCCTGGCGTCAGCCGATTGGGTGCTGATCGATGCTGGCGACGTGCTGGTGCATCTGTTCCGCCCCGAAGTGCGTGAGTTCTACAATCTGGAAAAATTGTGGGACGCCGACGCCACGCACGCTGCGTCTCCCGACGCGGCCGCGGCCAACTGATCTCCGCACGCGGCGCCGACCATGCGGATCACGCTGCGGGCCGTGGGCCGGCTGAAGGATGGACCCGAACGCGCGCTGGTGGATGATTATCTCGCCCGGGCGCAGGCGGCGGCGCGCAGCGCCGGCCTGAAATCGGTGCAGGAAATCGAGCTGAGCGGCAAAGATGATCGCGCCGCCTCCAGCGCGGCCTTGCGCAAATCCCTCCACGACAAGGCGCCGCCCGGCGGGTTGAAAACGATTGTGTTGGACGAGCGTGGTGCGGCTCTCACCTCGCGCGAGCTGGCGCAGCGTCTCGGCGCGTGGCGCGATGGCGGCCTGGCGGAAACGGCCTGGCTCATCGGTGCGGCGGACGGCGTGGATCAGGCGCTGCGCGCGCGCGCCGACCTGCTGCTGGCCTTCGGCCGCGTCACCTGGCCGCACAATCTGGCGCGCGCCATGGCGGCGGAGCAGATTTACCGCTGCGTCTCGCTGCTCAGCGGCGGCGCGTATCACCGCGATTAACGATTTGGTGGCCTCCCCCCGCGACACTCCGTTGGAGGGTTTCGCCGCGACCTCTGTGAACAAGCTCCGCGGCGCTTGCACGAATCAGCATCCGATAGCGCGTGGCGCAAGGAGGCGCGGCCTCGCGGCGCTGGGCTGAGCGAATGGACGCAGGATACACGCATGGGCGCGACATTATGGCGCATCAGGGCGGCCGCGGCGTGTGCGCTCATGGCCGCCAGCCCCGGCGGCGCACAGACCCATGCGGCAGGTCTGCGTCCGGCCCATGCGGACATGCTGGACCGCGCCAGCAGCGAACACGCCTCCCAAAGCAACGCGCTGCGCAGCCAAGCCGACGCCGTCGCCGCAGAGATCAACCAGCTGCGCGAGGAGCTGGTGGCCGCCGGCGCGGAGCGGACCCGTCAAGAACACGCCGCCGCCAACGCCCGGGCGCGTTTAGCGCGTCTGTCGCAAAATGAAGACGCCCAGCGCAGCGCCCTCGCCCGTGAGGAGGCGGCGCTGGCGCAGGTGCTCGGCGCGCTGCAGCGCGCGTCGCGGGCGGATCCACCGGCCTTGGCGACGCGCCCCCATGACGCCGCGGACGCCGCGCGCGCGGCGTTGTTGTTGGCCCACGCGGGGCCGGCGCTGGAAGCCCGTGCGGTGGAATTGCGCGCCAATATCGATGCGCTAGAAGGCTTGCAGGCCGCACTGAGCGACGCGCGGGCCACCCTCCAAACCGCCGAAGCGCAGCTGGATCTGCGACGTGCGGAAACCCTGGCGCTCATCCAACGCAAACAAACCTTGGAGCGCTCCTTGCGCGATAAAGCGGCGCGTGAGGCCGCACACGCCGAAGAACTGGCGCAAGAGGCCCGCAGCGTGCGGGAGTTGATCGCCGCCTGGCGGGCGCGCGACCTGGAAACCGCACCGCGCCTTAAGCCCGCGGCGCCGACTTTGGTCGCACCCGCGCCTGCGACGCCGCCCTCCACACGAGGGCTGCGTTTCGCCCAAGCCCGGGGGGCGTTGCCGCCCCCGGCCGTCGGCCGGGTCGTGCGTCGTTTCGGGACGCCTGGGCCCTCGCCCCATGCGTCGGGGGTGACGCTGCAAACGGCCCCCGGGGCGCAAATCACGGCGCCCTTTCACGGTTTTGTCGCCTATGCGGAGCCGTTGCTTAACTACCGCCGTCTCTTGATCCTCGATGTGGGCGATGGGTACTATATTGTCATGATAGGCCTGGGTGAGGTGCATGTGCGCACGGGCCAAACGGTGGCTGCAGGAGAACCCGTGGGAGAAATGCCGCGCCAAAATCGTCCCGGGGCGGCGCCAGAGGATCGGGAACTCTATATGGAAATCAGGCGCCATGATGAGCCGGTGAACCCGGCCCCATGGCTCGGCACAGGGTGGACGTCGTAGGCTGCGGCCCGACATCGCCACGCAAAGGAGACGCCGCATGAAATTGCGCGCACTCATCGCAGGCACCGTTTTCGGCGGCGTACTCGGCGCGAGCTTCATCGCCATGGCGTCCGACACGCCCGAGCCCGGCAGCCGGGATCAGACCTTCCAGCGCCTGGTGATCCTGGGCGATGTGCTGGGCAAAGTGCAGAGCGACTATGTGACGGATGTCAACAACGCCGAGCTGGTGGAGGCCGCAATCCAAGGCATGTTGCAGTCACTGGACCCGCACTCCAGCTATCTCAGCCCGGAATCCTTCACGGATATGCAGGTGTCCACTCGCGGCGAGTATGGCGGCCTCGGCATTGAAGTGACCGCCGAAGAGGGCGTGGTGAAGGTGGTGGCGCCCATTGACGGCACGCCCGCCGATCGCGCTGGCTTGCGCAGCGGCGATTATCTGACCGCGATTGATGGCGAGCCTATTGTGGGCATGAGCCTGGATGAAGCGGTGGACCGCCTGCGCGGCCCAGTGGACGCCAGTGTGACCATCACGGTTGTGCGCGCGGGGGAGGACCCGTTCGACGTCACGATCGTGCGCGAAAAAATCCGGCCCAAAGTCGTGTCCTGGCATGTGGAGGACGACACCGTCGGCTATATCCGCGTCGCCACCTTCAACGAACAAGCCTCCAGCGGCGTCGCGGATGCGCTGCGCGCGCTTGAGGCGGAGCTGGGCGGCGATATGGACGGCCTGGTTCTGGATTTGCGCGACAATCCGGGCGGTCTGTTGGAGGAAGCGGTCTCCATCGCCGATTTGTTCTTGGATGGCGGCGAGGTGGTGTCCACCCGCGGGCGTCACCCGCGCGATATCGATCGCTATAACGCGCGTCCGGGCGATGTGCTGGACGACAAGCCCATCGTCACCTTGATCAATGAGGGCTCGGCCTCCGCCGCGGAAATCGTCGCCGGCGCGCTGCAGGACCGCCGCCGCGCCACCGTGGTGGGCGTGACCTCCTTCGGCAAAGGCTCCGTGCAGACCATCATTCCGCTGCGCGGCGGCAAGGACGGCGCTTTGCGGCTCACCACGGCGGCCTATTACACCCCGGCCAACCGATCCATCCAGGCGACGGGTATTGAGCCGGACATCGAAGTGGCGGCGCGCCGCGGACAGATTGTCGGCGAACGTTTGTCTGAGGCCGATCTGCCCAATGCGCTGGAGAATTTCTCCGACGAGGATCGCACCGATGATCACCGCGCCGCGGATGAACCGCCGGAGGATTTCCCGGAGGATCAGGATTATCAGCTCAAGCGCGCCATTGAGGTGTTGCGCACGGTGGAATTGAGCGAACGGACGGACCAACGCGCCGGCTAAGGCGTGACAGGCGTCCCGCCCCCACAATCACAGCATCGTCACTCATAAAAAAGCGCTCGGCCCCTTAGGGGTTCGGGCGCTTTTTCTTCTGGGCGTGGGGCGTGGCGTTAAGGCGCCGCGGCTATGCTGACGGGCCCTATACGCCCTTGGATTGGGCCTCCGCGAACGGTTGAAGGACGGATCGCGCGCGCCATGCATGCCACCCTGGTTTCCACACGTTTTGCGCTGTCGAACATCGCGATGGCGGTCAGCGGCCCGGTCGCCGCCGCTGCGGGCTTCATCGCCGGCGGCGGTGCATTCATCGGCGCGGTGCAAGCCTTTGGCGATCCGGACATGGCCGCCGGCCTCACACGAGTCCGCGTTGAAGCGTCTTTCAGCGCCGCCGCCAAGCCGGATGAGAACGCACCGCCAGCGGAAGACGTGGCCGCGCTGGGGCCGGACGATCCCGCAGAGCATGGCGAGGAGGCGGCGTCGGCCCCGCCGCCCGATCCGGCGACGGCCGCCTATGCTGCGCTGGACGCCCTGTTCGCCCACTATGAAGGCGGGCCGGTGGCCCTGCCTACGGCGCCTTTACCGGGGCTGACCCAGGCGGGACCTGGCGGTTTCTTGCCCGCGGTGTCCGGCGATGGCCGCACATCCTTGGCCAGCTATGCGCGCCCTTTTCCGCGCCGCGACGCACGCCCACGCATCGGCGTGCTGGTGAAGGGCCTCGGCCTGTCGCCCACCCTCACCCGCCAAGTCATTGAGACCATGCCGGGCGGCGCGACGCTGGCGTTTTCGCCCTACACCGAAAACCTGCAGGACTGGATCGATCAGGCGCGGGCGGCGGGCCATGAGGTGATGTTGGAAACCCCCATGGAGCCGTTTGACTACCCC
>CAZGCB010000119.1:0-7075 GCA_964524065.1 uncultured Caulobacterales bacterium | reverse complement strand
AGGAGAGCAGACCGCCCACCACCAACAACGCCGACAGAACCCCGCACAGGCTGAGCACAGCCGCCCTGGCGCGCCGTGGGCCCAAGGCTCCGTTGTGATGTTCCGCCGTGGCGTCCATGTCTTCGAAACCCTTTTTGCGAATGTCCATTCGCATAAAGAGGCGGCGCCGTTCCGGTCAAGTCAGAATACGAACAACCATTCGCTTTTTGCATGGCTATGGCGCAGCAGGGGCGAAACGGCGCACGCTAAGAGTTCATAGGTCCGCGTTCGCGGGTGGGGTTGGCGCGTCGAAACGATATTTTTGGGTCTAGGTGATCGCGTGTGTGCCCTGTTGAAAGGGGGCGTTCGCCACGCGGCGCGCCTCTGTCTTGGGGCGATGCGTCGTCTGTGTGGCGCCGTAACGTCTTCCCGTGCTCCACCAAAGCGGTTAGGCCTCAGCGTCATGATCCGAATGCTGGCTCGCTTATGTGTCGTGATCGCGGTGCTCGCTCAGGCGGCGACGCTGGCGATGGCGCGTGAGGCGCACGCATCTCAACCGGGTCTGGCGAGCCTTTTCTGCGCCGAGCCGGGCCGCGGGCTCAGCGCCGCCGCGCTGCAGCAGAGCCAAACCTTGACCGCGCTCTTGGGCGAACAGAACCCCCAGGAGCCGACCGAGACAGGCCAGTGCGGGCTGTGCCTGCTGGTTGGCGCCGCCTTGCCGCCGGCGATCGCACCCTTGCCCGCAATGGCGGTGCTTGCTGCAACCATTCCGGTCCCCCTTGCACACCATGATGGCCCCGCCCCGGCGCGGGGCCCGCCCTTGGGCGCGACCGGCCCGCCTGCTTTTTCGACGCCATGATCGCGGCCGCCCCTGCGCGGCCAATCGGAGGCGATCGCCTCCCACGCATCGGAAAAGAAGACGATTATGAAACACGCAACGCTCTGGGCGGCGATGGCGGCCTTGTCATCGGCCGTTTATGCGGCGGGTGAAGACCGCCAAGACACCATTATCATCACCCGCGAAAAGCTGGACGACCGTTCTTTACAGACGCTGGACACGCCCTCCTTCGGCGTCGCCGTCACGGCCGATCAAATCGCCGCGGTGAACGCCTTCAATGTGGAAGATGTGTTCAAGTATGCGCCCAATCTCATCGTGCGCAAACGCTATATCGGCGACAATAACGCCACGCTGGCCTTTCGCGGCGGCCATACTTTCCAAACGCCGCGTGCTTTGGTGAGTGTTGACGGCTTCACCATTTCCAACTTCCTTGGCGCCAGCTTCGACACCGCGCCGAAATGGGGTGTGATCGCGCCCGGGGATGTGGATCGGGTGGAGATTGTCTACGGCCCCACTTCGGCCCGCTATTCCGGTCACAGCTTGGGCGGGACATTGTTGCTCAGCACGCGGGCCATTACGGAGAACGCGGTGCGGCTGCAGGCTCAGGCCTTCCAACAACACTACGACTATTACGCCACGGATCTCACCCTTGACGGCTATGCGCTGGACGCGGGCGTCGATCTGCTGCTGGGCGAGCGGGGGACTTTGGGGCTCAGCTACCGCGCTTTCGAGAATGAGGGCCAACCGCAGCAATGGCGGCGCACTGTGGGGTCCGCGGACCGGCAGGCTCTGATCGATGCGGGCGTCGTGCCGGCTGATTATTTCGACCAGGCCGTTCGCGATGAGGAGCTGACCTTCCTGCGTATCGCCGCCGCAGACTCGGTGGTAGAAAGCCGCGAGCAGCAAATCCGTCTGCGCGGAACCTATGATGTCGGCGGCGGTTGGACGGCGCGGGGCCTGGCTGCGCTGCTGATCGATGAGGAAACGGCCGATGATCCGCGCAGTTTCCTCAGCGGGTCCGACGGCGCCCCGTCCTTTATCGGCGTCGCCGGCGTGCGCCAGCAGACATCGCACGACACGGAGCTGTTGCTCGGGCTGGGTCTGGTCGGCGCGCTTGCGGGCTGGGACGTGGATCTGGCGCTGAGCCGCTTTGATGTCTTGGACGCCGAGGATCGGCGCTCAAATACGTTCGACACGCAGACAGGCGCTGCGCCGCAAGCTGGGACCATCACCCAGGCCGATGACGTCGCTTGGAACAGTGTGGAGGCGGTGGCCGAGCGGGCGTTCGACGCCCATGCCGTCGCGGCGGGCGTGTCCTATGCCGGCTACAGCTTCGACACGCCGCGTTTCGCCACGGAGGAGTGGCGCGAGGGCGCTCCCGGCGTGCTGCAGGACGCCTCTGGCGGGGAGACGCATGTGCTCGGCGTGTTTGTGGAGGACGCCATCACCCTGAACCCGCAATGGCTGGCGACGCTGGGCCTGCGGGCCGAACGCTGGGAGGCGCGCGATGGCTTCCTCGTCAATGGCGACATGCGGGTCGATTATGCCAGCCGCAGCGAAGGCGCGCTGTCGCCGAAGGCGGCGTTGACCTTCACCCCAAGTGACGCATGGTCGTTCGCCGCTTCGGCGGCCCAGGCGACACGGTTCCCCACAGTCCAGGAGCTGTATCAGGCGCCGCTGATCGGCTTCGGCCCGAACCCCGATGCGCTCGATCTGGGCGGGTTCAACCCCGATTTGGCGCCGGAGCAAGCGCTCGATCTGCAGCTGACAGGGCGCAAAACCTTCGCCAAGGCCGCCCTCACCATCAGCCTGTTTCGTCAGGAGGTGGAGGATGCGCTGTTCCAGCAAACCGTGCCGGAGCTGGCCACGAGCCTCACCACCAATATCGGCGAGGTGATCACGGAGGGTGTGGAGTTCGTCATCGCCACGGAGGACTGGCCCATCTCCGGCTTGTCCATCGACGCGAATGTCTCGCTCCTGGATGCGGACATCACCGACAACCCGCTCAACCCCAACCTGGTGGGCAATCGCTTTCCCCGCATTCCCGATCAACGCGCCAATGCCAGCATCCGCTACGCGCCCACAGAGAACTGGCTGTTCGCCGCGGGCTGGCGTTATCAAAGCGACACCGATCGCAATATCGAAAACACGTCCAGCTCGGTGTGCGACACCTTCTTCTGCGTGTCGGAGTTCTCCTTCGTGGACGTCAAGGCGACGCGCCGCTTCGGGGATGTCGCGGTGTCCTTGGGCGTGGACAACATCACTGATGAACGGGCCTTCGTGTTCCACCCCTATCCGGGCCGCACCGTGCTGCTGGATGTCCGCTGGACAGGGGGGCTTTAGCCATGGCGCACGCGGCCAGCCGACTGTCCACACTGCAGCATCGGGTGTGGCGCTGGCATTTCATCGCGGGGCTGGTGGTGGCGCCCTTTGCCGTCATCCTGGCGATCACCGGCGCGATCTACCTGTTCAAGCCGCAAATGGAGGCGGCGGTGGAGGCGGGGATTAACGCCCGCGCATCCGCGCCCCTCACATCCCCAGCCAAGGCGGCGGACGGTTTGACGGCCGATGCTTGGGTGGCCGCGGCGCAGGCTGCCCATCGCGAAGCGACGTTCCGTCGCCTCACCCTCCCGCGGACGCCCGCAGATCGCACGGCGGAGGTGGAGCTGCGCACCGCCTCCGGCGATCGCCTTTTATGGATCGAGACGGCCACCGGCGCGGTGCTGCATGACATCCCCGTATCCACCCGCGTCATGGCGGTGGTGAAGGACATGCATGGCTCCCTCTTGGCCGGCGATCAGGGCTCGTTGGTGGTGGAGCTCATGGCGTCCTGGATGATCGTGCTCATCATCACCGGCGTCGTTTTATGGTGGCCGCG
Source organism: uncultured Caulobacterales bacterium (assembly GCA_964524065.1). Taxonomy (GTDB): domain Bacteria; phylum Pseudomonadota; class Alphaproteobacteria; order Caulobacterales; family Maricaulaceae; genus CAZADA01. The sequence goes on along the minus strand of CAZGCB010000119.1, from coordinate 3,380 downwards.
CGACCGAGCGTTTTGGCGCGTCTTCGTCCCGTCCTTCGCCGGCCTGTCCCCACGCGAGCTGTTGCGGCGGCTGCATGGCGCCGGCGGCGCCTGGATCGGCCTGCTGGTGCTGATCCTTCTGCTGTCTGGCTTGCCCTGGACGCAAGTCTGGGGCGGGGGCTTTGACCGCGTCAAAACCGTCGCCGGCTGGGATGGGCCGGGCCAGGAATGGGTGGTCACGCTGCAGTCCGGCGCACAGCCGACGCTCCCGCTCACCGACGGCCTCGATTTGTGGGAGCGCAGCGCCGGCGATGGCGGTACGGTGACGCTCACATCCTCCCCCGGCATGGCGGGCGCAGAGCCTGTGCCGCTCCAGGCCATTGTCGAGCGCGTGGCGCCGCAACACTTCCCGCCACCGGTGGAGATCCAACCGCCCCGCGGCGCCAATGGCGTGTGGACGGTGCGCTCCATGACGCAAAACCGGCCGCATCGGGTGACCGTCCATTATGATCGCTGGACGGGCGCGGAGATCATGCGCATCGCCTTTGGCGATCATCATGTCGTGCAGCGCACCGTGTCCATCGGCATCGCCTTGCATGAGGGCGCGCTGTTTGGTTGGCCCAATCAAGTCTTGGGCGTTGTGGCGGCCTTGGGCGTGGTGGCGTTGGCGGTGACGGGCGCCTGGATGTGGTGGCGCCGCCGCCCGCGCGGCGCGCTTGGCGTGCCCCCGCTGCCGGAGGATCGCCGGCTCAGCGCCGCCGTCATGGTCGCCATCCTCGTTTTGGCGGTGTTTTTACCGCTGGTGGCGGCGTCGCTGCTGGCGGCTCTCATCGCCGAGATGGTGTGGCGTGTTGTCCGCCGCCTTACGGCCTAGGACTGGGATGGGCGGCGCGACGTCGTTGGCTGTCGTAACGGACAAGACCGCTGGACAAGAGCCGTGGGACGCCTTGGGGCGCGGTCAGCCAACGCCAGCGACCCATTGCCGCGGACTCAAGCCTCATTGCCCGCTAGCAGGGCGCCCTCCTACCATGACCGGTACCGATACAACCGCCCCCGTGCCCGCGCGTGGGGGCCCAGAGCACCGAGGCTGCCCCGCCAATGGAGGCCGGACGATGAAGTACCACGATGTCTACGAGGCCTGGCGCACCGACAAAGAAGGGTTTTGGAAAGACGCCGCTCAGGCTATCGCGTGGACCCGGCCGCCGCAGCAGGTGCTCGACGCCAGCCAGGCGCCGTTTTATCGCTGGTTCGCCGATGCCGAGGGCAATACCTGCTACAATTGTGTGGATCGCCATGTGGAGGCCGGGCGCGGCGAGCAAGCGGCGTTCATCTATGACAGCCCGATCACCGGCGCGGCGCGCACCATCCGGTATGGCGAGCTGCAAGAGGCTGTCGCGCGCTTGGCCGGCGCGCTCAAAGCCCGCGGCGTCGCCAAGGGCGATCGCGTGGTCATCTATATGCCGATGATCCCTGAGGCGCCCATCGCCATGCTGGCCTGCGCGCGCATTGGCGCTGTTCACTCGGTGGTTTTTGGCGGTTTCGCCGCCAATGAGCTGGCGGTGCGCATCGACGACGCCGAGCCTAAGGCGATCATCGCCGCGTCCTGCGGGATCGAGCCGGGCCGGGTGGTGGCCTATAAGCCCCTGATTGATCGCGCCCTGTCGCTGGCGCGGCACAAGCCGGACCTGTGCGTGATCTATCAGCGTCCGCAAGCGCCTGCAGATCTCAACAATCCCATCGATGTGGATTGGGCCGCCTTCCAAGCCGATGCGACGCCGGCGCCGTGCGATCCGGTGGGCGGGGCTGAGCCGCTTTACATCCTCTACACCTCAGGCACCACGGGCCAGCCCAAGGGCGTGGTGCGCCACAGCGGCGGACACATGGTGGCGCTCAAATGGTCCATGAAAGCCATTTATGATGTCGAGCCGGGGGATGTGTATTGGGCCGCGTCCGATGTCGGCTGGGCGGTCGGCCATTCCTACATCGTCTATGGGCCGCTTCTGCATGGCTGCACCTCCATCATCTTTGAAGGCAAGCCGGTGGGCACGCCCGATGCCGGCGTGTTCTGGCGCGTGATCCAAGATCACAAAGTGAAAACGCTCTTCACCGCCCCCACCGCGCTGCGCGCGATTAAACGGGCCGACCCCGAAGGCGCGCTGATCGGCGATTATGATGTCAGCTCCTTGCACACCTTGTTTTTAGCCGGCGAACGGGCCGATCCCGACACGGTGCAATGGGCGGAAAGCCACCTCAATGTGCCCGTCATCGATCATTGGTGGCAGACCGAAACCGGGTGGACGATTTGCGGCAACCCGGTCGGTATTGAGCGCCTGCCGATCAAGTATGGCTCCGCCACCGTGCCGATGCCCGGCTGGGATATCCAGATTTTGGACGAAGGCGGTCATCCCGTTCCCGCCGGAACGCTGGGGGCGGTGTGTGCGAAGCTGCCATTGCCGCCGGGAACACTGCCCACTTTGTGGAACGCGGATGATCGGTTCCAGAAGGCGTATTTGGATCATTTCCCAGGATATTATGAGACAGGTGACGCCGGCGTGCTCGACGCGGACGGCTATCTCCACATCATGGCGCGCACGGATGATGTCATCAATGTCGCCGGCCACCGCCTCTCCACCGGCGCCATGGAGGAGGTGCTCACCGCCCATCCCGACATCGCCGAGGCGGCGGTCATCGGCGTGAGTGATACGCTGAAGGGGCAATTGCCGCTGGGCTTTTTGTGCCTCAACGCCGGGTGCGCCAAGACGCCGGAGAGCGTACGTGATGAAGCGGTCGCGCTCATCCGCGATCGCATCGGCCCTGTGGCGGCGTTCAAACTGGCGGTGGTGGTGGAGCGCTTACCCAAGACCCGCTCGGGGAAGATCTTACGCGGAACCATGGCGCGCATCGCCGACGGCCATCAGGTCGCCACGCCGGCGACGATCGACGATCCGACCATTCTGCAGGAAATCACCACCGCGCTGCGCGGTTTGGGGTACGCCCAGCCAGCGTAAGCCGCGCGCGTCGCACGGCGTCGGCAAGCGCAGAGACGGCGAGGGCCCCGGCGCCGTTAGCCGCCAGCCGTAAAACGCGGGTCATCCGCGCAGGCCTGATAGTCCGCGCGGATGTGCGCCATGCGATCGTCGATGGCGTGCAGAAATTCGGGATGGGTGAAGATGTACATCCGATCCGCCAGCATACAGTCCACCGTCCACGCCCCGACCAGATCTGCCGATAGGCCGGATTGGACCACGGCCTGCATCTTTTGAAAGTGAGGCGATTGCATCGCCGCCTCGACATCAACGCCGGTACTTGAGGGCGCCTGGAACGCGCTTTTGTAAATGTCAGTGTCGACCCACGCCGGGCACAACACGCTGCAGCCGATATCGTGCTTGGCCAGCTGCGCG
>CAZGCB010000118.1:0-7183 GCA_964524065.1 uncultured Caulobacterales bacterium | reverse complement strand
GAGACTTAACGTCGCAGGGGCGAGTGTGCGCCTCCACTTTCAAGGGATTTTTACCGCAGCGGCCTAGCCTTCTTGCGCACAGCGTGATGAAGGCCGATGAATCAGCTGCATCCAGACGTCCGACAACAGCCGATGTTGATCGTAGAAGACAACCGCTTCATGCGGGGTCTGCTCAGCGAGTTGCTGCGCGATATGGGCATGGAGCGCATCAGCCTGGCCGGTGATGGCCGCGAGGCCATCGAGACGTTCCGCGATGTGGTGCCCAGTTTCGTGCTGACGGACTGGCATATGCCCGGGCTCTCAGGGCTGGAGTTCACCAAATGGGTGCGCCAGTCGGCCGACTCCCCCAACAGCAGCGCCCATATCGTACTGATCACCAGCGCCAATCAAGAAAACGAAATCGTCGAAGCGCGCGATGCCGGCATCACCGAGTTCATCACCAAACCCATCACTCCCCAGGCGGTGGTGAAACGCCTCAACGCCAGCTTTTTACGCCCGCGCAGCTTTGTGCGCTCGCCGGCTTATGTCGGCCCGTGCCGCCGACGGCGCAGCGCCGCGCTCTATGGCGGGACAAAGCGCCGGCTCAATGACCCCCTGGAAACCACTGATGGCTCGGCAAAACGCAAAGCGTTCGAGGACGCCATCAGCGCCGAGTTGATGATGCTGACGCAGGCCGTGCGCGAAGTCGACGTGACCAACCGCCGCCAATTGCAACATTTGCATGCCGCCGTGCGCCAACTCCTCGCCACGGTGCGCCGCCACAGCGATCCCGAGTTTGAAACGCTCACCCAATCGCTGTTGGGGTACATGGAGGGCATGGGCGCCAATGGCCGCTTGGATCGCGAAGTCTTGCTCATGCACGCATCGGCCTTGAGCCGCCTGTTGATCATCGATCCAGACGATCCGCAACGGGCCGCCACGGTGACCGGCCTGCAAAAAGTCGTGGCCAAACGCATCCGCCAGGCCCAGCGTCTCGCCAGCTGAGCGCTATGATCACGCCCCCCAAACTCGCACCCGGCGTGCATTCCGCTCCTGCGCCCGCCAGCCTGGATCAGCTCCGCGCCTTGGTGGTGGCCGATGGCGATCTGCTGCGTGGACATCTGCAAAAGCTCCTGCGGCGCGCCAAGTTGGTCCAAGTCGACGGAGTCTCCAGCGCCGAGGCGCTGGCGCATATCGCCACAAACCAAGCCGATGTGGTGATCAGCGCCTGGCGCATGGACGCGGTGCATGGCCCCGATCTGACACGTCATTTACGAGCCGGTGGCGATACGGCGGCGCGCCAGCGACTGATCTTCCTGGTGCCCGACCGGCACGATCAGCGGGGCGAAGCGCGCGTGCAACGCGAGGCGCTGGAAGCCGGCGCCAATGGCGTTCTCACCCAACCCGTCACCTTGCATCACGTGATCAGCGAAGTGGGCGCCGCAGCGGCGAACCCGCGCCTGTTCGTGCGCACGCTAGGCTATAGCGGCCCCGACCGGCGGCGCATGACAGCCCCCGCGGACATGACGCCGGGCCGACGCCGCTGCGATGTCGAAGGGCTGACGCCCGCCGAGGAGGCCGCGTTGAACGGACTGTCACGTCAAAGCCTGCTGGGCTTGCTCGATCGGCTCGACGCGTTGGACGCGTTGGATCTGCGCGAGTTGGAGGCCCTGGCCGCGCAAGCCGCCACAGCCCGCGGCGATGCGGCGGCGCTGGGCGATCAAGCGCTGGCCGAAGCGCTCAAAGCGCTGGGGCAGCAAGTGCGCCGACGCATGGAGGGGGCCGTCATCGATCCACGGATCAAGAGCGTTTACCGTGACGCGTTGCGGCTTCTGGTGAATGCGCACGACGGGGAAGCGGCGCAACGACGCCAAATCGTCGCTGAGTTAACCCGGCTCAACCGCAGTTTCGCCGAGCGGGACGCTGGCGAGCGGCGCGACTAAACCCGCGCCAAAGCCCGCCCCAACGCATCGCCCGACGTCCAGGCCAACTCCACACGCGGGCCCAAGCGCCAGTCGCCACAAGTGGCCAAACGCTGGGCGCCGTCCCAGCCAAAGGGCGCGCCGGCGGCGTGCTCTACCTGCGCAAAGCGCCAGCGATGGGCGGCGGTCCAAATGGGCTCTGGCGCGTCGACGCGCGCGCGAAACGCCGTCACCAACGCGGCGATCACCGCCTCCGGCTCATCCTCCAAATGCTGGCGCGACCAGCGCGAATTCGCCTGCAGGATCCAGGCTTGGGCCCCGTCGGGTGCGCCCGCGCGCTGGGGTCGGGCATCTTGCAGCGCGACCCACCCCAGCGGGGAATCGGTCCACGCCATGGCGCTATAAACGATGGTGGCCGCATGGGGCAGCACCGCCATCACGGTCCAGCACGGGGTGCTGGCCGCGGCCTCGGCCTGTTCCGCCAGATGCGGCGATGGATCGCCCAACAGCGGCGCCACCTGCTCCGCCGGCGTGGCGCAGACCACCGCGTCAAAGGGGCCGGCCTCCTCACCGTTTTCAAAGCGCAGGCGCCAGGCGCCCGCCGCCCCCGTCAGGCCCGCGACGCGCTGATTAAAGCGCACGTCCAAACCGGCGAGCGCCGCGCGCACCAAACCGTTCATGCCCGGCGCGCCCACCCAGCGTGTGGTGCTGGGGACCACCGGCGCCGGCCCGCTATCATCCCACACGCCAAAGTCCGTTCGCCACGCCGCCGCCGCACCGGCTGCGCGCCAGCCCTCCATCGCCTCTGCGAAAGCCGGCGAGCGCGCGGTGACATATTGCGCGCCATGGTCAAACGCGACGGTTCCCAGCGGCGTCTCGGCCCGACGTGTGGACATGCGCCCGCCCGGCCCGCGCGCCTTGTCGAACAGCACCACAGTCCGGCCGGCCTCCACCAAGCGGCGCGCACAGGCGGCCCCGGCGATTCCAGCTCCGATCACGGCGATGCTCATGGGGATCTCCTGGGAGCGGCTGATGGCGAAAAGCGTTCACGATCGCGCCGACGACGATGCCGGGACGCGCCGCACGCTTATATGACTAATCATGAGCGATGTGACGTCCAAAAGCGCTGGCGCTCCCAACGCCCCCCCAGCCATCATGTTTCATGATGGGGACTGCCCTTTGTGTTCGATCGAGGTCGCCCATTATCGGCGGCTGGATCGCGAGGGCGCGCTCCAATTTGTCGACGCCACCAATCCGCAGGCGGCGCGCGCGGCGCTGGCGGCCGCAGGGATTGACGAAAACACAGCCCTCAAACGCCTGCATGTGGTGCGCCCCGACGGCCAAGTGGTATCCGGCGCACGGGCGTTTGTCGCGATTTGGAGGCAGCTACCCGGCTGGCGACGCCTCGCTCCCATCGCCGGCGCCCCGCCTTTCATCTGGGTGATGGAGCTGGCCTATCGGCTGTTTCTGCCCTTACGGCCCCTCTTGGCGCGCCTGGCGATCCGTAAGCGGCCCGGCTAAGCGCGGCCGCGCACGCCTGATGCACATAACTGTGCCGACGCGCCAATGTGTCGAGGCAGGGCGTATAACCGCCGCCCAACACGCCGGCGATGGGAATGCCCGCCGCAACGCATGCCTCAGCCACCATACGATCACGCGCCGCAAGCCCCTGATCACTCAAGCTGAGCAGGCCGAGCTTGTCCTCCTCATGCGGATCCACGCCGGCATTGTAGAACACCACATCCGGCTTCTGCGCCAACAAGCCCGGCAACACGATCGCCAAACGCTCCAGATAGGGCGCATCGCCCGTCCCCTTGGGCAGCGCCTCGTCCCAATCGCTGGCGGCTTTACGGTGCGGCCAATTCTGCGCGCAGTGCATCGAGAAGGTGAAAACGCGCGGATCCTCAGCGAAAATCCGCGCCGTGCCGTCACCCTGATGCACGTCCAAGTCGATCACCAGCGCGGAGCGGATCGCCCCTTCCGCCAGCAACACATGGGCGGCCACCGCCACATCATTAAACACGCAAAAGCCCGCCCCACCCTCCTGATCGGCATGATGACTGCCACCAGCGGTATTGCACGCCGCGCCATGCTGGAGAGCCAGCCGCGCCGTCAGCAGCGTCCCGCCCACGGCCGCGGCGGACCGGCGCGCCACGGACGCGATCATGGGAAAGCCGATGCGCCGCGCGCGCTTGGGCTCCACCCGCGCCTCCAACACCGAAGACACATAGTCCCGATCATGCGCCAGGCTGAGCTGGGCGTGACTGGCCGGCGTCGGCGTCAACAAGCCCTCCGGCCCCGCCAGGCCTTGCGCGCTCACAATCTCCGCCACCCGCGCAAACTTCCCCATGGGAAAGCGATGGCCTTCCGGCATGTCGCGCGGCGCATAGGCCGGGTGATGCACGACAGGCAGCGTGGAGATAAAGTGGTGCATAAGGAGGGAATTAGGCGCTCCGCGCCCCGTGTCACGCACCATCCCCGCCTTGAGGGCCCGATGACCACCCTGCCGCCCATGCTGACGCGCTGGTCCACGCTGCGCCTGGCCGTCCCGCTCATGGCCGCCAACGCCGTGGCGCCGCTGGCCGGTTTGGTGGACACGGCCGTCATCGGCATGGCCGGCGACAAAACCGATCTAGGCGGCGTGGCCCTCGGTGCAACCGTGCTGAATGTGCTGATCTCCAGCCTCTATTTCCTGCGCATGAGCACCACGGCCCTCACCGCCCAAGCGGTGGGCCGGGCCGATCCGACGCAGATCCAGCTGGCCCTAGTGCGTGCGGCCGGGCTTGGGATCGTCCTCGGCCTCGTGCTGCTCGCCACCCGGCCGCTGATCAATTTCGCCGGCTTTGCGCTCTTGCAGGGCGAGGCGGATGTGGAGGCCGCCGGCGCGACCTATGTGAGCATTCGCTTGTGGAGCGCCCCGGCGGTGCTCGCCGCCATGGCCATGACGGGCTGGCTGATCGGCCGACGCCGCCCAGGCCTCATGCTGGTGGTGACGGCCACCCACAGCGCGGTGAACATCGCCCTCGATATCCTGTTCGTCTTGCACTGGGATTGGGGCGTCGCGGGCGTCGCCTGGGCCACGGTGATCGCCGATCTGGCGCAAGTCAGCGCCGCTTTCCTGATCGTGCTGGTGCTGGTGCGCCGTGATCGCGCCGGCGACGTGCAGCAAGCGCGGCGCTTGGACTGGCGCGCCATCCTGGCGCCGGGCCCGCTGCGCCAGTTGTTCGGCGTCAATCGCGATCTCTTCATCCGCACCGTGTGTCTCATCGCCGGCATGTCCTGGTTTGTGAACGCCGCCGCCGGCCAAGGCGCCGCCGTGCTCGCTGGAACCCATGTGCTGATGCAGTTCGTCACCGTCTGGGCCTGCGTGCTCGACGCCTATGCCTTCATCGCGGAAAGCACGGTGGGCGAAGCGGTGGGCGCAAAATCGCGCGCCAAACTGAAACGGGCCGTGCGCATCACCAGCGAATGGGCGGTGGGCAGCGGCGTCCTCTGCGCCGGCCTCACCTTGTTGTTCGGTGACGATGTGCTGCGTCAGCTCATCAGCGATCCCGACGCGCGCGCCAGCGCCTTGGAATTCCTGCCCTATTGCGCGGCGATTCCCTTTATCGGCGCCGCCGCCTGGCAACTGGACGGGATTTTCATTGGCGCCGCGCGCGGGCCGGCCATGCGCAACGCCATGCTGGCCACGCTGGTGCTCTATCTTGCGGCGGACGCCGTGCTGCGCCCCGCCTTTGGCGCCCATGGCATGTGGGCGGCGTTTTTGACGTTTTATATCTGGCGCGCCATCACGCTCGGCCTTGGCTATCGCGCGATTGTCCGCGCCATTCCCGCGCAGACGGCGCCCGCCTAGCGCGCATCCAGCCCCACCGCATCGGCCAGCCGGGTGAGGCCGTCAGCCGCCAGCAGCGCCTCAAGCTCGCGCACAATCCGCCGCGCCACGCCCGGCCCCTGATACACCAGCGCGGTGTAAAGCTGCACCGCCGCGGCGCCCGCGCGGATTTTGGCGTAGGCCGTACGCCCGTCCTCCACACCGCCCACGCCGATCAGCGTCATGCGCGGCCCCAAGGCCCGTCGGCATTGCTTGAGCATCTCTGTTGAGCGCTCAAAGAGCGGCCGGCCGGACAGCCCGCCCGTCTCCGCGGCGAAGGCCTGCTCCAAATGCGCCGGCCGCGCCAGCGTGGTGTTGGAGACGATGAGGCCATCCACCACGCCGCTTTCACGCACGGTGGCCAGCAGCGTGTCCAAAGCGGGCTCATCCAAATCCGGGGCGATTTTCACCAGCAGCGGCTTGGCCGCGCGATCGCCCGCCAGCCCTGCCCGCATCTCGCCCGTACGCGTCAGCAAATCACCAAGAGCCCCGCGGCCTTGCAGGTCCCGCAAGCCCGCCGTATTGGGCGAGGAGATGTTGATGGTGAAGAAATCCGCCAACCGCCACAGCGCTTTCAAGCATGTCGCATAGTCGCCCGCGCGATCGGCGCTGTCCTTATTGGCGCCGAGATTGATCCCCACCACGCCCAGCGTCGCGCCGGTGGCCGCCTCAAACTCCCGCCGCCGCCGCAGGCGCGCGACCATGGCCTCAAGCCCGTCGGAATTAAAACCCAGCCGATTGATCACCGCGCCATTGGGCGCATCGCGAAACACGCGCGGCTTGGGATTGCCCGGCTGGGGCAATGGCGTCACGGCGCCGCATTCCACAAACGCAAAGCCCAGCGCCAAACAGGCGTCGGGAACCTCGCCGCCCTTGTCAAAGCCCGCGGCCAGGCCAACGGGATGCGGCAGCTCCAAACCCAAAAGGCGCGTGGAGAGATCCACAGGCGCCGCATTCGGTTGGGATGAAGCAGCATCCGGCTGAGCGTTATCCACGCCCGCAGCGGACGGGGCTTCAGCGCCAGCCCCTGCCTCTGCCCCTACCTCTCTGTCCGTTGGGCCTGCCTGCAACGCGCGCCGCCGGGCCCAGGGCTCCAGCGCCTTCAGTCCCGCGATCGCAAGCCCATGCGCCGTTTCAGCGGGCAGTAGACGCGCCGCCTCCGACGCCCACGCGCCCCAACCAGCCCCACCATGCCCAGCCGGGGGCGTCACCCCACGGCCTCAGCGTCCTGCTTCGCCTGACGCTTGCGCTCATGGGGGTCAAGGAAACGCTTGCGTACCCGCACGGCCTTGGGCGTCACCTCCACCAGCTCATCATCATCGATCCAGGAGATGGCCTGCTCCAACGTCAACCGGCGCGGCGGCGTCAGGCGCACGGCGTCATCCTTGCCGGCGGCGCGGATATTGGTGAG
>CAZGCB010000117.1:0-7214 GCA_964524065.1 uncultured Caulobacterales bacterium | reverse complement strand
CTTCAGGTGAACGGCCGCAACTACCTGGTTCCGATCGACGCCAAGCTGGAGCGGCAAAACGGCGCCAATGCGTGGATCACGGTCATCCTCAAGGAAGGCAAGAACCGCGAGGTGCGCCGCGCGTTGGAACACCTTGGACTGACAGTGAACCGGCTGATCCGCACCGCCTACGGCCCGTTTCAGCTCGGCAAGCTAGTCGCCGGGGAAGTCGCCGAGGCGCCGGCGAAAATGCTGCGCGAACAGCTAGGCGACAAGCTGACCAAGCGCGCTTAGGCCAGCCCCGCCGCCCGGCCATAGGCCAGGAGGCCTTGCGCGATGGCTGCGATATCAGGCCGCTCAGGATCCTCGTCCGGATTTTGAGCCTCCGGCGCGCCCTCCGCCGCATCGCCCTCTTCACCGCCTCGGCCCGCCAATTCATCGGCCTTCTGTGCATACAGCTGCGCTTGGGCTTGCTGGATACCCGCATCGGCCTGGGCGGCGACCGCGCGATCCTGGCCCGACGGTTCAGCTGGCGCCAAGGCCGCCGCCTTCACCTGCTCCAGCTTATCGATCGTCGCTTCCGGATCGCCATCCACCGGCGCGGTGTCGATGGACACCGAACCGCCCACCGCATAGCGATTGCCGTCCGGCCCGACCTGATATTCATAGGTCGGCGCGCCGGCATAGGCGCCGCCCACCGCCGCATGCGCCTGCTCATGCGCGCGCACCTCGCGATCGCGCGCCTTCAGCGCCTCGACTTGGGCCTTTTCTTCCTCGGTCAGCTCACCTTGGGCCGGTTCGTCGTCCGCCCGGGCGCTCTCTTGCAGCGCCAAACGCGCTGCGGCGGAAAGGGAGACGGTGTCCCGCGGCTCCGATGCGGGCGCGGCCGCCTCGGTTGGAGCCGGCCCACGCCCCGGATTGTCGGGAAGGCTCAGCCCCAGCAGCGCGCCCCCAACGCGCAGGCTTGGCTCCAGGTTGACGCCCGTCATACCCGCAATCCGCACGCAAAAACGCGCTCAGTGGGCGCGCGCACCGGGCTCACCGATGCACAAGGCCTACGCCAAGGCCGCCGCCCGGGCATAGGCGGCCACCACCGAGGATGCGTTCACGCCGCTGGCCGACACTTCTTGTTGCGTCGCGCGCTGCGCATCGGCGGCCTCACGGGCCTCCACGCGCGCCGCCTCAGCATCGGCGCGACCCGCGGCGCTGCTGGGCGCCGGTGGTTCAGCGGGCGCTGCGGACGCCGGCGGCGGGCCCGCGGTCTCGCCATTAGCGATGGAGGTTTGCGTTTGCGCCTGGGTGCGCTCGGCGGCAAGGGCGTCGCTTTGGGTCTCCAGCACCGTTTGGGCTTCAGAGGACAGGTTGACGCTGTCCACCGGGTCGGCCTGGCGCACGGCCGAAGCCGATGCGGCGGCCGGCGGAGTCTCCGAGGGCGCCGATGTCGGACCTGACGTTTGCCCGGCACGCGTGCTCGGATCGAGGGAGGCGAGCGCGGTGGCTTCGGGGGCCGTATAGGACAGTCCATTAATGGGCATGCAGGCGCCTTCTTCGCTGCGCGCGACCGCACTGGGCCGCCGGGGCACACAATGCGGAGGACACCGCATCATTCGACGTTCAATGTTACGGTGGCGGGTTCAAACGAGGTTTCGGTTTTGAGCGCGGCGCAGCCAGCCCATGGCGGGGCACTCGCGCCACCAGGGACGCGCGCTAAAACGCCGGCACACGCTCAGCGATGGCGGCGATGTGGGCCAGGTTGATCCCGCCCCACAGCGCCAAAAACCCCCCATTGGTGAGGGCGAACACCCGCCGGGCTTTGGCAAAATGGCCCCCGAGATTCTCCAGAAAATTGTCGTGCACCATGAAGGCCTTCATGCCTTCCAGCTGGTAAGCCGGCATGCCGGTCTCCAGCTGATCGCGCGACTGATCCAGCCACGCGAAATGGCGCATGGCGCGCGAAAAGCGTCGCCTGCGGGCGTCGTTTACGGTCGTTTTGTCGTTGGACACCGGGTCCGTCGCGGCCAACTCGCCAAAAATGGGATCGGCCTGCAGATCGGCGAAGGACTCCGACATGCGCCGCTTGATGGAGGCGACATAATCGCGAAACTCCCGCCGCTTGCCGGCGATGAGCGTCTTCAGCTGGGTGTGGCCGGTGAAATCCAACGCATTCATGATGTCGAGCGTCGGATGCGGCTCGGCCACATCGGCGCGCAACGCCGCGCGCACCGCTTCATAATCATCCTGCCCCGCGCCCGGATTGCGGCAGAACTCCCGCACAATCCCGGTGCAACGCGCCAAAAAAATCGCCCGGTCATTGGCCGCGGCCGACAGGATGTGATCGCGCCATTCCTCATAGCGCATCCGCTCCATCAGATTGCGGCCGACAAACTCCAATGTCTGGGTCTGGGCGCGATGGGCGTCCACATCATCCACCGCACGGGCGAGATAAAGTCCCATGGCGATGAGAGAGGCGCCCAGCACGCCCATTTGCGGCAGCGCGCCAAACGCCACCCGCACGCCCAGGCCCGACACATCCCCCATCTCCCGCTCCAGGCCCGTCACGCCCCACGCCGCCAAGACGAACAACGCCTGCAGCGCCAGCACGGCCATCACCCCCCAGCGCATCAACTCCGCCGCGCTGGACAACCGCACACGCAGATCGCGGGAGGCCGAATTGTGCACCGCGAGGGCGGCGTTGGCGAAGTCCGCACGCCAGAAGGCTTGCGCGCCCAGATCCTTGGGTTGTTCCATAGTGCTCCCCCCGCTCCGCGGCGGCGCGTGTTCCCCATCACGCAGGCCGGCGCGTACGCCATCATGATCGGAGGCGCACCATGCGCATCGTTGGCGGTCGGCTCAAGGGCCGAACACTGCAAACCCCCAAGGGCCGCGCCACACGCCCGACGAGTGATCGCACGCGCGAGGCTGTGTTCAACGTGCTGGCCCATGCGCCCTGGTCGCCCTTTGTGGATGCGGGCGGATTCAGCGGAGCGCGCGCACTGGATCTGTTCGCCGGGTCCGGCGCGTTAGGCTTCGAAGCGTTGTCGCGCGGAGCCGCCTTCTGCCTGTTTGTGGACACGGATGCGGGCGCGCGCGGCGTCATTCGTACGAACGCGGAAGCCTTTGATTTAATGGGCGCCGCACGCATTCACCGCCGTTCCGCGACCCAGCTGGGCGTCAAGCCGGCGGGACTGGGCCCGCCCTTTGATGTGGCGTTCTTGGACCCGCCCTACGGCCAAGCGCTGGTCACGCCGACGCTGCTCGCCCTGCGCGAAGGCGGTTGGCTGACGGCGGACGCGTTGATCATGGCCGAGATGGGATCCGATGAGACGCACTGGACCGCGCCGGAGGCGTTCACCCTGCATGACGACCGCGCTTACGGCGCCGCGCGCGTGGTGTTCCTCACCGCCTGAGCGCCCGCCATCAGAGCTTCAGCCAGCGATCGGCCCTTCAGCCGCGGCGCCCGCGGTCCATCCCAGGCGAGGCCCTCCGGCGTCGCACGCGAAGCCAGCCCCTAACGCTTGAACAAACGCAGCGGCAGACGCAACAACGCCGCGCCCACCAGCGAGGCCAAAGCCACATCGATCACCAGCGCGATGCGCGTGCTGAGGCCTAAGGGCTCGCGCATCAACACCGCCGTGAGGTCCACCCCCAAAAAGCGCAGCACATTGCCCATCAGAAACCCGCCGGCGATGGCCAGCACCATGTCGCCCCACAGGCCCCAGAGCGGCGCCCCGCCCACCATCCGCCGCGCGGCGTAGCCGATCAGCGTGGCTATGACGATCCATGACGCCAATTCCGCCAGCTGCATGCCGGCATAATTCCACGAAATGGCTTCAAATCCCGGTATGCGCAGCATGGTTGCAGTCCCCTCAGGCCGATCAAAGTCTGCGGGATTTACCACGAATGAGGGCGTTTGGCCTGCGCGAACGCACGCCGGCGCGGCGAATCCCTCCCTTCTGAGGAGAAGAACGCGTCGTAACAGCGCAAAATGCGCGAACAGCACCGCATACTATAGTCCTGCCACGAATATCGCCGCTTGGCCACTGGCCAAAGTGACGCATGAAGATGCGACAATACGCGCACTCTCTTTATTGAAGGACAACTCCTACATGAGGGGCGTCATACGAGACGCCTTATGAGAAGACGCCTCCACAGTTTGGGGAGAACCATTATGACATTGCTTCGCATTCTTCTTGCTGGTGCGGTGGGGGCCGCCGCTTGCGCCGCTCCGGCCCTCGCCGAAAAGGGCGACATCTTGGTGCGCGCCCGCGTCATCGGCGTGCTGCCCGATGACAGCGCCGACATCGACCCGATCGGCGGGGACTCCGACATTTCCGACGCCTATGTGCCGGAAATCGACTTCACCTATTTCCTCACCGACAATATCGCGGTGGAGGTGATCGCCGCGGTGACGCCCCATGATGTGGAAGCGGTGAACACCGCTCTCGGCGATGTGGATTTGGGCGAGGTGACGCTGCTGCCGCCCACGGTGACGCTGCAGTACCACTATCCCGTCACGGAAACCGTCAAGCCCTATGCGGGCGTTGGGCTGAACTACACCACCTTCTTCAATGACGACTTGCCCAGCGGCTCCCCCCTGGAGAGCATCGATTACGACGACTCCTTCGGCATCGCGCTGCAAGCGGGCGTGGATATCGACATCAACGAGAAGTGGTTCGTGAACTTCGACGTCAAAAAGGTCTACATCAACACCGACGTCACCATTGATGCGGGCGAACTCGGCATCGTCAACGCCGATGTGGACATTGATCCGCTCATTGTCGGCGCTGGCGTCGGCCGTCGGTTCTAAAACCGCACGCGATCATTTCCTCTCAAGACCACCTGCACCGCCCGGCCTGTGCGCCGGGCGGCTTTTTTTTGTTCAGCGTCGCCCAAACAGACGCTCAATATCCTTGAGCTTCAGCTCCACATAGGTGGGGCGGCCATGATTGCATTGGCCGGAATGGGGCACTTGCTCCATCTCGCGCAGGAGCGCGTTCATCTCATCAGATGTCAGCCGCCGGCCGGACCGCACCGAGCCATGACACGCCATTGTGGAGCACACCTCTTCCAGCCGCTCGATGAGGGAGAGCGCCGCGTCGAATTCCGCGACGTCATCCGCCAAATCCCGCACCAGCCCCTGCACATCGCAATCGCCCAGCAGCGCCGGCACCTCCCGCACCGCCACCGCGCCGGGGCCAAAGGGCTCGACGCCCAACCCCAATTGCAAAAGCTGCTCGGCCCGCGCGCAGACCCGATCGGCGGCGTCAGGCTCAAGGTCCACAATCTCCGGCGTCAGCAAGGATTGGCGCTTAACGCCCGTCTCCGCCATGGCGCGCTTCATGCGCTCATAGACGAGGCGCTCATGGGCGGCGTGCTGATCCACCACAACAATGCCGTCGCGGGTTTGCGCGACGATGTAGGTCTCGTGCACCTGCGCGCGCGCGACGCCCAGCGGATGCTCCGGCGGCGGCGCTGAATCGATGTCACGCGCCGCGCCCGCTTCGCCAAAGCGCTCCACCCGCGCGGACATGTCCGACACGCCCGGCAGCGCCGCTTGGCCGTCTTCGCCCACGCCGTCAAAGCCAAAGGCGAAACCAGGGGATGGCGCGGCGGCCGCGCCCTCTCGCGGCGCTTGGGGCTGCAGCCAACCGCCGGCGGGCGGGCGCGCGCCATAATGGCCCTGATAGGCATGGGCCGGGTTGGCATAGGCCCGCGCGGCGCCCAGGGCCGCATCCGCCACGCTGGTGGAGGCGCGATGGCCCGCCCGCGCCAAAGCGTGGCGCAGCGCGCCGAGGATCAGCCCGCGCACCAAACCCGCCTCACGGAACCGCACCTCCGTCTTGGCTGGATGCACATTGACGTCCACCCGCTCCGGCGGCAGCTCCAAGGACAAGGCCGCCACGGGATGGCGATCGCGCGCGAGATAATCCTGATACGCCCCGCGCAATGCGCCGGTCAGCAGCTTGTCGCGCACCGGCCGGCCATTGACGAACAAATACTGGTGCTGATTGGTTCCGCGATTATAGGTCGGCAGCCCCGCCAATCCCGTGACGCGAATGCCCTCGCGGCTCTGATCAATCACCAGCGCATTCTCGACAAACTCACGGCCCAGCAGGTCGGACAGCCGCTGCGCGCGCGCCTCCTCCAAGCCAGCCTTGGCGTCCGCGGTGAAGCGAAAACGCTGGCGGCCATCCATGCGCAGGCTGAAGCCTACATGCGGATTGGCCATGGCGAGGCGTTTCAGCGTGTCGGTGATGGCGCCGGCTTCGGCCCGCTCCGACTTCAGGAATTTCAGCCGCGCGGGCGTGGCGTAAAACAGATCGCGCACCACAATGCGCGTGCCGCTGCGACCCAAAGTCTGCGCAGGCTTCGGCCCGCCATCTTGGATGGCGCCGCCTTCAATATCGAGCCGCCAGGTCTCCGCCTCACCGCTCGGCTGGCCCGCCGCTTGGGAGATCAGCGACACCCGCGCCACCGACGCGATGGAGGGCAAGGCCTCGCCGCGAAAACCCATGGTGTCGATATTCAAAAGATCCCAACGCCCTTGCGCATCCGGCGCGAGCTTGGAAGTGGCGTGGCGCTCCACCGCCACCATCAGCGCGGCGCGGTCCATGCCGCAGCCATCATCGGCCACTTCCATCAGCGCGATGCCGCCGCCATCGGCGACCACATCCACGCGCGTCGCGCCCGCGTCGAGGGCGTTCTCCACCAACTCTTTGATAACCGATGCCGGCCGCTCCACCACCTCACCGGCGGCGATGCGGGTCACCGTCTCCGCCGGCAAACGGCGGATGGTGCGCGAGGCCGCAACCGCCGCGCGCTCCGCCATCGCCTCCGCGCGTGCGGCGTGGGGGGCCGGGGACGCGTCAGCGGGCTCAGACCGAATCAGGACAGCGCTCATGGCTTCAGGCTGAGGGGGGGCGGCCTCTGGGTCAATCGCGCGGGATCGCAAAGCCCTGGAAAAGCCGCGGCTCCCACACAAAGGGGCACGCCCCAAAGAAAGAGCGGGCGCAAGGCCCGCTCTTCCACACTCAATTCGGTCAATAGACGCGCCGGCTTAGTGCCCGCCCGCCAGGGCCGCCAGCAACAACAACGCGACGATGTTGGTGATCTTGATCATCGGGTTCACCGCCGGGCCGGCCGTGTCCTTGTACGGGTCGCCCACGGTGTCGCCGGTCACGGCCGCCTTGTGGGCTTCCGAGCCCTTGCCGCCGTGATTGCCTTCCTCGATGTAC